>JAWXCJ010000096.1:0-7830 GCA_034408875.1 Actinomycetota bacterium
CGCCGAACCCACCGGCCGTAACCGGGGCCTCGCCCACGTCGGGATCTGCGTCGACCTCGACGTCCTCGCCTCCCACGGCCACACCGACGTCGTTGCCGACGTCCGCGCCGATCTCGCACACGTCGGTGCCGTCTCCGCCGCCACCCTGCAGCGCATGACGTGTGATTGCAACGTGCACCGCATCCTCACCACGGGGAGATCACAGGTCCTCGACGTCGGCCGTTCGACGCGGACCGTGACCACCGCCCAATGGCGGGCCCTCGTCGCCCGCGACCGGCACTGCCAGACCGACGGCTGTACCGCCGGGCCCGGCTGGTGCGAAGCGCATCACATCACACACTGGGCCGACGGCGGCACCAGCGACCTCGCCAACTACACACTCAAATGTTGGCGCCACCACCGCGCCGAACACGAAGGCCAGTTCGCCGCGCCGCGGCGGGAGTGACACGAAATACGTCAACCGGAACGATGTCCTGCGGGTAGTGACCCCATCTCGGGAACGAAGCGGTCATCCTGACGGTTGGCCTTCGGAGAGGGTCGCGGTAGCCGACGTCCTGCGAACTTGACCAACTCAACCAAGCGGATGGGGTTTGTTCACCGGCTATCCGTCGGCCCTCGCCATTGGGCGGCGAGAGGCCCCTGCTAGGCAGGTCCGAGGCGGTTTGTAGAGGTATCTGGCACGCCTCCGAGCGGATCTTTATCCGCGACGCCGAGGATGCCGATGAAGTCCCGACGCCCGGACGGGACGAATGATGCGCGACGATGACGGGAACAACAGATGGATGGGCGTGCGTATCGAGCGCCGCCCGCGTACGATCTCGCCCGAAGTGGGCGGGGGGGTGTGAGAGCGTGGAGCGCAAGAAGAAGATCGAGATCCCGGGCGTCGGACCAACCGAGGTAACCGAGGTCGGCTTCCGATCAACCGGCGAGTACTGGAACGAGTACCTCGCTGACGACGGCTCCGTTATTCGCATGAAGCTCGTCGTCACCGAGATCATGCGCGTCGATGGCAAGTACGACGATCAAGGCAACCCGGCGTACTTCGTCAAGTCGCAGCAGGTCTTGAACGTTTCGGCACCTGATGAGTTGCAGAGGCAGTAGTGGCGCTTGCCCTGGGCCAGTCATTCTTCGACGGAACCGATGAAGAAGAGTCCGCAGAGTGCGTGGCCTCGGATGATCGCGCGCTCGTTCTCATCGCGTCTTGGACGAAGGAGGTTGGCGCGCCTCCCGCTGGCGAGGACGATCTCGCACCGGTCTCTGCGGTGGTCGAACGGCTGGTTGGGTGCTGGGCGAAGGCCGCCGCGCGTCACGAGCGCTACGCGCCGCTCGGTGACGGCTTGATCTACGCCGACGTGGCGGGAATCGATGGTCCCTGGGCCGAGGGCGAGTCGGCAGACAAGGCGCGCGAGGAACTGGAAGCGGTTCTGTGCTCATGGGCGCTGCTCCGTGTACACGAGCATGCCAACGACATCCCGGAGGTCGACGGATGGGACCTCAACGGCCTCTAAGGACCATGCGACGTGGCGCGTCTCGGACCCGTGAAGAGGTCCGATTTCATCAAGCGTTTGCGAAAGGAATGGGGTTTCGAGGGGCCCCTTCAGCCGCCCGAGCGCACCGGCGCGAAGCATCCCGAGTTCATGCGTAAGGACGGTCTCACCCTCTCTCTCCCGAACGCGCACAAGAAGAAGGACATCGGCGTGGAGCTGCTCAAACGGCTCCTGTCTCAGGCGAACATCTCCCGGAAGGAATGGCTCGGTGAAGAAGAAGACGGCGGCGACCACGACGACGACCAAGCGGACCTCATCGACCGGAACATTGTCGACCTCAACGAAGAGCAGCACCGCGTCGAACGTGACGCGCACGACGAGAGCGCACCGGGATCGCGCCGTCGGAGATAACGATTTCTCGTAGCGCGCCCTGAAGGGCGTGAACGAGTTCGTCAAGCGGCACGACGGCTGACGGCCGCATCAGGCCGCGACCGCGGCGTAGTGGTCGAGTAAAGCGACGAGGTCGTGAACCGTCCACGGGTGTCGCTAAACGCCTGCGGCCATCGCCGGGGTTGTCTTGCATCCAGCGCGCTTCGTGAGCGTCTGATGCGGCCGGGCGAGGTTGAGCCGAGGCCATCGGTGGTGAGCTGGCGTCACTTATGTCCGTCAAACTGACCCACCACCGTCCTGCGGGGTCAAGACCTAGGATCTGACACCGATGTCAGGTCTTCGGTCGCGGTCGGTCCCCGCTCCCGGGCAGGCGCCGCTCGTCGCTCCCAACGCCGCGGCTCTGCTGCGCCGCAACGCGGCCGAGCACGGCGATCGGGTCGCCGTCAGGTTCGAGGACCGGGTCTGGACGCACGCCGACTACTTCGCCGAGTCGTGCCGGTACGCCAACCTTCTGCTGGAGCGGCTGCCCGACTCGGGTCCGCGCCACGTCGCCGTCCTGCTCGACAACACGCCCGACCACCTCTTCGCGTTCGGCGGCGCCGCGCCCATCGGTGCGGCGGTCGTCGGACTGAACCACACCCGCCGCGGCGAGCACCTCCTGCGCGACGTCGCGCACACCGACTGCGGGCTGATCATCACCGAGCCCCGCCACGAAGCGCTGCTGGCAGCGATCGCGGACGGGCTTCCGCCGGTGCTCACGTCGACGTGCTTCGCCGACGACGACGACCCGCCCCCCGTTCTCGGCGCGTCACTCGACGACGCGCTCGCCGGCGCCTCGACCGCCGACCCGGGCTGCGAACCCGATGTCGACGCGATCTGGGCGCTGATCTTCACGTCGGGCACCTCCGACGCGCCCGAGGCGGTGATCTGCTCGCAACGGCGGCTGCTCGTCACCGGCAACCGCATGCGCATGATCATGGACATCGGGCCGTCCGACGTCGGGTACGTGTGCATGCCGCTGTTTCACTCGAACGCCGTGCAGGTCGGGTGGGCGCCGGCGCTCGTCGCGCCGTGCGCGGTCGGGTTGGGGCGGCGGTTCTCGGCGTCGCGCTGGCTTTCCGACGTTCGGAGGTACGGCGCGACGTACTTCAACTACACGGGCAAGCCGCTGGCGTATCTCCTGGCGCAACCCGAACGGTCCGACGACGCCGACAACGCGTTGCGGGTCGCATTCGGCAACGAGGGCTCGCCCGCGACCGTCGCGTCATTCTCCCGCCGCTTCGATATCGCGCCCGACCACGTCAAGATCGTTACCGACGACGGCACCGAGAAGGTGCGCGCCCTCATCGACGAGCGCGGGCGCGTGCTCAATGCCGATGAGTGTGCGGGCGAGATCGTCAACACCCAGGGCGTCGGACCCTTCGACGCAGCCGACGAGGAAGCGTTGCGCGCGTCGTTTGTCGCCTACGGGCGCGAACGGTTCTGGGATCTCTGATGGATCTCGCGTTCACACCCGAGGAACAGGCATTCGCCCACGAAGTGCGAGGCTGGCTCGCGACGCACGTCGAAGTCCCGCCCCGTTTCGAGACCATCGCCGACGAGGTCGAGTTCGGCCGGTCCTGGCAGGCGCAGCTGGCCGCAGGGCGCTGGGTCGGCATTCATTGGCCCGAGGCGTACGGCGGACGCGGCGCGTCGCCGGTGCAGGTCGCGATCTTCAACATGGAGTACGCGCGCTCGCGCGCGCTCCAACCGATCAACCGGGTGGGGATCAACCTGGCCGGGCCGACGCTCCTCGCGCACGGCACCGACGAGCAGAAGCGGCGCTGGCTCCCGGCGATCCTTACCGCCGAAGAGATCTGGTGCCAGCTGTTCAGCGAACCCGACGCGGGTTCGGACCTCGCGTCGCTCCAGACCCGGGCCGTGCGCGTCGACGACGGCTGGCTGGTGTCGGGCCAGAAGGTGTGGACGTCGTACGCGCAGTTCGCCCGGTGGGGGATCTGCCTCGCCCGCACCGACGTCGACGTTCCGAAGCACAAGGGCATCTCGTATCTCGTCGTCGACATGACGGCACCGGGCATCGAAGTCCGGCCCCTGGTGCAGCTCACGGGTGACGCGGAGTTCAACGAGGTGTTCTTCGACGAGGTCTTCGTACCCGACGACCACCTCGTCGGCGCCCTGCACAACGGGTGGGCGGTCGCCAACACAACGCTCGCCCACGAACGGGGTACGGCGTTCCCGTTCAAGGAGCAAGTCGTGCACGAGGTGTACCTCGACGAGCTGTGGCAGCTCGCGCACGCACGCGGACTCCTCGACGACGTCGCTCTCACCGACGAACTCGCGCAGTCGTTCGTCGAGCTGCGCGTGCTGCGCCTGCACAACTGGCGCACGCTGTCGCGGCTCGCCAAGGGCATCGAACCCGGGCCCGAATCGAGCGTGACGAAACTCGCGTGGAGCGACATGACGCAGGCACTCTCGGCCCGCGCGCTCGACGTCGTCGGCCCGGCCGCGCCGCTGTGGTGGGCCGCGGCCGACAATCCCGGCGGCGGGTTCTGGCAACGGCAGTGGTTGTGGTCGAAGGCGGCCTCGATCGCGGGCGGCACGTCCGAAGTGCAGCGCACGATCATCGGTGATCGCATGCTCGGCCTGCCGAGGTAGCGGTAGCCTCGCCGGCATGCCGGTTGTCAAGGTCGTGGGGCTCGATCACATCGTGTTGAAATGCGCCGACGTCGAGAAGTCGATCGATTTCTACTGCGACACGTTGGGTCTTTCACCCGAACGTCTCGACGAATGGCGCCAGGGAACCGTGCCGTTCCCGTCCGTGCGCGTCACGCCGACAACGGTGATCGACCTGTTTCCCGGTGCGCACGACGGTACGAACCTCGACCACTTCTGCCTCGTGATCGAACCGGCCGACCTCGACGAACTAGCGCAGCAGTTTGCCGGCGCGAAGCGGGCCGATGGCCTGTTCGGTGCGCAGGGTTACGCGTCGAGCCTGTACGTGCACGACCCCGACGGGAACACCGTCGAGCTGCGGAGTTATGCATGAGCGTGTTGGAAGTCATGCAGCGCGAACGGGCGGCGCTGTGTGACACCTTCGCCGAGGTCGGACCCGACGCGCCGACGCTGTGCGACGGCTGGCTCACAGCCGACTTGGCCGCGCACATGGTGGCGCGAGAGACGCGGCCCGACGCCGCGCTCGGCATGTTCGTGCCTCCGCTGGCGAAGCACCTCGACAACGTCATGCACCAGCTCGAGGCCAAGGGCTACGAGTGGATGGTCGACAAGCTCCGGAGCGGGCCACCGTTCTTGCACCGGGCCGGTCCCATGGCCCGGGCCAACGTGAACGAGAACTGGATCCACCACGAAGACATTCGCCGGGCGCGCGGCGACGGGCCCCGAGTGCTCGACGAGGAAACCGACGGGATTCTCTGGGATTCACTGAAGTTGGCGTCGTTGATCAGTGGGCGGCGCATCAAGGGCGCGGGGCTGACCCTCCTGACCCCTGACTCGCGGACGCGCGTCATCAAGGACGTGCAGCCGATGGTCACCGTGACCGGCGAGCCCGGCGAACTGGTGTTGTTCATGAGTGGGCGCAAAGAAGCGGCCGCAGTCGCCATCGACGGCGAGCCCGAGGCGATCGCGATCGTGCGGGCGACGAAGTTCGGCGTGTGAACTAGCGGCCGCGGTGCCCGGCCCAGAGCGTGCAGCGCGAGATCGGGATGTACCCGAGGCGCTCGTAGGTCGGGCGCCCCGCGTCGCTCGCGTTGAGCACCGCCGGACGCGACGCATAATTCGTCGCCCGGATCGTCATCGCCTTGCCGACCCCGCGCCCGCGGGTGCCGGCAGGAAGCAACCCGGCGAGAACGGCTCCAGTTCCGGAACCGGGTACGCATGGACCAGGACGTCCTCGTATGCCGCGGCTTCGGTTGCGTCGCCGACCGCGCCGATGCGCAGACCGGGCGGCAGCGCTTCGGGGATCGAGCCGGCGGGGCGGTACATGAACGGCGGATGGCCGACGAGTCCGAATCCGTGGGCACCCAGGTCGGGTGTCGGACGCTGGAGCAACGCGACGTCGCCGAACGGCGTCGGTGACTCCCCGTCGGTCAGCACCAGCGCCAGGTCGGCATCCTCGTAGACCCGTTCGCCGCGGGCGGCGGCCAGCGCCCGGAAGCCGTCGGCTTCGCCCCGGGCGAAGTCGTTCAGGATGTTGTCGCCCGACGGTGTGGCGGGTCCGGAGCCGGTCTCGAGCGTGTCGTCGGTTTCGATCTCGACAGTGTTGCGCCTGTGCGGAGTAGCGTCGAACTCGTGAAAGAACTCGTATACCACCGCCAGTTGATCCCCGTCGTCGAGCGGCAGCCCGACAAGGTCGCGTTCCTCGGCGCCACACCGACCACTTACGGGCAGCACCTCGACCGGGTGACTCGCGCGGCCGATGCCCTGGCCGGGCTGGGTGTCGCCCGGTCCGACCGCTTCGCGGTGATGGCACTCAACAGCCTGGCGTTCCTCGAGCTGTACCACGCCGCGTTTCTCGGTGCCGGTGTCATCAACCCGTTGAACCTGCGCCTCGCCCCGAAAGAGTTGGCGTACATCCTCGCCGACTCCGGGACGAAGGTCTGCTTCGTCGACTCGTTCTTCGCCGGCGTCATCGACCAGGTGCGCGGCGAGACGGCGATCGAGCAGGTCGTGTTGATCGGCGCCGGCGACGTACCCCACGACGCGAAGTACGAGGACCTGCTTGCCGCGGCGGCACCTTCGATTCCGGAGGAACCCGAGGAAGACGACCCGGTCGTGTTGATGTACACGGGCGGCACGACGGGGCTCCCGAAGGGCGTGCTCCTCGACCAGCGCGCCGAGATGCTGAACCTGTACCACGTCGCCACCGCGTTCGGGATGGACGAGTCCGCGGTGTACCTCCACCAGACGCCGATGTTCCACGCCGCGTCGATGGGCGGCATTCTCGGCATTCCCGCGCAGGGCGGTACGTCGGCCATCGTTCCCGTGTTCGACCCGGTCGCGGTCATGACCGCCATCGAGACGCACGGCGTGACGATGACCGTCATGGTGCCCACGATGGTCGGTCTGCTCGTGAACCATCCCGACTTCAAGCCCGAGCGTCTCGCGTCGTTGCAGCAGTTGATCTACGGCGCCTCGCCGATGCCTACCGCGCTGCTCGAGAAGGTGCTGGCGATGTACCCGGACATCGAGGTGTACCAGGGCTACGGCATGACCGAAGCGTCGGCAGTGTTGACCATGCTCGGACCCGACGAGCACCGCCGCGGCGGCGCGTTACTGCGTTCGGCCGGCCGCGCGGTACCGGGCATCGCGCTGACGATCCAGGACCCCGACGGCAAAGTGATGCCCCGGGGCGAGAACGGCGAAGTGTGCGCCCGCGCCGGCAACTTCATGACCGAGTACTGGAACAAGCCCGAAGCGACCGAAGAGGCGTTCCGGGGCGGGTGGTACCACACCGGCGACGCGGGGTATCTCGACGAGCACGGTTACCTGTACCTGGTCGACCGCGTGAAGGACATGATCGTCACCGGTGGCGAAAACGTGTACTCCGTCGAAGTCGAGAACGCGATCGCAACGCACGAGGCGGTCGCGCAGGTCGCCGTGATCGGCGTGCCTGACGAGAAGTGGGGCGAAGCGGTGCACGCGATCGTCGTGTTGCACCCAGGTGCCGAAGCGACCGAAGCCGACATCATTGCTCATGCGCGCGAGGCCATCGCCGGGTACAAGGTGCCGAAAACCGTCGAGTTCCGGGCGGAACCGCTTCCGCTGTCGGGCGCAATGAAGGTGCTCAAGCGCGAGTTGCGGGCCCCGTACTGGGAGGGCCACGGCCGCGCCGTGAACTGAGGCCGTGCGGACGCAGCGGAGCCACGGACGGCGCAGCGAGGGAGCCATAGAGGCCGTGCGGACGCAGCGGAGCCACGGACGGCGCAGCGAGGGAGCC
>JAWXCJ010000097.1:0-4427 GCA_034408875.1 Actinomycetota bacterium
ATCGAACCGCAGGGCGGCGTCCGGGTGTTCAGCCTCGAAGGCCGCGCCGGCCAGGAGATCATCGGAGTCGTCGGTACCGAGGACAACAACGGGTACAGCAGCGCCGAGATCTACGCGCCGGACGGCGAGAACCTCGACGCGTGGGGTCTGTTCGACGGTGAGAGCGTCACGCTGCCCGTCGACGGCACGTACAAGGTGGTCGTGTACGAGTACTCGCAGTTCCCGTACACCATCTGGGACGTCGCCGACGCCCCCGCGTACGCGCTCGAGCCTCGGTATATCGAAGATGAGTATGACGACTCCGCGTCGGTAACGGTCGAGGACGTCGCGCCGCTACCGACGCCCGACGAGACGGTTGCCCTCGGCCAGCCCCTTACCGTGGACGTCGTCGACGAGTTCTCCCGGGTGTACGCGTTCACCGGCGTTGCCGGGCAGCAGATCGTCGGAAAACTCGTCGCGCCCGCCGGCACGGGCTACGGGTTCTACACCACGTTGATCGGGCCCGACGGGAGCGTGATCGACGGCGGCGACGTCCTCTTCGATGGTGGGCCGGTGACGCTTCCGCTCGACGGGACGTACACGGTGATCGTCACGTTGACCGGCAACGGTTCGTTCGGCTTCACGTTCTCCGGAAGTGCCACCGCGCCGGGCGACTCCGTGGGCGCGCCCCCGACCCCGGCGATCCCTCAACTCGCCCCGAATCCGACGGGTCCGTGATGCGGCGGCTCCGGCCGGCCGAATGGGTGTGGCCGGCCGGGGGCGTCGCGTTGCTCGCGTCGGCGTTTCTGCCCTGGGTCCGGCGCGGGCCGGGCAACCGCCTCCGCGGCCACGACCTCGTCGACACCCTCGTCGCGTTCGGTAACGACATTCCGGGCCTCTCGGCCGCCCGGCTGACGATCCTGTGGTACCTCATACCCGCGTTGGGCGCCGTGAGCTGGGTCGTGTTCGGCGTGGCCGGGGTGCCGAGCCGGGCCGCTCGCATCGTCGCGGTGGCCGCCGCGATCGTCACCGCGGTAACGGTTGTCGTCTTCGCCCGGTTGAGCGGTGTCACCGATCTCGGGATCGGCGCCGCGGTCGCGCTCGCCGGAGCGGCGGCCCTGGTCGGGTCGGTGTTTCTGCGTCCGCGACCTCGGACGCAATGACAGCGCAGCCCGCCCGTCGCGCCGCGCTAACTTGCCGCGCCATCCGGGCCCGTAGCTCAGTGGTCAGAGCAGGGGACTCATAATCCCTCGGTCGATGGTTCGATCCCATCCGGGCCCACGCACGAAGGTCCTGGTCAGAGGAGTCTCTGGCGAATCCCAGGCGTGTGATCTACGCTCTTGACAATCCCCGGTGACAATCCCTTGCGCCCGGCAGGGGCTCCGGGGCTGCCGTTGAGGGTGGCGAGGATGCAGGGATCCGTGCGGAAGCGGGGCACCGGCTGGCAGCTGGCGGTTTACATGGGCCGGACATCGGGTGGCCGCCGCCGGTACGTCTACGAGGTCGTGCGCGGGACGAAGCGGGACGCCGAGCGCCGCCTGTCGGCGCTCATCGCCGAGGTCCAGGCCGGCAAGCGCAACGCACCGACGAGCACAACCATCGAGTCGCTCGCCGAGGCGTGGTGGGAGACCGTCTCGCCGGACCTGTCCCCAACCACGCGCCGCGGGTATCGCCGGCTGCTCGACAGGCGCATCCTGCCCGCGCTCGGAGCCAAGCGGCTGACGCGCCTGTCGACCCAGGAGCTCGACCGGTACTACGTGGATCTGGGCAAGGGCGTTGCACCCGGTGGGGGTCCGCTGGCACCGCGCTCGATCCGCCACATCCATGCGGTCATCTCCGGCATGCTGGCGACCGCGCTGCGCTGGGGCTGGATCGCCTCGTCGCCGGCCGAGCGAGCGCGCTTGCCTCGCATTCACACTCGACACGTCAGCGCCCCCGATCCCGAAGATGTCGCGCGGTTGCTCGAAGCGGCCGCGCGGTACTCGCTGGAGTTCGGTACCTATCTGCGCCTGGCGGCGGCGACGGGAGCCCGTCGGGGCGAGCTGTGTGGCCTTCGCTGGTCTGATGTCGACATCGAGCTCGGCGAGCTGAGCGTGCAGCGTTCGATCGCTTCGAGCGACACCGATTCCACCGTGCTCGTCGAGAAGGACACCAAGTCGCACCAGGGACGCGTGATCGCGCTCGATCACGGTTCGATCGTCGCGTTGGGCGACTTGCGCAGAGCGGCCGTCGAACGGGCACTCGCCGCAGGTGTCTCCTACGCAGGCGACGCCTACCTCTTCAGCGACGACCCGGCCGGGGCGCGCGCCTGGCACCCCGACGCCGTGACCGCGACGTTTCGTCGCGTTGCTCGGCACGCGGGTGTGGCGGGAGTTCGCCTGCATGATCTTCGCCACTACCACGGCACGATGCTCGCGGACTTGGGCGTGCCGTTGCCTTCGATCCGCGACCGGTTGGGGCATCGGGACTTGCAGACGACGAACCTCTACGCGCACGGCCGTAAGGCGTCTGATCGCGCCGCCGCCGATGCGATCGGCCTTCACCTCGACGGCGCGCCGGCCGACTCATCGCGGTGAGGCTCGTTCGCGCTGGCCTCGGCGATCATTGACTCGATCGCCCGCCTCGGGATGACGATCCTTCGTCCGAGGCGAAGGTGCGCGAGCTTCCCGCGGGCGACCAGCTCGTAGGCGAACGCCCGCGAGATTCCGAGTACGACGGCGGCCTCGCGCACCGACACGACTGCGGCGGTCGAGGCGGCACCACTGCCGACCGTTGTCGCGAGCTCCGCGATCGGCGCGGGGTTGTGCTCGTCGGCGGCGTCCATGTACTGGATAAGCGCGGTGCGAGTCGAGAACGCGACACGCGGCCCTGTCCATTCTCGGAGTCAGTGGAGAGCGCGGCTGCGACGTTGTTCGTGGCGACCCGCGTTCGTAGCTGGGCCACGTTGCCCGGCTACGGGCAACCCCGACGCGATACCAACGGTCACAGACTCGCCGCTCCCTGCGGGAGCGGACCGATGAGTCGGCGGCTGGTGTGGGGTGCGCCTCGGATGTTCGCGGCCGAGGGTGAGCTGACGCCGGAGCGGTTCCGGGTGCGGGTCGATGGTGGGCCGCTCGGTCCGGTGCTCGCGAACCTCGCGCTCGCGACGGCGCAGGCGCGCGCGGCGGCGCTCGAAGGCCGTCGGGTCGAGATCGCGTCGATCGACGGGACCGTCGTCGCCGTGGAGCGCGAAGACGACCGGTTCGTTGTCACGCCGTGGGGGCCGGCGTCATGGCCCACCCGTTGCGAACGCCTGCTCGTCGAGCACGGATGAAAGGACCAAACCGATGATGACCATGCTTCCCATCGACTCGCTTGTCGCGGCCGCCGACAACGTGCGGCGCCGCACCGGCGACGTGCGCGACCTCGCCGCGAGCATCACGTCGCGGTCGGCGTGGTCGAGCCGCTCGTCGTGTCACCGGCCGACGACGGCGGCTACATCATCGTCGCCGGGCACCGCCGCCACGCCGCCGCGCAGAAGGCCGGGCTGGCGGAGGTGCCGTGCATGATCCGCACGCTCACCGACGTCGAGCGCATCGAGATCATGCTGGTCGAGAACCTCCAGCGCGCCGACCTGAGCGCGATCGAGGAGGCGGCGGGCTACTTCAGATTGGTTGAGCACGGCCTGAGCCAGAAGGAGCTCGCCCGTCGGATCGGCCGATCGGCCCGCCACGTCGCGAGTCGGCTCGCGCTGTTGGAGTTGCCGAAGGTGGTGCAGGACGGGTTGCACGCCGGGTCGCTCACGGTAGGCGACGGCCAGGCGCTGTTGGGGTTGCGGGAGTACCCCGAGGTGATCGAGCGGGACGATCGGGACGACGACAACGGTAGCGGTCGCGTCCGGACGAGAACCGACGATCGGCCGGACCCGTACGCGGCCGAGCGGGCGAAGGCGAAGGTTCGCAACCGGGCGAGCCGGGCCCGCATCGAGTTCCAGCAGGGAGCGTCGGATCGCGACAAGATCCGCCAGGCCATCTGCGCTCTGTCGAACGACCTCGGGGCCGAGGGCGTCGGGCATCTTCTGATTGGCATCGACCAACACGGCAAGCCGGTTCGTATCGACACATCAGATGATGAACTCCTGAAGATCTCCAATATTCGCAACGAGGCCAAGATTCTCCCGATCCCGGTCATGAGCGTCGATCGCCGCTTGTTCGATGGCAAACCGTGCATCTCGGTGCGGGTCGAGCCGTCGCCGTCTCCTCCGGTCAGGGTGGACGGTGTCGTGTACGTGAGGCCCGGGCCGACGACACGACGCGCTTCTGGCGACGATGAACGCGTTCTTAGGGAACGACGCCGCGCCGCCGACCTCAGTTTTGACGACCGCCCGGTGCCGGGCAGCGCGATCGCCGACCTCGACGTCGAGCTCTTCCGCTCGACCTACCTGCCCGCCGCGGTCGCGCCGGAGGTGC
>JAWXCJ010000098.1:0-3158 GCA_034408875.1 Actinomycetota bacterium
ATGCTGGGCAAGGCGCTCACGGCCGGCGGCGCGTTCCAAGACACCGGCGTGTTCAACACGCGCGCGGTGCACGCCGCCGAAGTCCCGGCCGCCGGCGGCATCGGCGACGCCCGTTCGATCGCGCGGATGTACGCAGCGGTGATCGGCGAGGTCGACGGCATCCGGCTCCTGTCACCCGAGCAAGTGAAGATCGCGTCGGCGCAACGCACGTCGGGACCCAACATCGTCATCTTGAATCTCGACCTGCAGTTCGGCCTCGGCTTCATCGTCCAGTCGTCGCTCATGCAGCTCGGCGGCCCGCAGTCGTTCGGACACTTCGGACTGGGCGGGTCTGCCGGCTGGTGCGACCCCGAAGCCGAGCTCGCGTTCGGCTACGTGATGAACAAGCTCGACATGGGCATGGCCGGCGACCAGCGGTCGTTCAGCCTCGTCAACGCCTGCTACGACTCGATCAAATAGCCCGGGCGGGCGCCCAGACGCCGTAGAGGGGGTCGCCGGGGTGGTCGGCCGGCGTGCACAGGCGCGCGATCGCGGGTTCGTAGCACTCGGAGCGGCGGAAGTACTCGCCGACGATGCGCGTGTGGTCGTGGCTGTCGGTGAGCAACCAGCCCCGAATCGCCTTGGTCGGGAACAACCGGTTGGAGAACGTGCACACGAACAGGCCACCCGGCTTCAGCACGCGGGCGATGTCGCGGAACACCTCGATCGGGCGGGTCAGATAGTCGACCGACACGCAACACGTCGCGTGGTCGAACGTGTCGTCGGCGAACGGCAACACCGGGTTGGCGTTGAGGTCGTGCACTACGTCGTCCGCTGCTTGTTCGTTCACGGCGAGTTCGGCTGCGTTCATGCCCAGCACGACGAGCCGTTCGGGCGGGTCGAGGAAGTGCGAGACCCATGAACTCATCACGTCGAGCACGGTGCCGGTGATCTCGAGTTCGCGGTAGAGCGCGCCGACTGCGGCGATGGCGTCGTCGTCGATGTGGGTGACGAACCGCGGGTACGCGTAGAACGCGGTGTCCGTTTGTTCGTCCGTACGGGTGAAGAAGCCGTCAGGAAAGGCGGTGGCCACGAGCCGATGCTACGACCCGTCGCATCAGGCTCTCGACCGCGGCCTGCACCAACCCGGCTTCGTGGGTGACGACGAACTCGTAACGCCGGCCGTCGCCGCCTCCCGGGTCGCCCATGTCGCGCGCGACGAGCGCACCCTGGAACCGCGGACCGGTGACGACAACGGCCCACTCGTCGGCGAGCACATCGTCGGCGACAATTGGTATGCCACGCACGGCCGGGGTCGGTGCCGGGTCGATACCCACACCGAAGGCCGCGACGAACGCGCACCGGTGGCCGAGGCTGTCGTAGTGCTCGGTGACCTCCGAGAAACGTTGCGCCGACTGGAACGACGACAGCACGACGGGCCGACCGACACACACAATCGCCTCGGATTCCAGTTGACGTCCGATGGCCTTCACGACCGCGTGCGTCGCTACGCGCGGCTCCGCGCCCGCGGCGCGCAGCGCGCAGAACGGTGACGTGGCGGCGTGTTCGAGTGCCGGTAGCGTCAGCCGACGAACCGACGAGTGGAGCGCGGTGCCCGCGGGAATCGGTCCGGGCCGTCCGAACAGCCACCCCTGTCCGGCAGTCGCGCCGAATGCGAGCGCGGCATCGAGGTGCGCGGCATCTTCGATGCACTCGGCGAGCACCATCGCGCCCGTCTGTTCCGCGTAGGCGCGTACCGCGACCGCGACATACGCCGCCTTACGGCCCGCTCCCCCCTGCACGAGTGATCCGTCGATGCGGAGCACGTCCGGACGGACGAACGGCAACAAGGCGACCGCTTCGGGATTCGTTCCGACGTCGTCGATCGCGATGCTGCGTCCCGCGGCGCGCGCGGCCTCCACCGCGACGAGCAACTCGGGCGTGCGGTCGGTGAGCGCCCGTTCGGTGATCTCGAGGACGACGTGCAGGCCGTCCGGCGCCGACTCGAACAGCGACGCGTGCTGCTCGGGCGGGGTCGCGCCGATGACCTCGGGCTCGATGTTCACGAACAAGGTCGCCCCCGGCGGCAGGGATGCCGCACCTTCGATCGCGGCCCGGCGACACGCGAAGTCGAGCTCGGCGACCAACCCGACGCGCTTGGCCGCGGCGAACAACGGTCCGGGCGACTCGAACGCGGCACCCGCCGGTGGCCGCGCGAGCGCCTCGAACGCAATCGTCTCCCGCGTCGCGAGGTCGACGATCGGTTGATAGACCGCGTGGATGCCCGCGCGCAGGCACGCTTCGACCTCGCCGCGGGTGGCTTCGGCCGTACGGGAGCTGGTCCCGGACGGTTGCGAAGATGTGACGCTCACCCATGCCGCGTCGGCACGCACAAGAACGTCCTGTAGTCCTGAATAAGCCCCGTTGTCCGATTGCCCAACGAATGAACAACGATGTAGCACGCGCCGGCTATATGTGCGGGGGCCGGTTGCGGGGTTGGGGACGATTTGGCCCCGAGGTGAGGAGAACCACGACGGCCGGGAGCGGCAACGCCCAGCCTTCGGGTCCACAACCTGATGCGGCACGGACCCGTCGTCGACTCCTCACCTCGGGCCTCCAAACCCGCACGCCTCCCGTGCGAGCGATGGTACGGAGGCGCGCGCGTCACACGCGCGTCAAGGTGAGGAGGCCGCGATTCTCCCGGTCAGCCTCCGAACAACGGCCACTCTGACGCGGGTGGCTGCTGACCGACGCCGGGCTTCGTCCAGTCGCACACACCGTCGGGGAAGACCGCGGCGAGCCGCTCGGCCTGCTCGTCGGTGAATGTCACCTCGTAGCTGAGGGCGTCGACAGGAATGAGCTCGCACTTCACGATGTCTTCGCGCCGCTCCTGACCGGCGGCGAGGCGCGGGTCTTCGTGCAGCGGGTACGCGTCGAGGCACGGGCCCGGTTCGTCGTAGATCTCCCACCCACCTTCGACGGTCTCACCGTCCGGCAGGAGACAGGTGTTCACCGCACCCGCCGGCTTCGTCCCGGTCGTGAGCCACTCGTCGAGCAGCGTGATCGGTGCGTTCGCGTTCGCGATGTTTCCAGTCAACGCCGCGATCAGGTCTCCCCCACCCGCCGGCGTCGTCCACAACACGACGTTCGGATTGTCGGCGCCGTCGACCTGCAAGCGG
>JAWXCJ010000099.1:0-15605 GCA_034408875.1 Actinomycetota bacterium
ATCTGCGGGCCGATCGCGTCGAGTTGCTCGTCGGGGACCGCCCACACGCCCATCGCGTTCGCCTTGAAGCCCGCGCTGCGGTGGTTCATCACCGCGGCGAAGCGGCGCATCAACTTGCGTTCCTTGAACGACGCGATCAGCGCGAGCACGTCGCCTTCGCTGATGCCGAGCTGCTCGCCGAGCACGGCGAACGGGCGCTCGACGTTCGCGAGGTCGTCCTGCACGAGGCGAATCGCCGCGACCTCGAGTTCGGTGAGGTCGGGCGCGGCCATGAACTCCTTGCGTTCCGGCCGCTCGTGTTCGAGCACCTCGACCTTCGCATCGGCCGCGGTCTGGCCGGTCATGTCGAGCTTCACGCCGATCTTGTAGAGCTTCAGCGTCGGCAGCTTGCGTGTCACCAGCGAACCCGAGGTGCGGTGCAGTTCGTCGATGTGGTCGTCGAGCGAGTCGCCCGGCGGGACGGCGATCGTGTACCAGAGGTTGTAGTCGTGGTTGCGCTTGTAGTTGTGGCTCACGCCGGGGTGATCGTTGATGACGGCCGCGGCCTCGTCGACCCGGTCGGCGTCGACCTTGGCCGCAATGAGCGCCGACGTGTACCCGAGCGCTCGCGTGTCGAAGATCGCCGAGAGCTGGCGGAGCACGCCGCCGTCCTTGATGCGCTGCACACGAGCACGTACCTCGGGCTCGGTGATGCCGAGCCGCTCGCCGAGTGCGGCGTACGGCGCGGGCACGAGCGGAAAGTCCCACTGCACCGCGTTGAGCAGCTCGCGGTCGATGTCGTCGAGTGCTTCCGGGCCTGCGGGTTCCGTCATCCGCCCATGCTCGCGCGATCGACGGGAACCGACGTCATCGGCTCGGAAACCGTGCTTGCGAGGCGGACGTCGACTGCCACCTGCTCGCCGGCCCGGACGAGCGAGACCTCGACCGAGGTGTCCGGCCGGTAGCGGCGGATTCTCGCCGTGAGCTCGCCCATGTCGAGCACCGTTCGGCCTTCGACGGCCACGATCACGTCGCCGGGGAGGATCTCGATGTTCGACGGCCCGCCGACCTCGACCGTGGTGACGACCGGGCCGACCGGCGAGTCGGCGCCGACGAGTCCGAGTTCGCCGTGCGCCGCGATGCCGTCGTCGCGGAGGTCGGTCGCGATCGCGATCGCGACCGAGATCGGCAGCACGAAGGTCGTCGATCGGCCTTCAGCCGGTGCGAGGACGATGCCCGCGACGAGTCCGTCGCCGTCGACGAGCGCGCCACCGGCGGCGGCGGGCGAACTGGGTGCGTCGGTTTCGAGCAACCCCGAGAACGTCGGACCGGGACTTGCGACGACCATTGCGTCGGTCGTCGCGATGATCCCGCTTGTGCGCCAGGCATCGTCGGTGCCCGACATGGGTCCACCCAGGATCCACACGGCGGCGCCGATTTCGGGGGTGTCTTCGGCGACGGGCACCGCTTCGACCGGCGAATCGACTGCGAGCAGGGCCAGGTCGGTCGTGGTGTCGCGGCCGACGACCGTCGCTGCGAGCGTCTCGCCGTCGGCGGTCGTGACCGTCGCGGTTGTCGCGTCGCCGATTGCCCGGGCACTGGTGAGGATCTCGCCGCTGTGGCGCACGCTCACGCCCGACGCGCGCCGGGAGCCCGTCTGGTCGCGTACCGTGATGAGTACGACGCCGCTCGTCGCCGCGTCGAGCGGGACGCCGGAGGCGGCGTCGCCGGACCGGTTCCCGATCGGGAATCCCGACGAACTGTCGTTCTCGTCGTCGAACGCGCCGGTCGCGGCCAAGACCGCAACGGCCACGAACGCGCCCACGGCCCCGATGGCCAGCGGCCCAAGCATCGAGAGCGCGACCTCCGACGGCCGGCGCCGGCGGCGCTTGGGCTTGGGCGCGGCGGGCAGTTCGGTCGGATGGAGCCAGACGCGATCGAGCGGATCGGGCGGGGCGCCCCGTAGCTCCTGGCGGTGGTCGTCGTGGTCGTCGTGGTCGTCGTGGTCGTCGTGGTCGTCGTGGTCGTCGTGGTCGTCGTGGTCGTCGGGATCAGGCGCGGAGTCGTCGTGCTCGTCGGCCGCATCCCCCATTACGGCGAGTGTAACGACGGGTCGCGAGGGGTTTGCCGCGGGTCTCACCAGGCCGAACACGGTCCGATCTCCGTAGACTGCCGCCGTGCCCCGGCCCCCGACCGACCCCGCGACCCGTGACTGGATCGAGATCAGCAGCGAGTCCCTCCCGACGCACGCCGCGGTGACGTGGGCGACGACGCCGGGCTCGGGAGCCGTCGTGTCGTTCCTCGGGGTCGTGCGCGACCACGCCGAGGGCCGTGACGGCGTGACCGCAATGACCTACGAGGCGTACGTCGACCCCGCAGTGCGAGCGATGCGCGACATCGCGGCCGAGGCCCGCCGCCGCTACCCGGACCTGGGCCGGGTCGTGCTGCTCCACCGCATCGGCGCGCTCGACCTGTCGGAGGCTTCGGTGCAGGTCGTCGTCGGTGCCCCGCACCGCGATCACGCGTTCGAGGCGGCGCGCTACTGCATCGACACGCTGAAGGAATCGGTGCCCATCTGGAAGCAGGAACACTGGTCCGGCGGATCCGACTGGGCCGTCGAGCAGCACCCCATCCGCGCGGTCGAATCGTCGACGGGGTCGGCCTGACATGGGGTTCTTGTTGTTCGCGGTCATTGCGAGTGGAGTCGGCATCGCGATCGTCCTCATGCGCAACCGGCGCCCGACGTCGATGGACCACAGCATCGCCGAGTTCGAGAAGGGCCTGCGCGCGCTCGCGCCCGAGCACCCGGTTCGCCGTACGCGGCCGGACTGAGGCTGCTCTCGTGCCGCGCGATCTCGCCATAGACCTCGGAACCGCGAACACGCTCGTCTACGCGCGCGGGCAGGGCATCATCCTCAACGAGCCGACGGTCATCGCGCTCAACAGCCGGTCGCAAGACGTGCTCGCGATGGGGCAAGAGGCGTGGCAGATGATCGGGCGCACGCCTGGTTACATCGTCGCGGTGCGTCCGTTGCGCGGCGGCGCGATCACCGACTTCGACATCACCCAGCGCATGATCCGCCTGCTGTTCCAGCGCGCGGGTGTGAACCGATTGTACCGGGCCCGGGTGTTGATCTGTGTTCCGTCGGCGATCACCCACGTAGAGCAGCGGGCCGTACTGGAAGCAGCCCGACGCGCCGGTGCGGCCCAGACGTATCTCATCGAGCAGCCCATGTCGGCCGCGATCGGCGCCTCGCTGCCGATCCACGAGCCGATGGGCAACATGGTCGTCGACGTCGGGGGCGGCACCACCGAGGTCGCCGTCATCTCGCTCGGCGGTGTCGTCGCGCTCGAAGCGGTACGCGTCGGCTCGTTCGACATCGATGCCGCGATCCAGGCCTACGTACGCCGCGAGTACGGCATCGCGATCGGTGAGCGCACGGCCGAGGAGATCAAGCTCGCGATCGGGTCCGCGTATCCCGTCGACGACGAGTTCAAGGCCGAGGTGCGCGGGCGCGACCTCATGTCCGGACTGCCGAAGGTCGTCCTGCTCGTGCCCGAAGAAGTCCGTGCCGCGATAGAGGAACAGACGCGTGCGATCTGCGACGCCGTCGTCGCGTGCTTGGGGCGCACGCCGCCCGAACTCGCGCAGGACTTGATTCTCAACGGCGTGCATCTCGTCGGCGGCGGCGGCATGCTGCGCGGCCTCGACCGGCGCATCTCGCAGGAGTCGGGGTTGCCGGTGCATCTCGTCGACGCGCCACTCGAGTGTGTCGTGCTCGGCGCGGGCCGCTGCCTCGAGAACTTCGACACGCTCAAAGAAATGTTCATGGCGCGGTCGGAGCGCTAACGACCCGAAATTGCGCCGTACGGCGACCGAAACGGTCGCCGAATGACGCAATTTCGGCTGGGGTTACTCGCGGAGGAGGTCTTCCGCGGCTTGGCGGACCTGCCAGTCGCGGTCTTCGAGGGCGGCGCGGAGTTTCGCTTCGACTGCTTCTCCCTCGAACGCCGCCAGCGCGAGTACCGCGCGCCGGCGCACCGCGGGTTTGTCGGAACACGCGTGAAGTATGGCGGGGAGTCCGGCTTCGTCGCCGAGTGCGCCGAGCGCGGCGACGGCCGCCTCGCGCACGAGCGGGTCGGCGTGGTCGACGGCCGCGGCTGCGAGTACGGCGACGGCGGTCGCGGTCGGGGCCCGTTCGCCGAGCGCGAACGCGCCCGCTTCGGCCACCCACGCGTCGGGGTCGGCCAGGAGCGCGAGCGCGGCGGTCTCGGGGACGGCGGCGCCGAGGGCGGGTGCGACTTCGGCGGCCCGCAGCCGGACCGCGGGGTCGGGGTCGGCCGCCGCGACGAGCCACGCCGGCGCAGCTTCGGTCGGCGCCGACCGGGCCAAGGCGCCCATCGCGGCGGCCCGGACCGCGGGGTCGGGGTCCGTCGCGACCACCTCGGACAGCGCCGCGGCGGCGCCGGGCGGAAGCGGTGCGTGGCCCTGGGCGGCGATCTCGGCGGCGCGCTCGACCGACACGCCCCCGACCGTATCGTGCGCGCTCTCCGTGAGACTCAGAGTGACTTTGGCTACAGTGCGTGGGCACCCGTGCCGATCGCTTTCTCCGTGCAGGTACAGGTGCTGGGAGGCGTGGCCGTCGCGGTCGCTCTGGCCATGGGAGCCGGTGGCGCGGTGGCTGTGGCCGGTGCCGAAGACGGGGGGGCACCGGCCGCGGTCGCGCCCGGGACCGTCGCCGCCGAGCCGGCGACCTTGACCACGACGTCCACCACGACCTCGACCACGACGTCCGCCACGACGTCGACCACGACGTCCACCACGACCACCACGACCACGGCGACCACGGTGCCCGCGCCGCCGCCCGGGCCCGCCGCCGAGCCCGAGCCCGAACCCGCGCCGGCACCCGCGCCGCCTCCGCCCGCCGAATCGCTCGACCCGGTTGCTCCGACCGGCCCCGAAGCACCGCCCGAGAACCCGCGCGCGGACGTTCCCGTCGTCGGGATCGGCCACATGTGGATTCCCGCACTCGGGTTCGACCACGAGATCTACGAGGGCGTGTCGCTGACCGTCATCGACGTCGGCCCCGGTCACTGGCCCGGCACGCCCAACCCCGGCGGCACCGGAAACGCCGTGTTCGGCGGCCACCGCGTGACGCACAGCCACCCGTTCCGCGACCTCGACATGCTGAACCCAGGCGACCAGATCTCGTTCGAGATGTACGACGGGACCTCGGCGACATACTCGGTCGTCGAACAGTTCGTCGTGAACCCCGATGCCATGTGGATCGTCGATCCGACCCCC
This sequence comes from Actinomycetota bacterium, assembly GCA_034408875.1. Classification (GTDB taxonomy): domain Bacteria; phylum Actinomycetota; class Acidimicrobiia; order IMCC26256; family PALSA-610; genus JANNHK01. Next base: position 5,285 of record JAWXCJ010000099.1, read on the forward strand.
ACGAACATGCTGACGCTGTTCGCCTGCCACCCGAAGGGCAGCGCCCGTCAGCGGATCGTCGTCCGGGCCGAACTCGTCGCCTGAGGCGAAAATCCGCCCCTTCGGGCCTTCGGGCCTTCGGGCCTTCGGGCCTTCGGGGTGTGGGCTACGGAGCGAGGCTGCGCAAGGAGAGGTACGCCAGCGCGAGCACGACCGCTCCTGTGACGGCGATCCCGGCCGACGCGACCGCCACGAGCCCGGCGATACGGGCCAGGACCCCACCCCGCGACCCGACGACGCGGCGCGACGTGGCACTCTGGGCAGCTATGCCGACGCGCCGCCCACTGACTTTCGGAACGACGACGACGGCCTGCGGGCGGGTGCTCATGATCATTTCGTCGGCCGACGAAATGACGAGCTGAGCTGTGCAGCAGTCGTCCCCGCCCGAGCAGGTTCTTCCGGGTGCCTTCGAGCCTCCGCCGGAACCCCGGCGCCGTTCGCGTTGGGTGTCGGCCGGTCTCCCGGTGGTTGCAACCATCGCGATCGTCGTCGGGGTCGTGGGCTACATGGTCGAGCTGCCCTACTACACGGTCTCGCCCGGCTCGTCCGTCAACGTCAACGAGCGCATCACCGTCGACGGCGCGAAGACGTTCACACCCGAAGGCGAACTCCGCTTGCTGTTCGTTCGTCAGCGCGCGCGTGTGAACGCGTGGGAGTGGCTGCAAGCGTCGTTCGACTCCGACATCGACCTGGTCAAGGAAGAGCAACTCACGGGTGGCCAGTCGCCGGAGGAAGTGCGTACCGGCGCCGACGCCGAGATGGCTCTGGCGCAACTCGCGGCGAAGAAACTCGCGCTCGAGACCGCCGGTTACGAAGTGTCGGTCGCAGGTGAGGGTCTCGTCGTGCTCGCAGTCCTGCCGTCGCGCCCTGCCGCCGCCGCGTTGGTAGCGGGCGACGTCGTGCTCGGGGTCAGTGACGTCGGCGGCGGCAACGAGCAGTCGATCGTCGAAGCCGACGACCTCGGCGAGATCATCGGGCAACACGAAGCCGGTGACGTCGTCGCGATACGCATCGAACGCGACGGCAAGGAACAGACGGAGAACGTCGGCATCGAAGTCGACGACAACGGCAATCCGGTAATCGGCGTGTATGTCGCGCGGCTCTATGACTTCCCGATCGACGTCGAGATCGACACCAGCAGCATCGGCGGGCCGTCGGCCGGTCTTGCGATGACGCTGTCCATCATCGACACGTTGACCCCCGGCGAACTCACGGGCGAACAGATCGTCGCGATCACGGGCACGATTGCCGACGACGGAACCGTCGGCGAGATCGGCGGCTTGGGTCAGAAGACCGTTGCCGCGCGCGCGGCCGACGCGGACTTGTTTCTCGTTCCGAAGTGTGGTCCGGACTCGTCGCCTTCGTGCGAGACCGATCTCGAAGGCGCACGCAGCCGAGCGAAGGGTCTGCGCATCGTGCCGGTTGCGACCCTCGACGAGGCGTTGGCCGCGCTGGAAGACGCCGGAGGAGATCCTCTCGAACCGGCAGAGGTTTCCAGCTAGGTCGCCACTACCATTCCCCCCATGACGGACGACCGGCGACAGCGCGTCATCAGCAGCATCCCGCACCTGACGCCCGACGATGTCGCGAACCGGACGTTTGCGAAGGGCGTCCGCGGCTTCTCGGAGAGCGAGGTGCGCTCGTTCCTTCGGCGGGTGTCCGACGAACTGGCGGCGATGCACGAGCGCGAGGTGCAGTTGCTGGCCGTCGTCGACGACGTCGAGGAGCAGCTCCGGGTGCCCCGCCCGCTCGACGAACAGCAGTTGCTCGACGCGCTCGGGGAAGAGACGTCGCGGTTGTTGCGAGGAGCGCGCGAGTCGGCCGACGAGATTCGCAAGAAGGCCGAGGACAGCACCGCGCTCCTGCTCCGGGAGACGCAGTCCGACGCCGACCGCCGGCGCGCCGAAGCCACCGAGACCGCGGCGACGCGCGTCCAAGAGGCCGAAGCACACGCGGCCGAGATCATCGCGGCGGCCGAGGCCCGCGCGACCGCGATCGACGATGCGAACGAACGCGCCGCCGAAGCACAGCGGCTCCACGCCGAGCAAGAAAGTGAAGGCATCGTCGAGGCGGCGCGCCGGCAGGGTCGCGAGATGCTCGACGAGGCGCTCGCCGCGCGCGAGCGCGTGCTCACCGACTTGGCGCGCCGCCGCGGTCTGCTCCAGGGGCAGGTCGAAGAGTTACGCCTGGGACGCGACCACCTCCTCGACGCGTACCGCACGGTGAAGCGCACGTTCCTCGAAGCGACCGAAGCGCTCGCCGGTGTCGAAGCGCGCGCCGCGGCGGGTAAGCCGATCCCGTCGGCCGACACCGACGACATCGACGCGGTGATCGCGGCCGAGGCCGATTCAGTCGATCTGTCGGAGAACGCGACTGCCGACGACGCGCCCGCCGCTCAGCTGGCCGACGTCGACTCGCTGTTCGCGCGCATCCGCGCCGGCCACGACGACGGCGACGACGACAGCGAGAACCCCACCGTCGATATCGTCGCGGTCGAGGAGGCGCCGGAGCCGGCACCCGAGGTGCCCGCCGACGAGCCGGCGGGAGCGGCGCAGTCGTCGGCCGAGGCCTGGCGGGAGCTCCACGGAAGCGACGTCGCCGGGCTCATCTCGCCGCTGCTCAAGCGGGCCAAGCGCGCCGCCCAAGACGACCAGAACGCACTCCTTGACGCCGTCCGGCGGCACAAGGGCCGTCCCACTTCCGCGCAGGTGCTCCCCGGTGAGGAATCGCTGGTGGCGACCTGGGTTGCGGTGCTCGGTGGCTCGATCGACGACGCGTACCGAGCGGGACGGGCAGCCGCCGGTGGAGACGGTGCCGATTCCCCGCAGGATCTCGTCACGGAAGCCGCGACCGTGATCGTCGCACCGGTGCGGGAGCGGATATCGGCCGCGATCGACGACAGTGACGAAGCCGAGGCTTCCGGTCTCGTCGAACGGATCGGGGCGCGCTACCGCGAGTGGAAGAACCAGCAGCTCGAGAACCTGCTCGGCGACGCAATCGTTGTCGCGTGGTCTCGCGGCGTCTACGACGCTTCTGCCGAGGGATCGCTCCTGCATTGGATTCCGCTGCGAGAGGGTCGCTGCGCCGATTGTGACGACAACGCGCTCGAACCTACCGCGAGGGGTGCATCATTCCCTACCGGGCAACCGTTCCCCCCGGCGCACCCGGGGTGTCGTTGCCTCCTCGCCCCGGCCGATATTCTCGCTGCGCTCCCCGCGAACGCATAATTCGCGCGGCGCCACCTAACATTCGCCGCAATGCGTGTACAGGCAGCGGATCTCCCGCGGCGCCCGGTCGGCCTTCGCGGCTGGCTCATCGGCGGCGCGATCCTCATCGTTATCTTCCTGCTGAGCCTCCGTGGCTTTGCTCGTTTCTACACCGACTACTTGTGGTTCAAGGAAGTCGGGTTCGGCGACACGTGGCGGCGACTGCTGTCGGCCAAGGCCGTCCCCGCGCTGATCTTCTCGAGCATCTTCTTCGTCTTCTTGCTGGTGAACCTCGTGATTGCCGATCGGGTCGCGCCGCGCTACCGGTCGGCCGGACCCGAGGACGAGATCATCGAGCGCTACCGCACCTATGTCGCGCCGTACTCGGGGCGGTTGCGACTGCTCGTGGCCGGGTTCTTCGCCCTCATCATGGGCGGGGGAGTGTCGGCCGAGTGGCGCAGCTGGATCCTGTTCTCGAACTCCGTCGACTTCGGTGTCAAGGATCCGCAGTTCAACCGAGACCTCGGCTTCTACATGTTTCGGCTGCCGTTCCTCCAGTTCGCGGTGGGATGGACGTTCGCGGCGTTGCTCGTCGTGCTCATCGTCACCGCGGTGTTCCACTACTTGAACGGCGGCATCCGCCTGCAGAGCCCGTGGCAGCGGGTCACGCCGCAGGTGAAGGCGCACCTGTCGGTGATCTTGGCGCTCATGGCGCTGACCAAGACCGTGCAGTACTACTTGGCCCGCTACGACCTCGTGTTCTCGCGCCGCGGCGTCGTCGACGGCGCGAGCTACACCGACGTCAATGCGCAACTCCCGGCGCTGAACTTGCTGATGGTGATCTCCATTGCCGCGGCGGTGTTGTTCATCCTGAACATCTGGCGCCGCGGTTGGGTGTTCCCGATCATCGCGGTCGGCCTGTGGGCGTTCATCTCGCTCGTGGTCGGCACGATCTACCCCGCAGTCATTCAGCGAGTCGTCGTACGCCCGAACGAACCGGCGCGTGAGGAGCAGTACATCGAACGGAACATAGAAGCGACGCGCGAGGCGTTCGGAGTCGACGAAGACAACGTCGAAGTGAAGGACTTCACCTACGCGGCCGATCTGGAGGTTCCCGACGTCGCGAAGAACGCCGAGACGCTCGACAACATCCGGTTGTGGGACCCCGGCTACCTCGCGCCCGCACTCCAGACCGAGGAGATCCAGACCTTCTACAAGTTCAGCGACGTCGACGTCGACCGGTACCAGGTCGGCACGCAGAAACTGTCGACGCTGTTGGCCCCGCGCGAACTCGACGCCGAGAACATCCCCGACCGCACATGGACGAACCAGCACCTCGTCTATACGCATGGCTTCGGTGCGGTTGCGGTGGCGGGGAACGTGTCCGACTCGGGCGAGCCGTCGTATCTGCTGCAAGGCATCGACCCCACTAAAGGTGAGCTCGCATCCGAGCTCGAGCAACCTGCCGTCTACTTCGGCGAAGACTTCGGCGGCTACGCCGTCGTCGACACCGAAGTTCCCGAACAGCAGGCTGCGGGTGGGACCGAGACCGTGCAGACCCGGTACGAGGGCGACGCAGGGGTGAAGGTGTCGAACCTCGTGCGGCGGGCGGCGTACGCGTTGCGATTCGGCGACTGGAATCTCCTCGTGTCGGGCCAACTCGATGGCGACTCGCGCATTCTCTACAAGCGCGATGTGCGCGAACGCGTCGAGACCGCGGCGCCGTTCCTGCGCTTCGACTCCGACCCGTACCCCGTCCTGATCAACGGCAAGATGTTGTGGCTCATCGACGCGTACACGACGAGCGATCACTACCCGTATTCACAGTCGCTGCACCCGCGCAATCTGCCGCCGGGGAGCGGTCTCGACGTGTCGTTCAACTACGTGCGCAACTCGGTGAAGGCGACTGTCGACGCGTACGACGGAACGGTTTCGTTCTACGTGATCGACGAAGACGATCCGATCATCGAGGTATACCAGAACGCGTTTCCCGAGCTGTTCAAGAGCGTCGACGACATGCCCGAAGGCCTGCGCGAGCACTGGCGTTACCCCGAAGACCTGTTCCGTGCGCAAACGGAGCAGTACTCGCTGTACCACATGACCGACCCCGACGAGTTCTACCGCAAGCAGGCGCTCTGGGACATCGCGCCGAAGCCCGAAGCCTCGGCGTCGGGTGCCACGAGCCCGTCGACGGTGCGGGGCAACGACGGCGGCCGCAACACCACGTTGGCGCCCGGCGGCAGTCCGAGCGTTCCGCTGTATCTCACGATGGCGCTTCCCGGGTCGACGGATCAGGAGTTCGTGCTCACGCGGCCGTTCATTCCGCGCGGCAAGTCGAACCAGCTCTCGGCGTTCATGGCCGCCCGTTCCGACGGCGAGAACTACGGGAAGCTCGTCCTGTACGAGCTGCCGGCGAATCTCGTCGCGCCGTCCCCGTCGCTGGCCGGCACGCAGATCGGATCCGAGAGCAGCATCAGCGAGCAGTTCACGCTGCTCGATCGGGCCGGGTCGAGCGCGGATCCGGGCGAAGTGCAGCTGATACCGATCGGCAACTCGATCGTGTACGTGCGGCCGATTTACGTCACGCCCGAGGGCGGGTACGCGCGCGTCCGGTTCGTCGCGTTGTCCTACGGCGACTCCGCGGTGCTCGCCGACCTCGACCCCGATCCCGGCTCGCTCGCGTACACCTCTGTCAGCGAGGCGTTGACCGCGCTGATCACCGGCGAGGACCCCCCGCCCGTCCCCGACGAGCCCGACGAGCCGGACGAGCCGGACGAGTCGTCGACCACCACGACCACGCCCGACACGACGCCGGATACAACGGTGACCGACGAACCGACGACTGCCGCCGGCTGGCTCGCGCTCGCCGCCGACCGCTTCGCGGCCGCCGATCGCGCGCTCGCGGCCGGTGACCTGGCCGGGTATCAAGTGGCGAACGAAGCGGCGGCCGCGGCCGTCGAGGAGGCCCAGCGTCTCCTCGCCGCCGACTCGACGACGACGAGTTCCACCCCGATCGCCAACGCGACGTTCCGCCGGTAGCACGCGCGTCGGCCGCATCGGGCCGCCCCTCGATCACCCGACGATGCTCGTCGGGTGATCGACGGGTGAACTCTTCCGGGCCGCCCGGGACCCTTTACCCGACGGCCACGTTCGCGTCGAGTTGCCGTGTGAGGGTGCGTCAGCGCGGGGATGTTCCGTTCCCGCGCTGCGCCGGGCAGCTGCCCGGAGCGACCCGGTACACCTCACAACGGGAGCAACACAGAACATGCGCACCAACACCTTGAAGGCGAGACTCGCCAAGATCGCCGCGGCCTCGGCCGTTCTGGCGGTCGGCGTGGCCTCGGTCATGGCCGGCGAGAACCCCGCCGGCGCCGATCCCAAGCAGCAGGAGAGCCCACTCATCACCATGGGCTCGGACACCACTCAGGACATCCTCGACGCCTTCACCGGTGAGGTGAACGGCAACCTGTTCATCCCGCTGCGGTCCGCCAGCGTGACCTCGGTCGCCGGGGTCGAGACGGGCCAGCAGCAAATCGCATCGTGGCGGGCCGTCAACCTCGACGCCGCCGGCAGCCCCCAGGCGTGTGTGGAGCCCAAGGGCGGCATCCGCGTCGACCGTCCCAACGGTTCCGGCAACGGCCGGCGCGCCCTCACCGCGGCCTTCACGGGTGCGGGCTGGGGCCGGACCGACGTCACGTGCACGAGCACGTACGCCAACATGGCCGGCCTCATCAACTTCTCGCGGTCTTCGTCGGGCGCGAGCGGCACCACCGGTGACCTGACCTTCGTCCCGTTCGCTCGCGACGCGCTGCAGTTCGCCTACAGCGCACCCGACGTGGCGCTCGCGGTGAGCGACCTCACGACGGCGCAGGTCCAGGGTCTGCACACGAACTCGGGCAGCTCGGCGGTTATCAACTCCGGCGGCACGAGGATCATCGGCTGCCGTATCCAGGACGGCTCGGGCACCTACGAGTCGTGGATGGGCATGATGGGCCTCAACCCGGCGAGCCAGACCGACGAAACCACCCTCGAAACGTCGACTGGTGAGTGCGCCGGGGCGTTCGACGCGGTCCAGTTCGGCATCGACGGCATCCAGGAGCACGACCCGGAGGGCCTCTTCGACGTCTGCGAGCGCATCCGCAACGGCTACGTGCCGTTCGGCGGCGGGCCCGCGGTACCGGCCCAGGCCAACACCCAGTGCATCATCGGCTACTCGGCCTCCAACTGGGTCGCGCAGTTCAACGACTTCGGCTCGCGTGATCTGCCGATCGTTCCGGTTGCGCCCACCGGCGGCGAGTTCAACCTCGGCACCCGTGACGGCGGCGTTGCCGCGTACAGCATCACCCTGGGTGTCGCCGCGCCCAACTCGACGTACTACGCCAACGCCACGTTCGGCCGCGACGTCTACAACGTGATCCCGACCAGCGTCATCGCACTTCCCGGTAACACCGCCCTGAAGACGATGCTCCTCGCCGGGTTCAACTCCGAAGGGCCCGGCTCCGGCCCCGCGGTGTGCTCGGCCGACGCCGCCGTGACCCGCGGCCTCCTCGGCTACGGCGCACCGGTGAACCACGCGTGTGGCGCGTTCGGCGCGTTCAACAAGCGGGCGTGGGACTTCAGCAACACCGGCGTCATCGGCTCGCCCGAGGTCTAACCCCTGATTCACGCAACGGTGGCCGGGACCGTCCCGGCCACCGTTCGACACCCGATCACGAAAGGATCGAACCTCTATGAGATCTCGACTCAAGCGGGCGTTGGGTGGTGTGGCCGCGATCGGCCTCGCCGCCGCGTTCGTACCGTTCATCGCGGCCGGGCCTTCGGCTGCGACGCCCGGAGCGCAGCCCGATCCGACCCTCAACCCGAACCCCGTCGCGACCGCGACCACGCCGTTCTCGTTCAACGTGTCCGGCAACGCGTTCTGCGACGGGACCGGCGCCAACAACTGGCGGGCCCACACGTTCATCGTCAACGACGGCGTCAACATCTCGACGCTCGACTTCACGGTCACCGGACTGCCGGCGGGCTACGTGGGAGCCGACTTCGACTCGACCGGTGACGGGACCATTTCGGCCCCGCTGCACAAGGGCACCGACGCGGGTGTGAACCTCATTCCCGCGGCGACCCCGGCCGGCCTCGTCGACCCGAGTGACCTCGCGGGCTTCACCTTCGACCCGAGCTTCTGGAACGTGGCCGACGGCCTGTACCAGATCGGGTTCGTCTGTGTCGACGGGCCCGGCACCGTGCAGCAGTGGTGGAGCCTGGACGTGGCCGTCGACGCCGACGCGTCGCCGAACCCGTTCCTGAGGATCCCGGTGGTGCCTCCGACGACCACGACGACCATGGCTCCGACGACTACGACGACCATGGCTCCGACGACCACCACCACCACGACCCCGCCGGTTGCAGCGGTCGACCACTTCAAGTGTTACAAGGTCAAGGACCTGAAGACTCCGAAGTTCGTGCAGATCCCGAGCGTGTCGCTGGCCGACCAGTTCGAGACGAAGAACCACAAGGTCGTCAAGCCGTCGGCCCTGTGCAACCCCGTCGACAAGAACGGTGAGGGCATCAACGACGCGGCTCGGCACCTTGTCTGCTACACGGCTCCGCAGGCTCCGGGGCAGGCGAAGTTCGTGAAGCAGCAGGTACAGACGACGAACCAGTTCGGGACGCTCCAGCTGGAGGCAACGGCTGCGTCTGAGCTGTGCGTCTCGTCCGAGAAGAACGGTCAGGGCTCGGAGGAGCTCAACGACTTCAAGTGCTACAAGGTCAAAGACCTGAAGAACCCGAAGTTCGTACAGATCCCGAGCGTGTCGCTCGCCGACCAGTTCGACACGAAGAACCACAAGATCGTCAAGCCGGCGACCCTGTGCAACCCCGTCGACACGAACGGCCAGGGCATCTTCGACGCGAACAACCACATGGTGTGCTACACGGCTCCGCAGGCTTCCCAGCAGGCGAGGTTCGTCAAGCCGAGTGTCGTGACCGACAACCAGTTCGGCCACTTGGGACTCCAGGCGACGTCTGCGAGCACGTTGTGCGTGCCGTCGACCAAGACGCTCCTGCCGTAGTACACGAACTGCCAATTGCCAAACTGCCAATTGCGTGAATGCGTGGGCGGCCGGGACACATGTCCCGGCCGCCACCGCGTCGTGAGTCCGGTCAGTACGAGGGTCCCTCCGGTAGAGCGCGGTCGAGCACCGGCTGAACGGCAGCTGAACAATCCCCGCGGACCTGGCGGTTGCGTCGTCGAACCAGCCACTCTGCCGGGCGGCACGAAAGGGTCCATCGTTCATGAGATCACGACGCAGGCGGCTGGTGTGCGGTGTGGCCGCGGTGGGTGTCGCGGCGATGCTCGTGCCGTTCGTTGCCGGGCTGGCGGGCGCGGCGCCCGGGGCGCAACCCGATCCGACGCTCACCCCGGACCCGGTCGCGACCGCGACTGCGCCGTTCACGCTCTCGGTGCCCGGCAACGCGTTCTGTGACGGGACCGGCGCCGCGGGCTGGCGGGCGCATACGTTCATCGTGAACGACGGTGTCGACGTGTCGACGCTCGACTTCACGGTCCCGGGATTGCCGCCGGGTTACGTCGGTGCCGACTTCGACGCGACCGACGGATCCATCGCCGCCCCGTTGCACCAAGGCGACGCCGCGGGCGTGAACTTCATCCCCGGTTCGACGCCGGCGGGTCTGGTGGACCCGAGTGCGCTTGCGGGATTCACGTTCGATCCGAGCTTCTGGGCGTTCGCGGATGGCGTGTACCAGATTGGGTTCGTGTGTGTCGACGGGCCGGGCATCGTGCAGCAGTGGTGGAGCCTGTCGGTGACCGTCGACGCCGACGCGACACCGAACCCGTTCATGGTCAGCGGGATTGTGCCGACGACGACGACGACGGAAGCACCGACAACGACGACGACGGAAGCACCGACAACGACGACGACGGAAGCACCGACGACGACGACGACGGAAGCACCGACGACGACGACGACGGAAGCACCGACGACTACGACGACGATCGCGCCCACGACTACGACGACCTTCGCGCCGACGACCACGACGACGGTGGCGCCGACGACGAC
>JAWXCJ010000100.1:0-21909 GCA_034408875.1 Actinomycetota bacterium
GGCTGCGCCAATCGCCGCCTCTACCGGTACACACGACGCGCTCCTCGCCGACCTCCGCCGCGCGCTCGGCCCGCAGCGCGCCAGCGCCGAGCCACTCGAGCTCGCGCTGTACGCACGCGACGCGGGCGTGGCCGAGGGCGAAGCCGTGGCCGTGTGCTGGCCCGAGACCGGAGCCGAGCTGGCCGCCGCCGTCCGCGTCGCCCGCCGTCACGGCCGCCCGTTCGTCGCCCGGGGTAGCGGCACCGGCCTGGCCGGAGGCGCGACCCCACTCGGCGACCCGGTGGTCATCGTCACCACCCGCATGAACCGGGTCCTCGACATCGACCCGCAGGCACGGGTCGCCTGGGTCGAGCCCGGCGTGCTCAATCTCGACCTTTCGCGCGCCGTCAGCCATCTCGGCCTGCACTACGCGCCCGATCCGTCGTCGCAGCAGGCGTGCACGATCGGCGGCAACGTCGCAACGAATGCGGGCGGCCCGCACTGCCTCGCCTCAGGCGTCACGAGCGCGCATGTGCTCGCGGTCGAAGTGGTGCTACCCGACGGCGAAGTCGCGCAACTCGGCGGTCTCGAACCCGACGCGCCCGGCTACGACCTGCGCGGCTGCTTCGTCGGGTCCGAGGGAACGATGGGCATCGCCAGTCGCGTCGCGGTTCGGCTCACGCCCAACCCACCTGCCGTCGCGACGATGCTGTGCGACTTCACCTCGATCGAAGCGGCCGCCGCAGCAGTGAGCGGCACGATCGCGGCCGGCGTGCTCCCCGCCGCGTTGGAGATGATGGACGCCCGTATTACCCGCGCCGTCGAAGACTTCGTCGGCGCCGGGTTCCCGCGCGATGCCGAGGCCGTCCTGCTCATCGAGGTCGACGGACTCGCCGACGGCGTGGCCGAACAGGTCGCGGCGATCAGCGACGTAGCCCGCGGGCACGGCGCCCGCACCGTCCGCATCGCGGCCGACGAGACGGAACGGGCGCTGCTGTGGAAGGGACGCAAGTCGGCATTCGGCGCGATCGCGCGCATCGCGCCCGACTACTACCTCCACGACGCGGTCGTGCCCCGTACCCGGCTCGTCGACGTCTTGCGGCGCGTCTACGAAGTCGCCGATGAACAGCGGCTGATCATGATGAACGTCTTCCACGCGGGCGACGGGAACCTGCACCCGTTGATCGTGTTCGACCGCCGCGAGCCCGGCATCTGGGAACGCGTCCACGACGCGGGTACCGAGATTCTCGAGACGTGCATTGCTGCGGGCGGCGTGTTGACTGGTGAGCACGGTGTCGGCATCGAGAAGCGCGACCTCATGGCGCTGCAGTTCTCGCCCGATGACCTCGACGCGCAGGCCCGCCTACGCGACGCGTTCGACCCGGACGGCGCCGCCAACCCGCTCAAGGTGTTGCCGCGCGGCAGCCGGTGCGGCGAGTTGCAACGGGTGCCGGAGGGCACGTGGATCTGAGTGATTTGAGTGATCTGATTGATCTGAGTGCACTCGACGAACTTGCGGGCGCCGTGACGGCTGCGATCGCAGTCGTGCCGGTCGGCGCGCGCACGCAGTGGGAGGTCGGCGGGCCACCCCCGACCGGTACCACCGTCACCGCACCGGCGGGTGTTGTGCGCTACGAACCCGCGGACATGACCGTGACGGTCGGCGCGGGTACCTCGTATCGAGAACTCGACGCGGTGCTCGCCGAACACGGGCAGGAGTGCGCGCTCGACCCCGTCGACGCGAACGCCACGATTGGCGGCATCCTCGCGACCGGCCTCTCGGGACGCCGACGATTGCGGCACGGACCAGTACGCGACCACCTGCTCGAAGTGCGCGTCGTCGACGCCGATGGTCGCGTCGTGAAGGGCGGGGGACCGACGGTCAAGAACGTGACCGGCTACGACCTGCCGCGCCTCTTCGTCGGTTCGTTCGGCACGCTCGGTGTGCTCGGGCACGTGACCCTGCGCTGTCGGCCCCGGCCCGCGACCGCGCGGTGGTTTCGCGTGGCCGACGGTGCGCATCCGGGATTCCGGCCGTCGGCCGTACTCTCCGACGGCACGACCACGTCCGTGCTGTTGGAGGGCGCGGCGGCCGACGTCACCGTGCAAGCCGCGGGCATGCAGGAGTGCGACCCGCCGGGACATATTGACGGAGAGCACCGCGGCCGGATCTCTGTCGCGCCCGGTCGCGTCGACGCGGTCGGCGCCGCACTGGCGCGCGAGCGAGGGGTGCGGTGGCTCGCCGAGCTCGGTGTCGGCACCGTGCACGTCGCGTGCGACGAGAGCGCCGGCCTCGCCGCGGCGCGGGCTGTCGCCCACGCCCACGATGGCTGGCTCCTGCGGGAGGCGGGCGGCGGCGACATCGACGGCTACGGGCGCCCGCTGCCAAACCTCGCGCTGATGCGGCGGATCAAGTCCGCGTTTGACCCGACGGGAAAACTCGCGCCCGGGCGGTTGCCGCTGTGAGTGTGTTGCACCTCGACGACGCCGAGCTGGTCGCGTGCGTCAGCTGCGGGCTGTGCCTCCCGCACTGCCCGACGTACCGCGTCACGGGACTCGAGATCGCGTCGCCCCGTGGCCGCATCGCGGCGATGCGCGCCGTCGAAACGGGCTCGGCCCCGATCGATGCAACGTTCCTGCGCGCGATGGACGAATGCGTGCAGTGCCGCGGGTGCGAGGCGGCGTGTCCGTCAGGCGTGCAGTTCGGTCATCTGATGGAAGGCACGCGCGCCGCCCTCCCGCCCCGCGGGTCACCGTTCCGGCGCGCGATCGAGTGGGCCGGGTACCGCCTCGTGCTCCCGCGCCACGCACTGTTGCTCGCGTTCACGTGGGTGCTGCTGGTCGCGCAGCGCCTCGGTCTCGTGCCCAAGAAGCTCGGGCTGCCCCGGTTGACCCGAGCCGGACTGCGCCCACTCGCGGTACCGGCCGGCGGCACGCCCGACGCGTGGATGTTCACGGGCTGCGTGATGGATGCGTGGATGCGCGACACGCACCGGTCGACCGCCACCGTGATGCGCGCCGCGGGCGCCGACGTCGCCTGCCCGAACCGGGGCGCAGACTGCTGCGGCGCGCTCCACGTGCACGCGGGGCGCGTCGGCGACGCCCGCCGATTGGCTACCCGCACGATCGCGTCGATGCCGGGAACCGCGCCGGTCGTGGTGAACAGCGCAGGATGCGGCGCCGCGATGAAGGACTACGGCCGCCTCCTCGGCACCGACGACGCAGCCGCGTTCTCCGCTCGCGTGCACGACTTCAGCGAGTGGCTCGCAGCGCAGCCGCCACTGCCGACGAAGAGCACCGGGCGGACGGTCGTCGTGCAGGACCCGTGCCACCTCCGCCATGTACAACGCGCGCACGCACCCGTGCGCGCCGTGTTGAGCGGCGCATACGCGTTGTGCGAGACCGACGACGACGCCTTGTGCTGCGGGGCGGGCGGAGCGTACGCCGCGCTGCAACCCGAACTGGCCGGCGACATCCGCGACCGCAAAGTCGCGGCGCTCCGACGAGCGGCGGGATCCGACCCCGTGCTTGTGGCTTCGGCCAACCCCGGCTGCGCGATGCACCTGCGCGCGGCCGGTGTCGACGTCCGCCACCCGGCAGACCTGATCGCGGAGGTACTCGAAGGGGATGGGTGACTACGACGCAATCGCAGAGCGCTTGGCGTCCATCGAAGAAGAACTGCGCGACCTCGCCTACGAACGCCTCGCGGAAGCGGCACGCGCCCCCGACAGCGACGAGGGCATCGCGGCCGCCGCCGAGGAGAAGCGCGTGCTGCAAGCCCGCCGCGCGATCGCCAAGGCGATCGGCGCCCTCGGCGGCCGCCCCGACTAGCCCGCGAGGGATGCGTCGATAGCCCACACTGAGTGTGGGCTATCGACGCATCCTTAGGACGGGGGCGCGTTCAGGCGGTCGATCATGGCGCGCAGGCGCGCGTAGGAACGGCGGTTGAACCGGAACCGCAGCCGGTGGAGGTCGGGCGAGTCGTTGTCGGCGACCTCGACCTTGCTGGCGGTCGTGAGCGCGATGGCACCGCGCACGACGATGTCGGCAAACTCCTCGTTGAGCGCGGCGAGTTCGGCGGGGCTCGGCGCTTCGTGCACGCGCAGCACGAGGTCGCCCTCGACGAACCGCAGCGAGTGGTAGTTGCGGTAGAAGCCGAGGACTTCGGCGATCGCAACCTCGACGTCGTCGGTGATCTTCACGAGGTTGAGGTCGTGGGCCGAGATGTAGCCCCGGTCTTGGAGCTCGCGGGTGACGAACTCCATCCACGTGAGCCAGTAGGTGCCGCCCGGAACGTCGAGCAGCACGATCGGCGCCGGTACCGACTTGCCCGTCTGCACGAGCGTCAGCAACTCGAACGCCTCGTCGAGCGTCCCGAACCCGCCCGGGAGCAACACGAACGCGTGCGACTCCTTGACGAACGTGACCTTGCGCGTGAAGAAGTACCGGAAGTTGACGAGCTTCGGGTCGTCGGCGAGGAACTGCGTCGTCGCCGCTTCGAAGGGAAGGCGAATACTCACGCCGAACGAGTTGGCGGCGCCCGCGCCTTCGATGCCGGCCTCCATGATCCCCGGACCCGCGCCCGTGATCACCATCCAGTCCGATTCGGCGAGGCGGCGGGCGACGCGCGCGGTCTGGTCGTACAGCGGATCGTCGCGCGTCGTGCGGGCCGAGCCGAAGATCGCGGCCTTGCGCGCCGATCGGTAGGGCTCGAACACGGCGAACGCGTACCGCATCTCCTTCAGCGCGGCGTTGGCCATCTTCAGGTCGCCGCGCGACGCGCGGTCGCGTGCGAGCCGCACGGCGGAGACGACCAGTTCGAACAGCAGATCGCTGTCGGGAACATCGCCGAGCTTCGCGATGAGGTCGGCGATCTGCTCGTCGATCTCGGGGTCGCCCGTGCGGTAGCGGGGGAGTCGGGCCACGCCGGCTACCCCGGGGGGCCGAAGAGGCGATCGCCCGCGTCGCCCAGGCCGGGGACGATGAACGCGTGGTCGTTCAGCCGTTCGTCGAGCGCCGCGGTCACGACGCGGACATCGGGCAGGGCGTGGGCGACACGCTGCACGCCTTCGGGCGCGGCGAGCACGGTGACCGCGGTGATCCGTCCCGCGCCGCGCGCCGCGAGCATGACGCACGCCGCGACGAGCGAACCGCCCGTCGCGAGCATCGGGTCGAGGACGAATGCCTCGCGTCCGGCCAGGTCGTCGCGCAGCCGTTCGCAGTACGCAACCGGTCGAAACGTCTCCTCGTCGCGCGCAAGGCCGATCACGCCGACCTCCGCCTCGGGCAGGGCCGAGAGCACACCCTCCAAGAGACCGAGGCCGGCCCGCAGGATCGGCACGACGACGGGCCCGGGGTGCGCGATGCGCCGAACGGGGGCGTCGAGATCGAGCGGCGTCCGCACGCTCCCCGCCACCGTCGCGAGGTCGCGCGTCGCCTCGTAGACCAAGAACGCGCCGAGATCGCGCGTCGCGCGCCGGAACGCGGCCCGGTCCGTGGACTCGTCGCGCAGGATGGCGACGCGATCCTGGACCAGGGGATGGTCGACAACGGTAAGCGGCATGACGGGCGCGGAGGCTACAACGTCGGGTGTGACCACGAAGCTCGTCTGCACACTCGGCGACCTCGTCGAGGACGTGATCGTCCAGACGACGGTCCCGTTGGCACGCGGCGCCGACGTGCCCGCCCTGGTCTCGCACCATCGGGGCGGCAGTGCCGCCAACGTCGCCGCGGTCGCCGCTCGCTGCGGCGTCCCGGCCCGCTTTATCGGTGTGGTCGGCGCCGACCCGGTCGGCCATCGGCTGGCGGCCGATCTCGAGGCGCTCGGCGTCGACTGCCCCGGCCCGCGCCGCGGTCGCAGCGGAACGGTCGTCGTCGTCGTCGAACCCGGCGGCGAACGCACCATGTTCAGCGACCGCCGGTCCGCGGCCGAAGTCGACCAGTGCGACGAAGCCTGGCTCGACGGCGTCGGCGCGCTGCACGTCCCGTACTACTCGCTGCAGGCCGAGCCCCTCGCCCGTGTCGCCCGCGCGCTGCTGGCCGCGGCCCGCCGGCGGGGAATCGTCGTGTCGCTCGACCCGTCATCGGTGACACTGATCGACGCGCGGTTCGCGGAACTCGTCGCGAACCTCCAGCCCGACCTCGTCCTGTGCAACGAGGACGAAGCCGCGGCCCTCGGCGTCGACGGCGACGGGCTTCCCGGCGCGACGTTGGTGGTCGTGAAACGCGGGCCGAAGCCGGCGCTGCTGCGCGGATCGGTGAACGCGAGCGTGCCCTCGGCCGCTGTCGTCGCCGTCGACACGACCGGGGCCGGCGACGCGTTCGCGGGCGGGTTCCTCGCCGCGACGGTGCGTGGCGTCGATCCGATCAAGGCCGCGGAAGCGGGCCACGCGGCCGCCGCCCGCGTCGTGCGCGGCCGGGGAGCAGACGCATGGAAATCGTGATCGTCGCCGACGAGGTGCGCAGCGCACTCGCCGAAGGGCGGCCCGTCGTCGCACTGGAGTCGACGATCTTCTCGCCGTTCGGTCTTCCGGCCCCCGCCAATGCCGAGGCCCTCGCCCGGTGCATGGCCGCGGTGCGCGCCGGTGGCGCGGTGCCCGCGCTCACGGCCGTCCTCGACGGACGGGCGCGGGTCGGACTCGAAGCCGCCGAGCATGAACGGATCCTGAACGGCGGGGTGAAGCTTGGCGAGCGCGACCTTCCCGTTGCGCTGGCGACGAACGAGCCCGTCGGTGTCACGACTGTTTCCGCCACGCTCGCGCTCGCGGCCCGTGTGGGAATCGAGGTCTTCGCCACGGGCGGGATCGGTGGCGTCCACCGCGGCGTCGAACGTACCGGCGACGTCAGCGCCGACCTGGGCGCGCTCGCTCGTCATCCTGTGGTCACGGTTTCGGCCGGCGCCAAGGCCATTCTCGACATCGCCCGGACGCTCGAACTGCTCGAGACCCTCGGCGTGCCCGTGCTCGGCTGGCAGACCGAGTTCTTTCCGATGTTTTGGTGCCGCACCAGCGGACATGGGGTCCGCCGCGTCGAACGCGCCGGTGAAGTCGCCGCGACATTGCGCGCCTTGCGCGACCTTAACCTCACGCGCGGTGTCCTCCTCGCGGTGCCGATCGCCGAAGGCGACGCAATTGCCCCCGAAGTGATCGAAGCTGCCATCGCGTCCGTCCCGACGGATGACCTGGTCGGGCCCGGCGCGACCCCGCGGATGCTCGCGGCGATCGCCGTGGCGACCGAGGGGCGAACGGTGACGGCCAACTTGGCACTTGCCGAACAGAACGCACGTGTCGCCGCCGGTATCGCAGAGGCTTTGGTCATCTCCTAAGAGGTCGAACGCGCCCCACGAATCGCGCGCGACACCGATACAGTCACGCTCGTTGTGCCGGGTGCGCCCATTCGGGCGCGGGGGAGGAGACATATCTTGAGAATCCGCGGTTGGAAACAGACCTTCGTGGTCGTCGCCGCGCTGTCGTTGGCACTCGGTGCCTGTGGCGGCGACGACGACGACGATGTCTCCACGGACGACACCGAAGCCACTACGGACGAAACCGAGGCAACGGACGACACCGCTGCCGAGGGAGACGGCGACGAAGCCGCCGCGTCAGTCACCCTTGACGACGTGTGCGAAGAAGCCACGGCCGCCGGTGTGACCGCGCCCGAGGGCTACACCGTTCGGCTCGTCACCGACATCGGCAAAGTCGACGACGGCACGTTCAACCAGTTCGCGTACGACGCGATGATCGCGGCGAGCGAATGCTTCGGGTTCGAGACGACCTTCATCGAGACGGCATCCGAAGCCGACTACGCGACGAACATCTCGACCGCGCTCGAGGGCGGGCCCGACGTGCTCATCACGAACGGCTTCCTGATCTCGACCGACACACTGGCCGCGGCCGAAGCCAACCCCGACACGAGCTTCATCGGCATCGACCAGTTCCAGGCGGCGTACCCCGACAACTACCTCGGCGTGCTCTTCCGTGAAGACCAGGGCGGATACCTCGCCGGCGTCATGGCCGCCTCGCTCTCCGACAGCGGCGTCATCGGCGTCGTCGGCGGTCGGGAAGACGTCCCGCCGGTCGTGCGCTTCGTCAACGCATACGAGACGGGCGCCAAGTCGGTCAACCCCGACATCGTGGTGCTGTCGGTGTACAACGAGTCGTTCACCGACCCGAACAAGGGCGCGTCGGACGCGGCACAGTTCATGGGTGAAGGCGCCGACGTGATCTTCGGTGCCGGCGGACAGACCGGGTCGGGCGGAGTCTCCGCCGCGGCCGAAGCGGGCGCGTGGGGCATCGGTGTCGACCAGGACGAGTACTTCACGACCTTCAGCGGGGGAACCGCTCCCGGTTCTGAGTACCTGGCGACCTCGGCCGTCAAGCGCGTCGACCTCGCGGTGTTCAAGAACATCGTCGCCGCGCTCGACGGTTCGTTTGCCGGTGGCATCTACCAGCTGGAAGCGGCGAACGACGGCATCACGTACGCCCCGTTCCACGACGCCGACATTCCCGACGACGTGGCCGCAGCCGTCGAAGAGGCCCGCGTGGGTCTTGCCGACGGCTCGATCGACACGGGTGTCGACCCGGTGACCGGGTTGCCGAACAGCTAACGGGCAGCACGAACGAAGTGATGACGGGCCCGCACGCTCCGGCGTGCGGGCCCCTCGATACCACGACCACGTGGGTGCAACGATGAGCATCGACCGATGACGGCGGACGCGGACGCGGTGCCCGTGATCGCGGCGCATGGGATCACAAAGCGGTTTCCCGGAGTGCTGGCCAACGAGTCGGTCGACTTCCAGCTGAAGCAGGGCGAAATTCATTGCCTGCTCGGAGAGAACGGGGCCGGCAAGAGCACGCTCGTCAACATCCTGTTCGGCCTGTACCAACCCGACGAGGGCGAGCTCTACCTGCGTGGCGAGCGCGTGCGCTTCACGAGCTCCTCCGATGCGATCGCGCACGGCATCGGCATGGTGCACCAGCATTTCCAACTCATCCCCGTGCTCACGGTCGCCGAGAACATCGTGCTCGGTGCCGAACCCCGCTCGGGCCTGCGACTCGACCTCCGTTCGGCCCGCATCCGCGTCGAGGAACTCAGCCGCCAGTACGGCCTCGAGATCGACCCCGGCGAGCAGGTCGAGAACCTCTCGGTCGGCGAACAGCAACGAGTCGAACTCATCAAGGCGCTGTACCGCGACGCCGAGATCCTCATCCTCGACGAACCGACGGCTGTCCTCACCCCCGGCGAGGTCGACGAGTTCTTCGACGTCGTGCGCAGTCTGGTCGCGCAGGGCAAGTCGATCGTGTTCATCACGCACAAGCTGCGCGAGGTGATCGCGGTCGCCGATCGCATCACGGTCATGCGCGACGGCCGAGTCGTCGGCAGCGCCGACCCGGCCTCGGCCACGCCGCAGAGCCTCGCGACGTTGATGGTCGGCCGCGACGTAATCCTCCAGATCGACAAGCAGCCTGCGCGCCCGGGCGCGGTCCGATTGACCGTCTCGGGGCTCGAGGTGCTCGACGACCGCGGATCGACAACAGTGTCCAACTTCGACCTCGAAGTACGCGGCGGCGAGATCTTCGGCATCGCCGGCGTCGAAGGCAACGGCCAGCGCGAGCTGGTCGAAGCGCTCACCGGCATGCGCCCACCTGTCGGCGGCCACGTCGAGATCGACGGCGTCGACTCCACGATGGCCACGCCCCGCGCCATCAGCGAGCACGGAGTCGGCCACGTTCCCGAGGACCGCAACAAGCACGGCCTCATCGGGGCATTCACCGTGGCCGACAACCTGGTGCTCAACTCGTACTACCGCAAGCCGTTCGCCCGGGGATTCGTCCGCCGGCAGCGCGCGGTCGAGGAACAGGCGACAAGCCTCGTCGAGCGCTACGACATACGCACCCCCGGAATCCTGATTCCGGCTGAACACCTTTCCGGCGGGAACCAGCAAAAGGTCATCATCGCCCGCGAACTCTCACGCGAACTGCGGGTCCTCGTCGTCGCCCAACCGACACGCGGTCTCGACGTCGGTTCGATCGAGTTCATTCACCGGCGCATCGTCGAGATACGGGACCAGGGCGTCGCCGTCCTGCTCGTGTCGGCCGAGCTCGACGAAGTGCTCTCGCTGTCTGATCGCATCGGCGTGCTGTACCGCGGGCAGCTCGTCGGCCAGTACGACGGGGCCCAGGCGAGCCGGGACGAGATCGGCCTGCTCATGGCGTGCGGCACGACTGAACCCCAGGCGGCAACGGGATGACGCTACCCGCGACCGACGAGCACAACGGAGGGCACAAGTTCGTACGGCGATACTTCGACCTGCAACCGGTGTTGGTCCCCATCTGTGCGATCGGGTTGGCCTTCGCGATCGGGAGCGTCGTGATCCTCGCCGTCGGCGAGAACCCGATCGAGGCATACACCGAACTGCTCAAGGGCATGTTCGGGAGCAAGGACCGCATCGCGGCGTCGCTCGGGCGATCGACTCCGTACATCGGCGCGGCGCTCTCCGTTGCGTTCGCCTTCCGCGCGGGCCTGTTCAACATCGGTGTCGAGGGCCAGCTGCTCATCGGGGCAACCGTTGCGGCGTGGGTGGGCACGTGGTCGATGATCGGCGACTCTCCGGGCATCGTGATCATTCCGATCGTTCTGCTGGCCGGGGTTGCCGGCGGCGGTCTCTACGGTGCGATTCCCGGCGTCCTGAAGGCGCGTACGGGTGCCCACGAAGTGATCGTCACGATCATGTTGAACAGCATCGCCGTGTTCTACGTGCGGTGGCTGGTCGGCTCGCAGGATCCCGTCATCCTGCGCGACATGAATGCTTCGCGGCCCCAGACTGCGCCGCTGCCCGACGCGGCCCGCTTGCCCGAACTCGTGTCGGGCGGCCAGCCGCTGCACTTCGGCTTCTTCCTGATGCTCGGGCTCTGCGTCCTCGTCTGGTTCGTGTTGCAGCGCACCACGACGGGCTTCGAGGTGCGCATGATCGGCGCCAACGCACCCGCGGCGCGGTACGCAGGCGTGCGGGTCAATCGCGTCATCGTCCTCGTGATGGTGTCGGCAGGGGCACTCGCGGGAATCGCCGGCGCGTCGGAGGTGTCGGGTACTACCGGCTTCTTGCTCCCGGGAGTCTTCCTCGCGGTCGGGTTCGACTCGATCGCGATCGCGCTGCTCGCTCGGGCGAACTCGTTTGCAATCGTCCCTGCCGCGATTCTGTGGGGCTCCATGCTCGCCGGCGCGCCGCTGATGCAGCAGGAAACCGGCCTTTCGATCGACCTCGTACGCATCATCCAGGCCCTGGTGTTGTTGTTCGTCGCGGCCGACGTCATCGTGCGCACGATCTTCCGGATCCGCAAACGCGAGATAGAACTCGGCCCGATGGCCGAGGCCCCCGTCAGCGCCGCCTTGGGCGGAACGCCATGACGACGGTGACGCTCACCACTCGCCGGTCCGCGCCGCGCTTCGGCCGGCTCCAGACGATCGGGCTGCTGTACGGGATCTTCGGCGGACTGTTGGTCGCGTACGTCGCACCCAACCTCGAGTCGGCCGACAAGTCGTTCGCGTTCGAACCGCCCAAACCAGGGTCAGTCCCGGCGTCGCTGACGTTCGACCCGCGCACCGTCGTATTCGCGACGGGCGTGTTCTTCGTACTCGCGGGCGTGGTATCTCTGTTGGGCCCGCGCTACGAACGCTGGAGCCGGGCCGCGCTGCTCGTGTCGACGATCCTGCTCGCCCCGCTCTTCGTCGTGCTCGCCCTCGCGCTCTCCGAATCGGGCGGTACCAACGTCGTACAACTGCTCGTCGAGTCGTTGCGGCTGGGCACGCCGTACGCGCTCGGCGCGATGGCCGGTCTCTGGTGTGAGCGTTCCGGCGTCGTCAACATCGGTATCGAGGGCATGATGCTGGCGTCGGCCGGTGTCGGGTTCACGTTCTACGCGGTGCTCGGCGACGCGAGCGGCGGCGGCTGGCTGTGGTTCTCGATCGGGGCCGCGATCATCACCGGCGGACTGGTCGGACTGCTGCACGCAGTCGTATCAGTCAGCTTCCGTGTCAACCAGATCATTTCGGGTGTCGTCATCAACCTGCTCGCACTGGGTTTCACGAGCTTCCTGCGGTCGCAGGTCATCGTGCCGCGCGGCATATCCACGGGCGAGAGCACGTCGGCGATCTCGTTGTGGCCGCTCACCGAGATCCCCGTCATCGGCGAGCAAGTATTCGAGGCCAAGCCCATCTTCTTCGCCATGTTCGTGGTCGTGACGCTCACCTCGCTCGTCTTGTTCTTCACGCCCTGGGGGCTGCGCGTCCGCTCGTGCGGCGAGAACCCGCACGCGGTCGAGACACTTGGCATCAACGTCATCAAGATCCGATACCAAGCCGTCATTCTCGGCGGGCTCATCGCGGGGCTTGGCGGCGCGTGGTTCTCGATGGAATCGACGGGCGGTTTCCAGGAGAACATGACGGGCGGCGCGGGTTTCATCGCGCTCGCGGCGCTGATTTTCGGCCGCTGGCGCCCGTGGCCGGCGTTCGCGGGGGCGATGTTGTTCGGCTTCAGCCGCGCGCTCGGCACCCGGCTCCAGATCCTCAATGTCGAGGTCGGCGACTTCTCGATTCCGAGCGAGTTCTGGCAGTCGTTGCCGTACGTCGTGACAATCGTCGTCGTCGCGGGCGCGATCGGCCGCGCGATCCCACCCGCGGCCGACGGTCTGCCCTACGAAAGGTCGAAGTAATCGTGCCCGAGATCCGTTGGGAGGAGTTGCGCGTTGCGGCGCTCGACGTTGCGCAACGCGCCTACGCGCCCTATTCGAAGCTGCACGTCGGCGCGGCCGCGCAGGTCGACGACGGCCGCATCGTGACGGGCTGCAACGTCGAGAACGCGTCGTTCGGGCTCACGTTGTGCGCCGAGTGCGGGGTCGTCGCCGATTTGCAGCGGACGGGCGGCGGCCGGTTGGTCGCGACCGTCGTCGTCGACGGCGACGGCAACCCGCTCGCACCGTGTGGCCGCTGCCGCCAACTGCTCTACGAGTTCGGCGGCAACGACGTGCTCATCGCGACCGCCGACGGCCCGGTACCGCTGGCCGCGCTGCTGCCCGGCGCGTTCGGCCCCGAACACGTCCCGGAATAGACGTGACCATCAACGCCGTCGACGTCATCCGGACGAAGCGAGACGGCGCCGAGCTGAGCGACGAGCAGATCAGGTGGTTCCTCGCCGCGTATACGGCAGGCGAGGTCGCCGACGAGCAGGCGTCTGCGTTGTGCATGGCGATCGTGTTCCGTGGCCTCGTACCCCGCGAGCTCGCGACGTGGACCGCGGCCATGATCGACTCCGGCGAACGGCTCGACCTGGCGGGCGTCGGGCGCCCGACCGTCGACAAGCACTCTACGGGCGGGGTCGGCGACAAGGTCTCGCTCGTGCTCGTACCGCTCGTCGCCGCGTGCGGCGTCGCGGTGCCGCAGCTCTCGGGGCGCGGCCTCGGACACACGGGCGGCACGCTCGACAAGATGGAAGCCATCCCCGGCTGGCGCGCGAATCTCACCCCCGACGAGATGATCGCGGCGCTGCGCAGCGTCGGCGGCGTCATCGCGGCTGCGGGACCGGGACTCGTCCCCGCCGACCGCAAGCTCTACGCGCTGCGCGACGTCACCGCGACCGTCGAGTCGATCCCGCTCATCGCGTCGTCGATCATGTCGAAGAAGATCGCCGAGGGCACCGACGCGCTCGTCCTCGACGTGAAGTTCGGATCGGGTGCGTTCCTCCCCGACCCGCGTGAGGGCCGGTTGCTGGCCGAGACGATGGTCGGTCTCGGTGAAGCGCACGGGGTGCGCACGGCCGCGCTCCAGACGTCGATGGAAACGGTGCTCGGTCGCGCCGCGGGCAATGCCGTCGAAGTCACCGAGTCCGTCGAGACGCTGCAGGGTGGCGGCCCGCCCGACCTCGTCGAGGTGACGGTCGAGCTCGCCCGCACGATGTTGACGCTGGCGGGCCGCGGTGACGCCGACCCCGCCGACGTGCTGGGGTCGGGAAAGGCGTTCGAAACCTGGCGGGCGGTCGTGCGGGTGCAGGGCGGCGACCCGGATGCGCCGCTGCCGGGCCCGAATGAGATCGAAGTGGTGCGGGCACGCACGTCGGGCGTCCTCACCCGCCTCGATGCGCGGGCGGTCGGTGTCGCCGCGTGGCGCCTCGGCGCGGGCCGGGCCCGCAAGGAGGACCCGGTGTCGGCTGCGGCGGGCGTGATCTGCCGGGCCAAGCCCGGCGACGCAGTGCGCGAAGGCGACGTTGTGCTCGAACTGCACGTCGACGACCCGGCGCGGCTCGGTGCCGCACTCGACGCGCTCACGGACGCGTTCGACATCGGCGCGACCGCGCCCGAACCGCAACCCCTGGTACTCGCCCGTATCGGTGTGTGACCGGCCGTACGAACCGTAGGATGAGTTATGCGTCCTGATCGCGAGTCGATCCGCCGGGCACCCAAGGTGCTGTTGCACGATCACCTCGACGGCGGGCTCCGGCCCCAGACGGTCGTCGAGCTCGCCGAGAGCGAGGGCTACGAGGACCTCCCCACCTACGACGCCGGCGAACTCGCGGCGTGGATGACGCGCGGCGCGAACCGCAGCGACCTCGTGCTGTACCTCGAGACGTTCGAGCACACTGTCGGCGTCATGCAGTCACGCGACGCGCTCGTCCGTGTCGCGCGCGAATGCGCCGAAGACCTCGCGGCCGACGGCGTGGTGTACGCCGAGGTGCGCTTCGCGCCCGAACTCCACCTGAAGGGCGGCCTCACGCTCGACGAAGTCGTCGAAGCCGTGCTCGAAGGGTTCCGCCAGGGGAGCGAAGGCCGCAACATCGTGTTGCGCACGCTCTGTACCGCGATGCGCACCGCGGCCCGCTCGGTCGAGATCGCCGAACTCGCCGTGCGCTGGCGCGACCAAGGCGTGTGCGGCTTCGACATCGCCGGCGCCGAAGCCGGCTACCCACCCAGCCGCCACCTCGACGCGTTCCAGTACGTGATGCGCGCGAACTCCCACATCACGATCCACGCGGGCGAGGCGTTCGGGCTTCCGTCGATCTGGGAGGCGCTCCAGTTCTGCGGCGCGGAACGGCTCGGCCACGGCGTACGCATCGTCGACGACATCGTCCCCGACGGCGCCACGCTCGACCGCGATGGCCGACCCAAACTGGGCCGGCTCGCGAGCTACGTGCGCGACGTCCGCGTCCCACTGGAGATGTGCCCGACCTCCAACGTCCACTCGGGCGCGTCGCGCAGCATCGCGGAACACCCGATCGGCATGCTCGCCAAACTCCGCTTCCGCGTCACGGTGAACACCGACAACCGGTTGATGAGCGCGATCACCGTGTCGGAGGAATACGCCAAGTTGGTCGAGGCGTTCGACTGGGGCTGGGAAGAGATCCGCTGGACGACGATCAACGGCATGAAGAGCGCCTTCCTGCCGTTCGACGAACGCCTCCACCTCATCAACGAGGTCATCAAGCCCGGGTTCGCCGAGCACATGCTCGCGTAGTCGCGGGCGCGTAACGTAAGCGCCCGTGACACAACTCACGCATCCCGACTGGGTTCGCCGCTTCAACTACCTGGGTGACATCGCGGGCGACCCGCGCCACGTCGTCAGTCTCGACGTCGACGACCTGCTCGCCACGGCGCGCACCGACACGGGGCTCACCGACCTGGGCGAGGCCGATTGGCCGGGGTGGGAGGAGACGTACCGGCGCTGCGTCACCTCGATCGACGAGGAGTCGAACCTTCATCTGCTCGGCCGCGTCCTCACGCGCGCCGAAGTGTTGCGCATCCTGCGGACCTGGCTGCGCCTCCAGCACCAGTGGCAGACCGTTCCCGCGGTCGCCGCCGAACCCGTCGCGGCGCCCTTGTTCGTGGTCGGTCCGCCCCGCACCGGCACGACGATCCTGCTCGAACTGCTCGCCCTCGACCCGCAGCTACGGGCCCCGCTCGCGTGGGAAGCGCTGCACCCGCTCGACGATGCACCACCCGAGCGCCGCCTCGAACTCTCCGAGGCCGAGCAGGAGTTCTGGGCCGACATCCACCCCCCATTCATCACCATGCACGAACTCGCGAGCGACCTGCCCTGCGAGTGCGTGAACTTCCTGGCCTACGACTTCGCGGGCCCGTACTGCTCGATGCTGTACGACACGCCCAGCTTCACCGGGTGGCAGCTCGAACACCTCGAAACGCTCGGCCGGGTGTACCGCCTGCACCGGCGCATGCTCCAGACGTTTCAACACGGTTCTGGTCAACACGGGAGTGGGCCCCGGCGGTGGTTGTTGAAGTCGCCATACCACGTCGCGACGCTCCCGGCCCTGTTCGCCGAGTATCCCGACGCCCGCGTGATCCACACGCACCGCGACCCCCGGAAGTTCATCGCGTCGCTCGTCAGCATCCTGTCGGCAGTGCGGTTCATGCGCAGCGACGCGATCGACCCGGTCGCACTCGGACCGCTTATGGAAGTGACGTACCAAATGTTCCTCGAGGGAACGATTGCGCAACGCGAGAACGGGGAGATTCCGAACGATCAGGTCGTCGACAGTCATTTCGTCGACCTGATGCAAGATCCCGTCGCCGCGCTGCGCAAACTCTACGAAGGTCTTGCCCTTGCTTGGCCCGCCGGTCACGATCGCGTGATCACCGGGTACCTCGAGTCGAAGCCGAAGGCGAAACATGGCGAGCACAAGTATTCGTACGCCGATCTCGGGCTCGACGACGCCCACGTACGCGCCACCTTCGCGACGTACGTCGCGCACTACCGAATCGGCGAGGAGTAGGGCATCAGTGAGGAGTAGGACAATCGCCCGCGCGGCGTTCACGCTCGGCCTCCTCGTCGTCCCGCTCTCCGCGCCGGCGGGCGCGACCTCGTTCACCGTCGACAACACCGGTGACAACGCGGCGGTGGTCGGGACACTGCGGTGGGCCGTCGCGCAGGCCAACGCCGACGCGACCGCTCCGACCATCGACATCGCGGCCGGCCTCGTCGTCGACCTCACCTGCGGGGGCGGCGGACCGCTCGACTACAACAGCGCGGCCGGCCTCACGCTCACCGTCAACGGCAACGGCGCGACCATCCGCCAGACGTGCCCGGCGAGCGCCGTGCTGCTGGCCGACGACGACGTCGTGCTGAACCGGCTCGTGATCACCGGCGGCACCGACGGCGCGATCGTGGCCCAGGACGACGTCACCGTCGACGACGTGATCGTCGAGGGCAACTCGGGACGGGCGGCGATCGAGGCGTTCACCGGTGACGTCACCGTCAGCCGGTCGACGATACGCAACAACTCGGGAACGATCGGCGGCGGGGTCGCGGCGATCCACGCCACGCTCGAACGCACGACCGTGAGCGGGAACCAAGCGTCGACCGGGGGCGGCGTGTGGACCGACCAGACCGCGACGCTGACGAACTCCACCGTCACCGGCAACACCGCGACCGGCACCGGGGGCGGAGTCCTGTCGACCAACAGCGATATCACACTCGTACACGTCACCATCGTGCAGAACTCGGCCGCGACGGGCGCGAACGTCGCGATGCTCACCGCCGGGTCTCTCGACAGCTTCGCCGCGGCGATCGGGTTGCCGGCGGGCGGCGGCGAGGACTGCTCGATCGCGCCGGGCGCGGCAAGCGCGTCGGCCGGGTACAACTTCACGTCCGACGCGTCGTGCGGGCTCGACACGGGACCGGCCGACCAGGCCGGCGCGAGCGACCCGCAGGTTCTCGGCCTCGCCGACACCGGGGGTCCGAACCTGACCCGCGTGCCGGCGGAGACAAGCCCGCTGATCGACGCCGTGGTCTGCGCGCCGGCCGTCGCCGTCGACCAGCGCGGCGTCACTCGTCCGCAGCGCGCCGCATGCGACATCGGCGCGGTCGAAGTTCCACCCCCGCCGCCGCCCGTCACGACGACCACCGGCGGTCCCGTCGTCACGGTTGGGACGACACCCGCAACGACCGCACCGACGACCGAAACGACCGGGACGCCGGCGACCCTGCCGAAGACGGGCACCACAACGCCTTGGCCGGCGGCCGTCGGGTTGGGCGCGCTCGTGCTGGGCTTCGGGTTGCTCAGAGTTCGGAGAAGGTGACCACTTCGGCCTGCGGTGTCGCGATGTCGCCTTCGGGCAGGAAGTAGCGCCAGAACACCATCCCGAACGCTCGGCCCTCGGTGTCGAGCCAGTTCGCCACACCCGGGTCGCGGTGGGCCAGAACAATGCGGAACGTGCCGTCGGACTCCAGCTTCGTCTGGGCCCGGTTGAACGACACGCGGCGGTGCACGTAGTCGAACGTCTGGAGATGACGGTTCCACAGCGTGACGTTGGCGCACCGGCACTCGGGCCAGCGCCCGGTGATCACAAGCGCCTCGTCGGGGCCGAGCACGAACGGCGCCATGCTGTACGCCGCGTCGGCCGCGGCGAGCGCGTGGTCGCCCGGCTTCACAGGCGGCGGGAACCGGTTCGGCTCACGCGAGACGAACGCCGGTTGGTCGCCTTCGCCCGGTCGTGTCTGTTCGAGCGTGCGCGTCCGTATGTAGTTCGTGACCCGGCGGAACCCGGCCGCGATCACGACGTCGGTCGGCGGCGGGAGCGGACCCGGCCCGTCGAGCACTTCGATGTCGAGCGCGACGTCGGGACACGGCGGGATCGCGGGTGAGCGCTCCTGCTCCCAGTAGTGCCGGGTCGTGACGCGTGTCGCGTCGGTGCCGAGGCCGATCCAGTTCCGGTCGCGCGGTGCGCCGCCGAGCACGATGTCGAAGCGGCCCTCGCGGTCGATGTCGAAGTCGCTGTCGTTGAGCACGCCGGCAGTCCGGTCGGGGAAGCCGCCCGGAATGCCACCGGCCTCGACTGTGAACGAGACGTATACCGCGCCCGCCATGCGGCCCCGCACGCGATACGTGTGCTCGGGGGACACCGACGCGTCGAAGTAGATCGCGTCGGCGTTGTCGCCGAGGCTCTTGCGGGTCGACGTGACGATCTGTCGGAACACGGGTTGCGCGGGATCGTCGTCGAAGTGGCCGACGAGTCCGCCTTCGAGCAGGTTGGCGACGACGCGCAGCGCCCCGGCGACGTCGTCGGGCGCCGTGAGGCCCCATTCTTCGCCGGCGAACCGTTCCCCGACCTCGCGCACGGTCGTCAGCAGGTCTTCGAAGGCGGCGAAGCTTTCCGGTATGTCTGCCACGCCCGTCGTTTATCAGAGTTCCCTGAGAGCATGCGACCGCCGCAACCGAGAAGGCGAAGGACCTACCGAATTCACGTCTGATACTTTGCGCGCAGCCACGGGGGGAGTTATGCGGGGGTCGATGCAAAGGCGGACTGTCGCCGCGCTTGCCGCGGTTGTGGCCGCGACCACGCTCGCCGCGTGCAGCCGCAGCGGCGAGCAGAGCGTCGTCGTGCGCAACCCCGACGACGTGCAGGTGATGAGCCCCGACGAAGTCGCGGACATGCGCGAGGCGGTGGCCAACCCTGACGAAGCCGGCGAGGCCGGCGAGGCCGCCGACGCCACCGGGGCCACGGTTCCGCAGAACGAGGACGACCGGCCCGTCGAAGCGCGCATGTTCGAGGCGTTCACGACATTCCGCGACTGCCTGGCCGACGACGGCTACGAGCTCGAGGGCGACCCCAGAGATCCGAACAACCCGGCAATGCAGAACCCGGACTACGTCGCCGCCCTGACAAAGTGCGCAGCCCGCTCCAACATCGCCGAGATCTTCCAGGAAATGCAGGCAGCCGCGGAGAACTACACACCCGAACAGGTCGAGGAGCGCAACGAGGGGTTCCTCACGCTCGCCGACTGCCTCGAACGGCGCGGGTGGATCATCGAGACGTCGACGAACGAGATCGGTCTCATCCAACCCAGCACGTTCACCAACGCGCAGGGCGAACTCGACGAACGCGACATCGAGCAGTGCGTGGCCGAGACCGGGATCGAGCTGGAGTAACCACACCCAATGACCATGAAGCGTGTCCTGATCGTCGTCGTCGTGCTGGCGCTCCTTGCGGGCGTCTTCTTCGTCGGGAACCGGAGCAGCGGCGGCGGCAGCGACGAAAGCCTGATCATCGTCCCGCAGCCCGTCAGCCGCCGGACGCTCAGCGACATCCTCACGGTGAGCGGCGAACTCCGGCGCGACGAACTCCAGGAGATCAACTCTCCCGTCGACGGCAAGGTGAGTGAGGTCGACGTCGTCGACGGCGACGAGGTGCTCAACGGCAACACGCTGTTCTCCCTCGACGGGCGCGCCGCGGTCGCCGTGCACGGCGACTTCGCGTTCTACCGTTCACTCGACGTCGGCTCCGACGGTCCCGACGTCGAACAACTCGAAACCGTGCTGGCCGATACGGGCTACAGCCCGGGTCGCATCGACAATCTGTACACCGAGCAAACCCGTACTGCGCTGGCCCGCTGGCAGCGCGACCACGAGTACGGCGGGGCGACACCGGAACCCTCGGAAATCGTGACTGTGGCGCTGCAGTCGAATGCCGCGGGCTACGACGTGGGCAAGGCGAATACCGTCGCGGTCACGATCGGCCCGTCGGCGCCGGCATCGTCGAGCAGCGGCCGCAGCGCGCGCCCGTCGGCCCGCGCGGCCGCGACGGCCGACAAGCCACTGATCACCGTTTCCGCGAGCCCGGCCCGCATCGACGAGGGTGGGACCGCGACCTTCACGTTCACGGCCGATCCCGCGCCGACGAACGCGACGTCGTTCGACATCGCGCTCGGGGGCGCCGCGACCGGCGGCGACAGCGACGACGACGACGCCGACTACGAGGAGGTCGCGGACACGTTCCTGTTCCCGGCCGGCCAGACGACGGCAAGTTTCACCGTCACGGCATTCGTCGACGACATCAAGGAATCCGACGAGGACATCTCGGTCGAACTCTCCGACATCTTCGGCAACGACCCCCAATACATCGTCGGGCCGATCAGCGAAGCCTCGGTCATCATCAACGCGAACGGCACCGACGTCGTCCCGATGCTGACACTCGAGTCGGACACCGACGTCATGGCCGAAGACGGCACTGCGACGATCACCGTGACCTCCGACGTCGAGTCGAACGAAGAGATCGAGTTGTTCGTCGAGGTCATCGGCAACGCGGTCGTGGGCGAGGACTACGCGGAACTCGACGAAGAGATCACGCTCGGGGCCGACAGCACCGAGATGACGTTCGACATCACGCCGAGGGAAGACAACCGGGTCGAGGGCGACGAGTTTCTCGTCGTGCGGCTCCTTCCGCCACCGGCCGATGCCCAGCAGTACACCGTCGGCGCTCCCGACAGCGCCTCGGTGGTCATCGAGTCGGCGGACGTTCCCGAGATGACGCTGGTCGGCGGCGGCAACGTCTCCGAAGGCGGGCGGTCGAGCTTCACTGTCGTCTCCGACGAACCCGTGGCCGAGGACACCTCGATCAACTACCAGGTGGGCGGCACCGCCGACCCCGGCGTCGACTTCGAGACTCTCAGCGGCACCGTCATTATGCGGGCGGGCACGTCGAGCGTCGTCGTGTCGATCGTGACGCTCGACGACGACGTCATCTTCCAACCAAGCGACATGATCGTCGCGAATTGGCCGGCGCGGGTCGGCACCGTGGAGGTCGACGACGGTGAGTTCGTGCTCCAGGGCGCGACCGTGTTGACGCTCACCGAACCCACGTTCACGGTCACGATGAAGGTCTCGCCGTCCGAGCGCGCCGAACTCGAAGTCGGCCTCGCGGCCTCGGTCGATCTCCAGGCCGGCGACCAGACCGTCGACGGCGTCATCTCCTCATTGGAGGAGAGCGCGACGGTGGCCGAGGACGGGACCGAGTCGTACGAAGGCATCATCGATGTGACCGGTGAGCTCGACGCCGTCGACGGCGCGAACGTCACGATCGACGTCACGCTCGACGAACGACCCGATGTGGTCGCGGTGCCGGTCGCGGCCGTCGTCGAGAGTGGCGGCGA
>JAWXCJ010000101.1:0-4337 GCA_034408875.1 Actinomycetota bacterium
CCGACGCCGACTTGGTGTAGTCCGAGCTACTCGGGAAGCGTCTTACACGGTTCGCCGACGCAGACGTCGTTGACGACGCCGTCGGTTTGGAGGAACTCCGACTTCTGCCGGCGCGCGACCGGGTCGGACCTCGGGTCACCGTGTGGGTCTTCGCCGTCGCGGGGTGCGAGATTCACGGTCGGTGGGGCGGGCGCGCCGCTATCCCAGATGACGATCGCGGACCCGTCGAACGCGTCGTCTTCGATGCATGGGAGGCCCCAGTGGGGTTCGACGTCAGGAAGTCGCCCGTCGGTCGTTGCCGGGCAGTGGATGCTCGCACCAACGGTGCGGGCTTGGACTTCGGCGGCGTGCATCGACACCTGGTGGTCGCCGAACGCGACGTGCATGAGCACCGTGTGCTCGGGTGTACCCGGCAGCGGGTCGTCGGTCATGTGGTGTGCGTACCCGTTCGCCTCGCCCCGATCCCACAGCATCTGGATGAGTGACAGGCCGATGCCGCGTTCGATCTCGTCGGGGTACGCGGGGTCGTACACGGCGCGGTACGTGTCCCAGTCGACACTGCGTTGGAGCAGAGTCGAGTAGTTCATCGCGGGTACGCCGAGCACGGCGCGCGTGAAGTCGGTCGCCACCGCGGTGAGCGCGCCGCCCATGATCCCACCCTGGCTGTTGCCGTCGTAGAAGACGTCGCTGGTGTCGATCAGGCCCCGGAACGCTTCGTGCGCCGCGAACCCGTCCGGATGTTTCATCACGCGCGCGAGGAACAGCGCGTTGAGGAAACCCTGCTGGGTGCGGTCGGCAAGCGTCGGGAACTTCGAGAGGTCGGAGAGGATCGCGATCGCGTTCGCGATGTCGAGCTCCGACATTCCGATCCAGTGCGTGGCGCAGAACACGATGTTGTGCTCGTCGGCCATCGCCCGCACGTTGCCGGCACCGACTTCGTCGGCGCTGCCCAACAAGCCATGCCCGTACAGCGATAGTCGGGCCGGGGCCTCGAGGGCGGCGCCGGGAATAATGCAGTCGAAGCCGGCCTTGAACACCGCCTCGCCGTTGCGAGACGGCAACGCACCCGTGTCGGCACCGACGAAGCGACTGCCGGGCTCTCCCGTACCCGTGAGGTAGAGCGGAACGTCGACGGTGCCCGTGACCCGGCGGGCCAGGTTGTCGTCGGGGTTCTCCTCGACGCTGTCGACGGTGAAGGTCGGAGCCGCGTCGCCCAATGTTTCGAACGCGTCGTCGCGGATGCGGAGCATTCGCTCGGTGATATTGGCGGCGCTCGCGATCGTGAAGTCCCACGCGAGGTAGAGGCCGTCGCGCTCGACGCCGGCGTCGGCAAGCTCCGCGAACACCTGCTCGTAACGGTCACGCCGATCCTCGACCGCGTCGACACCCGTCGCGTTGCGATCGCGGTACGCGTCGAACACCGACGATTGCGATGCGATGACCGCTCCCGACGCGTCCTTCAGGCCGCGCAGCGCCACCACTATGCGGTGACCTTCGAGATAGTTGACCGCGGGACGGATGTAGAGGACGCGCGCGTCGTCGGCCGTGACGCTGGCGTCGAGTTCGGCCCAGTACGGATGGCGCTCGCCGGTGGTCGCGTCGAGCAACACGATCGACGCGTCGGCCGCGAGGGACGCTTCGATGTCGGTCAGTTCCGCGATCCCCGACTGTTCGAGGTCGATACCCGGCACGTACAGCGAAATCGGTTCGCCGGGACTGAACCCGTCGTTGCGATTCCATTCGGTGGGGTCGACGTGCACGCCGTCCTGGTTGACCGGCATCGACTCATCTACGAGCGCGATCCGTCTACCGGTCTCGCTTTCCGGGTCGTCGACCGTGAACGTGTCGCTCGGGAACGGCAACAGGCAGTGGCGGGTGTCGAGTGGATCGCACCGTTCGGGCGCTTCGAGTTCGCCGACCTCGACTGCGGGTCCCACCGCGATGGTGCTCGGCGTCGTCGGCGCGCTCGCGTCGTCGGCGTCGTCATCGTCGCCGCCGCTGCTGCATCCGGTCGCGACGAGCGCGAGCGCGCACGCGACGGCCACCCAGCGTCCCGACCCCATGCGGGGAACCGTACCGTGCGCGTAACCTGCGCGCATGGCAGTCCGCCTCGTTCCCGGTCGCATCGCCCGACTCGTGCTCGACCGTCCCGAGCGGCGCAACGCGCTCTCACTCGACGTCATGCGCGAGATGATCGGGTTGCTCGACAACGTCGGCGGCGATCCGGCCGTCAGAGTGCTCGTGATCGAGGGAACCGGGCCCGCGTTCTCGGCGGGCCACGACATCGCCGAAATGGTCGAGCACCGCGAAGCGGAGTTCTCTCGCGATCTCTTCGCAACCTGCGTCGCGATGATGGAGCGGCTCCACGCGCTCCCCCAACCCGTGATCGCCAAGGTGCACGGCATCGCGACCGCGGCCGGTTGCCAGCTCGTCGCCGCGTGCGACCTTGCGGTGGCCGCAAGCGACGCACGGTTCGCGACACCCGGCGTGAAGATCGGGCTCTTCTGCTCGACGCCGATGGTCCCCGTCGCCCGCTCGGTGGGTCGCAAGCGAGCCCTCGAAATGCTGTTCACCGGCGAGATGATCGACGCGGCGACCGCGCTCGAGTGGGGCCTCGTCAACCGCGTCGTCGCGCCGGAACGGCTCGACGACGAAGTCGTCGAGCTCGCCGAACACATCGCCCAGTCGAGCGCAGCAGTGCTCGCGCTCGGGAAACGCACCTTCTACGCGCAGGACGGTCGGCACGAGGACGACGCGTACGCCATCACGGGCCCGGTGATGGCCGAGAACGCGCTTCTCGACGCGGCGCGCGAAGGCATGCAGGCGTTTCTCGACAAGCGCCCGCCCGAGTGGCCCGAGGCCTAAATCGCGTCGCTCTCCGCGAAACACTCGCCGGCCAATACCGTCGACCGGGTGTCCCACTCGGGGCTCGACCACTTCGCGTGGTCGGAATCGGCAAGCTCCTCGAACGTCGAGTCCTCGACCACTCGGTTCGCGAAGCAATCCGCCTCTTCCGCCGACGCCCCCTCGTCAGCGACAACACCCATGATCTCGCTCCGCACGAGCGGCAACGCGATGGCGTCGATCGCCTTGCCCGTGCGGAGCAGGACATCGGGACCGGGGTCGCACGACTCGAAGTCGAGGTAGTCGCCTTCGCGCACAACCTTCGCGAACGGGGTCGGAAGTGACCCGATCCACGCCGTGAGCGCGTCATGCATCTCGGTGAGATCGGTTTCGGTGTCGCCGAAGTATCGGATCCGGACACAGTTGGTGTCGCCTTCTCGGTACTGCACGTAGGCGTCACCGCCCCAACCGTCGGTGGCCCGCATCGCCTGGTGTGGGTCGATGCGCTCCGACAACATGATGAAGAACCCGAGCGCGCCAAACGTCCCGGAGTCCACCTCGTCGGCGCTCTCCGAGATCTCGGGCGTCTCGACGTCGCGCGGTTCGTCACCGTTGATGTACGACAGCGGATCGAACACATGCTCGTCGCTGCCGGGTGTGAGGCGGAACGCATGGTTGAGTTCGCCGGCGCCAACCGAGTCGATCGCTTGCGCGAAGCCCGGCCCGAGCGCGTACGGCGCGAACGACGAAACCTCGATGCCGACCGGAATATCGAAGTTGCTGGTCTCGCCTTCGTACGCCTCGTAACTCTCGCTCAGCGCGTCGAAGTCGGCGGACGACAAGTCGGCGACGTACCCGTTCTCGACATTGGACGCGTCACCCTCGATTAACGCCTGCACTGCGAAGGCGTTGTCGGCCTCCGGGTCGCCCCAGATGTTGTCGAGGTCGAAATGTTGGTCCTGGAGTGCGTGCGTCAGTTCGTGCACGAGCGTGGCCTTGAGTTCGACGGGGAGTTCGCCGGCAAACTCGCCGCGCACGCGAATGCGCTTGTCGACCGGCGAGTAGTACCCCACGTACGCGTCGGATGTGAAGTCGCCGAGCTGATCGACGAGGTCGGGGTCGCCTTCCGCAAGACCGATGGCGCGCAGGAACACGAGTGAGTCGTCGAGATCTTCGATGTCGTCGTCGGTGAGCCCGGACGTGTCACCCGCGTCGGCGTCCCACTCCTCCTCGGAGAGGTACTCGACCGCAACCGCCTTCTCGAATTTCAAGCCGCGCTCGGACTCGACGAAGTCGGCCAACACCTTGATCTCCGGGTCCCACTCGACCGCGTCGTCGAGTGCCAGCAGCCAGATCGCGACACCGAGCCCGACGAGCGCGAGAACGAGCACGATCGGAATGACGATCGCAGCTGGGTTGCGGCGCTTCGGTGGCGGCATGCCCCACGCGGGCTGTCCCCACTGCGGTTGAGGCTGTCCCCACTGCGGTTGAGG
>JAWXCJ010000102.1:0-4355 GCA_034408875.1 Actinomycetota bacterium
GCGGTGCGGGCGATCCTGACCAACCCCCGCTACCTCGGTCACCAGGTCGTGGGCAGGCAGCGCCGGCGCGACGAGCTGCTCGACCCCACCGATCCTGCCGCCGGCACGATCAGCCGGCAGCGCTGGCAACCGACCGGCGAGTGGGTCACCTCCGACGAACCCGCGTGGCCGGCATTGGTCGAGCCAGACCTGTGGGAACGGGTCAACGCCCGCATCACCAACAACCGCAGTCCCCAGCGACGCCGCGCCCGGGCTGCGCCCGGCGTGTACCTGCTGTCCGGGCTGATCCGCTGCGCCGCGTGCGGGCGCTCGATGCACGGCGCCACCCTCAAGGGCAAGCCCTACTACCGGTGTAACAGCCAACGCCCTGACTACGCCGACACCGGCCACCCCGTCACCACCGCGATCCGCGAGGAGCGCATCGTCGCTGCGCTCGATCCGTGGCTCGGCCAGCTCACCGACCCCGATCACCGCGAGGCCACGATGGCCGCCGTGCTCGCCGCCGAGGCCGACCAGCAGCCCGAACCGGCCGAGATCCAAGCCGCCCGACGGGCACTGCGCGATCTTCCCGTCGAACTGGACCGCGTCCTGGCCGCCATCCGCGCCGGCATGGACCCCGACCTCGCAACTGCCACCACCAAGCAGATCCAGCGAGAGATAGTCGCCGCTCATGCCACGCTCGTCTCGTGGGAGCGGGAGCACCAGCCAAGCCGGCCGCTCTCCGCCGCCGACATCAACCTGGCCCTCGAGCACGCCGGCGACCTCGCCCAGCTCCTCCAAGAGGCCGAACGCGAAACGAGGGCCCGGCTCTACCGGACCCTCGATCTCGTGCTGAACCTCGACCCTGTCGGAGACCCTCCGACCCTGGACGTTCG
Organism: Actinomycetota bacterium; assembly: GCA_034408875.1. GTDB lineage: Bacteria > Actinomycetota > Acidimicrobiia > IMCC26256 > PALSA-610 > JANNHK01. Next base: position 876 of record JAWXCJ010000102.1, read on the forward strand.
GTTGCAGCTATGTGGTAGCGGGGGCAGGATTTGAACCTGCGACCTTCGGGTTATGAGTTTAGGGATGCTCCTGACATCTGCTCCCGTCGCGTCCCTCGCAGTACGGGTGAACAGGGCTTTCGCTTGTTCGTGCTCCCGTATGGTCCCGTCGCGTGTCGGCTATTCCGGCAGTGGAGGTTACAAGTCGGGTTAGAAACCGTGATGCAAAACGACGCGCCACGGAGCGTGACCGCGCTCACGCGACGGTGCGGTCGAGCAGGTGCCCCCGGGGGGTTCGACTCCCCCCACCTCCACCACTGGGAATTACGACGATCTGTCAACGATCCGCTATCGCCGCGGCGTAGACACCGGCAAGCTCGTCGACGGTCACCGGATCGGCGAGCGCGAGATTCGAGATGGTGCGCACGGTACGCGGGCCGTCGTCGACGAATCGTTCGCGGAGTTGCGACAGCGTCCAGGCGCCGAGATCGCCGGGTGCGGCGCCGAGTTCGCTGACGACGGTGCGTCCCGAGGCAAGATCTGACTGCAGAAGCCGGTAGAGATCGTAGAGATCAGACGCTTGCTTCGCGGCACGCTCCGCTCGCCGACCACGCGAGCTCTGCGTCTTGCAGGCAACGAGCGCGGCTCGAGCCGCGACGTTGGTTGTCGTCGTCGAGAGCGCGGCACCGGTGTGATCAACCAGATCAATCGAGACCGGCGTCGCGGTGTCGAGCGCCCAGCGGTGCGACAGCACGAACATGCGCGGCGCGTCGTCCTCGGGGAGCTCAGCGGGGTCGTAGTCGTCGACGGCGATGATGTCGACCTTCACGCCGCCGGTCTCGACCGTCGACAGCGCGCTTGTGGGTACCGCCACTCCCGCTTCGACCAGGACTTGTGCCGGCTCCGGGTCAGTGCCGTAGGCGACCTCGTCGATGTCGCCCGTGGCGCGGTGTGCGTCGGCGACGCGAATCATCACTGCGAGCCCACCCACGAGCGCATGGCGATTCGTAAGGTGCTCGTCGATGGTGGACACCGCCGCGAACATCGCCTGCAGCGGCATTCCCGCTCGAGTCACGAGCAGTACGTCACCAGACACGCGTGCATCCGACCGGCGGGTTCCAACCGTCGAGGATCTCGCGGCCCCGGGCCCGATCGCGGGCAAGGTCGAGCGCGACAACGACGGGATGCGCGAGCGGCCATCGACCGCCGCCCGGTTGGACGGGCGCGCGTGTTGCGAGTTCGGCGTGGGCGAGTCGAGTCGGAGTGTGCGCGATACGAGCCACGACTGGATCGATGGGGCCGCGCGTGCGGTGCCCGGCGACAATGGCTTTCACTTGCGCGAGTTGCGCGCAGTACAGCTCGGGCGGGTAGCCGGCGCTCACCGCGACCGGCGCGCCCCATGCCGCCGCGGCCAACGTTCCGCTTTGGAGAAACGCGGCGTCGTCACCGTCCGGCATCGACCGCAGCGGATACCAACGCGGTGCCCAGGCGTCGGCGACTTCCCAGAACAACGCGGGGTATTCGCCGCGGCCATCGCCGCCGACGAGACCCTGGGCGCGCATCGCGCCAAGGAGTTCCGACACTCTTCCCTTCGAACGTCCGATCGCGACGGCGAGTTCGGTCACCCTCCAACCGCGATCCGGATCGAGCAGCAAACAAAGCCCAACGTCGAGCCCGGTGGACGTGAACAACTGCGCCACCCGTAGCGATTCGGCAGTTGCCGCCGGGACATCGGAGTCGATGAAGAGATCCGGGGCCACAAGATGCAGGTGACCGCGAGCGTCGAACCACGAAACGTTCAAGCGTTCGAGATTGGCTCGACCCGCTGTCGATAGTCGCTCCGCGGCCACGAATGCGACATACACATGGTCGGTGTCGGCCCGGGCCACATCGGCAGCCACCTCCAACAGTGCGCGCAGCGCATCAGCGCCCGTCGTCGCGTCGACGCGACGCACAGAAGTCACGACCAGCCGGGCCCGGCCGACGTCGACGATCCAAAACTTCGAGTCCTTCCGTAGCGGCCTGGCGGTCTCGGCGACCAGGCCGACCGCGTGGAGGGCCCGCTCGAGACCACCGACCGCCACGACCATGTCCCGACCAATGTTCGATGTTCGTGGCGCCACGAACACAGACTAGGCGATCGCCAGGCCTGTAGGTGCCGGAAATCCATCGCCGTTGTGTTTCCAGGAGTTCCGAATTGCTCGACCGGTCGGTACGGGCGGCTTCCCATGAGCCTGGTCGCGACGGTCCGTTATCTGATCATCGGCCGGTTGCGATGGTTGATCGCGACGGGAGACGAGCGTGATGCCGAGATCCTCGCACTGCGTCATCAGGTCCTGGTGCTGCAGCGACAGATCAGTCGGCCTCGCTTCACCGACACCGCCCGGTCGATCCTGGCGGTGTTGTCGACTGCGTTCACCCGCACGCGACTCAACGACGTGCTGCTGATCGTGCAGCCCAAGACCGTGATCGGCCGGCATCGTCGACTCGTCGCCCGCCACTGGACCTACCCACCCACAACACCCCGCGGCCGACCCCAAACACTCGCGGAGATCCGCCGGCTCGCGATCCGACTCGCCGAGGAGAACCCGACATGGGGTTACCGGCGCGTCCACGGCGAACTCGCGCGACTCGGTCACCGGATCGCGGCTTCCACGGTCTGGACGATCCTGCGGGCTGCCGAGATCGACCCGACACCCGAACGGACCGGACCGACCTGGGCGCAGTTCATCCGGTCCCAAGCGAAGGGCATCATCGCGACGGGCTTCGTCTGCGTCGATAGCGCGACCCTCCGCCGCTTCCATGTGCTGTTCTTCATCGAGATCGGTTCGCGGCGTGTGCATCTCGGTGGGATCACGACGAACCCGACCGGACAGTGGACGACCCAAGCCGCCCGCAACTTCTTGATGAACATCGACCGTCAGTTCCGGTTCATCGTTCACGATGGCGCTGGCCAATATCCGGGATCGTTCGACACGGTGTTCGAAGCCGAAGGCATGTCGGCGATCACGACGCCCCCACGCGCGCCGATGGCCAACTCGTATGCCGAACGTTGGATCCGCACCCTGCGTCACGAGTTGTTGGACCGCACGATCATCTGGAACAAACGGCAACTCCGATCGCTGCTCGTCGAGTACATCGACCACTACAACCAGCACCGCCACCGCTCGCTCGACCAGGCCGCCCCGGGCGCCAGCAACGTCGTGGCGATCGAACCCGGCCAACCGATCGTGCGACACGCCCGCTGCGGTGGACTCATCAACGAATACCGCCACGCCGCCTGACGGCGGACCCAACAGCGGCGCTCACGACCGAACGTCGCCCTACTTCGACGCGCGCGAACGGCTCAGACGCGCACCAGAACGACCCGCCCCGAACAGATCCCCCCGCGCCGAATCTCGAAACACGTCAAGACATGTCGGCGATGGATTTCCGGCACCTGCAGGCCGAAGCGGCGGCAACGATCGCTGAACAAGTCCTGCGAAGCTCCCCACCGTCGCC
>JAWXCJ010000103.1:0-10880 GCA_034408875.1 Actinomycetota bacterium
GGGCGACGCCAACGTGCCCTACCGGTCGGCCGAGTGGCTCGAGCACTCGACGATGCTGTTCCCGTACGCCTACCACGGCGCGTTCCGTTTCGACTGGGACAAGGCGCTCGTCACCGACTGTCCCCGCAAGGGCGACCTGCCCCGCTCACAACTGCCGGACAGTTACGCGGCGCGCAATGTCGCCGACCTGCACGCGTTCGTCGACTGGGTCGGCGAGCAGCCCGGGCACGAGTCCACGCCGGTGTTGTTCATCGGAAACGCGTCCCAACACGGCTTCAGGCGAGCCCCGGTATTCGCCGACGGCGTCGCCTGCACCTTCGAATCGACCTACTACCACCTGCGGTGCCTGACCGCGGCCGATCCCGCGGGATGGTCGTCGCGGGTTCGAGGCGTCATGGGGTTCGCCTGGAATACGAACGACACCTTCGGCGGACTGTCGTGGATCGGCGCCGCGCAGGTGCCGGAACTGAAGCAGACCGGCCGGTGGCTGGCCACGCACCGCGAAACGTGCACGTTCTCGGCGCAGCGTGACTACGAAGACAGCACCGGCGGCCAGCGCTATTGGCGGTGGAGGTACGAACAGTGCGCGGTCGACGACGCGTTGCTGGTGCTCGACGCCTGCGCCCGTTTGCCGCAACAGGTCGACGGCGTGTGGAAGACCGCCGACGGTACCGGCCGCATCGACGCCACGATCGCCGCACCGCCCGCCAACCGCAACATCGCAGTCGCCCGCCGCTGGACCGCCCCCGCGAACGGCACGGTGACGGTTCGGGTTCGCCTCGGCGACTCCGAACCGTCACCGCCCTGCACGGCGATTACCGACGACGGCGCCCGCGCCGCGATCTACCGCGGGACCACCCGGGTTTGGCCGGCAACGGGGTGGCAACTCGTCAAGAACGGAAGTCCCGTCGACGTCACGCTCACCGATCTCGCGGTGAGTGCCGGCGACGCGCTCCGGTTCGTCGTGCAACGCGGAACGTCGCCCCCGGGCTTCCACTTCTGCGACGCGACGCAGTTCAGTCCCGAAATCGAATTCACATGGTGAGGTGACATGAAACGGGCCATTGTCATGCTGCTTGCGCTCGGACTCCTGGGTCCGGTCGTCGCAACCGGAAGCGCTGCGAGTGCAGCCGAGCCGGAACCGTTCGAGCAGGTGTACCCCGAGCGTTCGCGCATGATCTGCCACGTCGCGCGTTCGGGGAACGCGCAGCGGGTGCTCGGCTTCGACACCGGGTTCAGCTTCGTGCACAACGGGGCCGCGTACTGGTCGGTGGGCGACAGCTTCGTCGACGGCGACGGCGACGGCCACTTCTTCGGCCCCGGCGACCGCTTCGGGTTCCGCACCGGCTCGATCGGACGCACCACCGACCTCAACCCGAATGACTGCATCGACGTGCAACTCCGTACGTCCAACGGAAAGAATGTCCTGACGGTGCTCGCGCCCGACCGGGCCAACAACGAATGCCTCATCTGGCCCGGGCGCGTGTTCGAAGCCAACGGGCGACTGTTCTTCTTCTACACGTCGGTCTGGCACGCGCCCGACTGCGACGCGGAAACCCCGACCGTGACCTACACGCAAGGCCTGGGCGAGCTGACGAGCCCGAGTACCGGCGACCTCAAGCCGGTGCGAGTAGGAACCGGCATCGGCTACGGATCTCCGATCAAGATCGCGGGACGCGTCTACTTCTTCAAGGGCGTCGTCGGGAACCTCCTGATGGCACGGGTGCCGGAAGAGCGGGTCACCGTGCCGGACCGCTACGAGTACTGGACCGGCGACGCCGCCAACCCGTGGGACCGCGACGAGAACCTCGCCGTTCCGATCGCGACCGGTATCGAGCACAGCCCGACCGTCGCGTACAACGACTACATCGGGCGCTACATGATGGTGTACACGTGCGGGTTCTGGAACAAGTTCTTGTGCGCGCGCACGGCCAAGATCACGGGTGCCGCACAGCCATCACTCACCGGTGGGTGGAACGAACCCACACAGATCTACGAATGCGCGTACTTCTGGTGCGGCCACGGCTACTGGCACTCCGGCTATACCGACCCCGCGCACCCGGAACGGATCTTCGTGACGAGTGCGCACTTCCCGGGACGCGAGTACTTCGTGACGCTGAAGGCCATCGACCTCAGCGACACGCCGGCACCGGCAACGAGCATCTATTCCGAAGGCGAGCGCGACTTCTCGCACCTCTCGGGAACCGCGTTGTGGTCGTACGCCGGCTACGACGTCCGACAGCCGGGCGCGGCGCTGGCGCCGCTCGTTCCGAACGGGCTCTCGCCACCCAACCCGAACGGGGTTCGCCTCCCCGCGCACGTCGGAACCGAACTCGTCGACGGCTATCCCGCGCCCGGTGTGGGGGCCAACGCGATGTTCCCGAGCGAGACACGGGGTGCCGCTCGCGTCTGGACCGCGCCGAGCGCAGGCACGGTGACAATTTCGGGTGAAGCGTGGTTGGAGTCGACGAAGGGCGACGGCGCAACCGCCGACATCCTGCTCGTCAAGGCCGACGGCACCTTCGTCACGCTCCGCTCCAAGCCGCTGGTGCAGAAGTGGACGAGCGCGCGCAGCAAGCGCGTGTTCAACGTCGAGAACGTCACGGTGGAGGCCGGGGACAAGATCGTGATCGGCGTCCGCAAGGGGCGGTCGCCGGCCAAGAACGCGTCGAACGACCTGACGTTCTTCCCGGTGTCGGTGATGTTCGAAGGCGGGTGACGCGGACGCGGACTTAGTCGTCCTGGTCGAAGAAGGCGCCGACCGAACCGTCGTCTTCTTCGGCCTCGCGGGCCTCGTTGGCGGGGTCGATGTGGACCTGGAGGCGTTCCCGGCCCTTGTGGACCTGCGACAGCGTGCGGTCGAGAACCACTTCGAACGCGGCCAGCTTGCGGTCGACGTAGTCCTCGGCTTCGTGGCGGATCTGCGCGGCCGTGCGTTCGGCGTGTTCGATGATTGCCTCGGCCGAGCGCCTCGCCTCGCGCACGACCTCGGTGCGCTCGACCATGCGCTCGGCGCGCACCCGGGCCGACTCGATGAGCCGCTCCGCTTCGCGGCTGCCGCGCTCCAAGAACTCGTCGCGCTCCTTCAACAACCAGCGCGCCTGGCGCAGTTCCTCGGGCAGCCCTTCGATCGCTTCCTGGAGCAGCCCGCCGAACTCGTCGCGATTGACCGACACCGACGCGGACATGAACAACCCGCGCGCCTTCTCGAGCAGCTCCTGGAGCCGCACGAGCAATTCACGCGTGTCGGGTGCCGCATCGGGCGAATCTTCGAGCAAGCTCATCACCCTTCCTTTGCAATCGTCATGGCGAGAACATCGTCGCCAGGCGGTCCGCGACATTCTTCGGCACCATGCTCGAAACGTCGCCGCCGAAACGCGCGACCTCGCGCACGAGGCTCGACGACAAGAACGAGTGTTGCGGACTCGTCGAGATGAAGAACGTGTCGATACCCGAGAGTCGTTGGTTCATCTGCGCCATCTGGAGCTCGTAATCGAAGTCGGAAACCGCACGCAGGCCCTTGACAATCGAGTTGGCACCGTGCTCGGTCGCGAAATCGACGAGCAACCCTTTGAACACGTCGAGCTGCACGTTGGCCAGATGCTCGGTGACCTCGTCGAGCATCGCGAGCCGTTCTTCGATCGTGAACAACGGCTGGGTCTTCGACGGGTTGCCGCCGACCGCGACGATCACCCGGTCGAAATAGCGCGCGGTCCGCTCGATGATGTCGATGTGGCCGTTGGTTACCGGATCGAAGGAACCGGGACACAGGGCTGTCGCCAACTCGAAGTCCTTCACATCAGCTTGAGGAACCGTACGAGCGTATCCCCGAACGCCCGCTCCCACTCGATCACCACATCGTCGGGCACGTCGGAACGCGGCTTCGTACGCCGCTCCACGCTCACCATCGCGTCTTCGGCCAGCCAACCCGGGCCACGGAGCGCGCGGAGCACCGTTGCGATTTCTTCGTCGCCACAGTCGTAGGGCGGATCGATCAACACCACGTCGAACGGGGTCTCGCGCGGCAATGCACCGCCCAACACGGCACCGACGTCGCTGCGGACGACGCGGCCTCGATCGGCAAGACCGAGCGTGTCGAGGTTCGTCTCGATGGCACTGATCGCGTTTCGGTCCCGTTCGACGAACACGGCCGATGCCGCACCGCGCGACAGCGCTTCGATTCCGAGCGCTCCCGTTCCCGCGAAGAGATCGAGCACGGCGGCGTCGACAAGCCGGCGCCGCGAGTCGAGCGCGTTGAACATCGACTCGCGGACGATGTCCTTCGTCGGGCGCACGCTGTCGCCGGGCGGGACGACGAGCCGCCGGCCCCGCTCACTTCCGGCGATCACACGGATGCCGCGCATCAGTTCTTGAACAAGAAGTCGACGGCGTCTCCGAGCAGATCTTCGACCTCTTCTCGCAACTGCGCATGGCGCGTGAGGTCGGGGTCGGCGTCGAGGATGCTCTCGGCAACGCGCCGGGCCTCGACCACCACGGCCTCGTCGCGCGGGATGCGTCCCAGCTTCAGGTCGCTGAAGCCCGATTGCCGCTCGCCGAACACTTCGCCCGCGCCGCGAATCTCGAGATCCTTCTCGGCGAGCAGGAACCCGTCGGTCGATGCTTCCATCGCCTTGAGTCGCTCCTCGCCGCCGGAGGTCTTCGGGTCGCCGAACAGGAAGCACCACGAGTCGCCGCCGCCGCGGCCGACGCGGCCGCGCAACTGGTGCAGCTGCGAGAGCCCGAAGCGGTCGGCGTCCTCGACGACCATGACCGTCGCGTTCGGCACGTCGACCCCCACCTCGATCACCGTGGTCGCAACCAACACGTCGACCTCGCCCCGGCGGAACGCGTCCATCGAGGCTTCTTTGTCCTTGGACGCCATCTGCCCGTGCAGCAACCCGAGCCGGAGTCCGGCAAGTTCCTCGGCCTGCAACCGTTCGTATTCCTCCGTGGCGGCGCGCGCCTCGATCTTCGCTTTCTCCTCGACCAGCGGGCACACCACGTAGGCCTGGCGACCGGCCTCGACCTCGGCCCGCAACTGCGCCCACGCCGCGGCCTGGTCCATCGGGTTCGCGCCCACCACGCTCGTCGTGATCGGCGTGCGGCCGGGGGGCATCTCGCGCAACTCCGACTTGTCGAGGTCGCCGTAGATCAGCATGCCCGCCGTGCGCGGGATCGGTGTGGCCGTCATGACGAGCACGTCGGGTATCCCCTCTCCCGGTCGCACTCGCTCTCCCTGTGCAGCGTCGGTCGCCTCGCCGGGAGGGTCGCTCGTCACTCGGCCTTTGCCCCGCAGGAGCGCGCGCTGCTCGACACCGAAGCGATGCTGTTCGTCGATGACCGCGATGCCGAGGCGCGTGAACTGGGCGTCGCCGTAGAGCAGCGCGTGCGTGCCGACGAGGATGTCGACCTCGCCGTGCCGGAGCCCCGCCGAGATGCGGCGCCGTTCGGCCGCGGTCGTGCGGTTGGTCAACAGTTCGACGCGCACCGGGCGTTCCGCGAGCAGCGATCCCTCGGCCGCAACAGTAAGACCGTCGAGCATGCGGGCCGACCCCAGATAGTGCTGCTCGGCCAGCACCTCGGTGGGTGCCATGAACGCGCCCTGGTAGCCGCCCTGCACACCGACGAGCAACGCCGCCAGCGCGACGACCGTTTTCCCCGAACCGACGTCGCCCTGCAGCAGACGGTGCATCGGCGCGGGCGCGGCCATGTCGCCCGCGATCTCGTCGATCGCGCGCTGCTGATCGTCGGTAAGCGGGAACGGAAGCGCGCCGACGAACGCCCCGACCAGCGAGCCGTCGGCGACATGGCGGATTCCGGTCTGCGCAGCGGCGAACGCCCGCTTGCGCGCGACGAGGCCGACCTGCATGCGCAGAAACTCGTCGAACGCGAGGCGGCGTTTCGCGGCCGCCAGTTCGGCGCCGTCCTCCGGCTGATGAATGCCGAAGTACGCCGTGTCGCGCGCGACGAAGTCGTGCTTGTCGAGGATCGACTCGTCGAGCGGTTCGGCCAGGCCCCGCGCCTTGCACCGGCGCAGCACTTCGGACACGACCTTGCGCAACTGCCAGGTGTACACGTCGGCCTTGCCCGACTGTGGGTACACGGGGACGATGACGCCGGTGCGTTCGTCGCCACCGCCTTTGCCGCCGATCACGTCGACGACGGGGTTCGTCATCTGGCGTTTGCCCCGGTAGACCTCGAGCTTGCCGAACAGCGCGACCTCGGTGCCTTCGGGAAGCTGGCGCTCACGCCACGCCTGGTTGAAGAACACCACGTTCAACAGCGACGTGCCGTCGTGCACAACCGCGTCGACGACGACCTTGCCCGTGCGCGCCCGGCGCCCGCGAATCGTCCGGACCTCGGCGAACACGGTCGCTTCCTCGCCGACTGTGAGCGTCGCGATGTCGGCGCGCTTGGTGCGGTCGATCCACCGGCGCGGGTAGTGCTCGAGCACGTCGAGGACCGAGTGCAGCTCCATTTGCGCGAGCCGTTCCTCGAGCTTCGGGCCGACCGCCGTGAGCTCACCGAGCGGCTTCGTCGCCAGCTCGCGCAACGTGATCGGTGCCTCGTTCATGCGGCTACGACCTCCGGCGCTCCACCGCCGCGAGGAATGCCCTCCGAGTCCGCACCACGCCTCCGGATCTGCGCCTGGACCGCTCCGCTCACTCGACGCCGACGAGGTACGGGTACAACGGCTGGCCACCGTCGTGGAACTCGATCTCCACATGCGGGAACTGGTACTCGATGTGTTCGCGAATGCGTTGCGTCTCGTTCGCCGGGGCGTCGCAGCCGACCAGCACGGTCACGATCTCGCTGTCGTCGTCGACGAGGTGCCCGAGAAGCGCACACACTGCATCACCCGGCGTCGAGAGCGCGGCGACGATGCCGTCGCGGCTCAGTGCGATCCAGTCACCTTCGGAAATGGGCCCGAAGTCGGCCGTGGCGTCGCGCACCGCCTGGGTGACTTCGCCGGTGCGGACACGGTCGACGGCTTCTCCCATGACCTTGGCATTGTCGTCGAGTTCGGCATTCGGGTCGTAGTCGACGAGCGCGGCCAGGGCCTCGGGGACACTCGTCGTCGGGACGACGGCGATGCGCTTCTCGGTGAGCGCGTCGACCTGGCGGGCGACGGGGACGATGTTCTTGTTGTTCGGCAGTACGACAACAGCCGTGGAGTTGCACGCGGTCACGGCTTCCAGGATCTGCGCGGTCGAGGGGTTCATCGACTGGCCGCCCGCGACGACCTGCTGCACGCCGAGACTCACGAAGATGCGTTGGATGCCCGGACCGACACCAACCGCGACGACCGCGGTCGTCACCGCCGGAGCCGGCGCGGGAGCGGCCGCAGCCACGCCGCCGGCGTCGCGCACCCATTGCTCTTCTTCGACTTCGTCGAGGAGGTCGGTGACACGGATCTTGTACGGCCGGCCCGCTTCGATGCCGGCTTCGACCGCGGCGCCCACATCGTTCGTGTGGATGTGGCAGTTGTACAGACCGTCGCCGCCGACAATGACGATGGAGTCGCCGACCGACATCCACGCATCGCGGAACGCCGGGAGCATTTCGTCGCGCGCGTCGAGCAGGTACATCACTTCGTAACGCAGCCCCGAGATGTCGTCGTCGCCGCGCAGGTGCGCCTCGACGGCAGTCGGGGTCGCGCTGACTTCGGGCTCGGGTATCGGGCGCCCGGTGACGACTTCGAGCAACGCGTCGAGCAACAGGGTGAAGCCTTTGCCGCCCGCGTCGACAACACCGGCATCGCGCAACACCGGGAGGAGTGTCGGCGTCCGGACCACGGAGTCGCGCGCGGCGACGGCCGCGGCATCGAGCAACGACGCCAGATCGGGGTCGTCCAACGTCTCGACGGCTTCGGCGGTCTCGCGCACCACGGTGAGGATCGTGCCCTCGACGGGACGCATCACGGCTTCGTACGCGGCGTCGGCCGCGCGCCGCAACGCCCGCCCGAAATCGGCGGCGGTGATCGCGTCGCACTCGCGAAAGACGTCGGCGAACCCGCGCAGGATCTGCGACGTGATCACGCCGGAGTTCCCGCGTGCGCCCATGAGCGACCCGCGGCTGATGGCGTGGCACACCTCGGCCATCGACGTCGCGGTCGCGAGTTCGCTGCACACCGACTCGAGGGTCAGCGCCATGTTCGTGCCCGTGTCGCCGTCGGGAACGGGGTAGACGTTGAGCCGGTTCAACTCCTCCTGGTGGCTGCGCAACGCATCACGGAAGCGCAGCACCGTCTGGCGCAGCGCCGCGGCGTCGAGGCTGGTCAGAGGGCCCGGCATCGGTTCGAGACTACTCAGCGGTGCTATCCTCTCCCGGTTCCCGGCGAGTGAAGGAAGACCACGATGTCATCGGTTTGCGACGTGTGCGCCAAGAAGCCGCACTTCGGTATGCGGCTCAGCCACTCGCACCGCCGTACGAAGCGCCGCTGGAACCCCAACATCCAGCGGGTCCGGGCCGTCGTCGACGGCACGCCCAAGCGCCTCAACGTCTGCACGTCGTGCCTGAAGGCCGGCAAGGTCGTCAAGCCGTCCCGAGGCTGAGGGCCCGGAGATGCGGTTATGCAGGGTGTGATCAAGATGTACGACCCCGCCACCAAGGAGGGGATCGTCGTCCGCGATCTCGACCGGGAAGAGGTCGTCTTGGCCCCCGATGCCCTCGCGCAGTCGGTGTTCCGGCTGCTGCGCCAGGGCCAGCGGGTCGTCTTCGACCTCGACGGTGACGGACGGGCGACCCGGGTGCGGACCGGCGCCGAACCCGATCTGGGCCTCCCCAGCGCCGAGATCTAGTCCCTTCCGGCCACCCGCTGTTGGGGTCGGCTTCGCTGGCGCCTCCCTGGCCCTACAGGGTGTCCGGCCCGGGCCCGATCATTACCGGGCATGGATGCAACGGTGCTCGCCGCCGGTATCTCGGCCGTGGCCGCGGCCGGTTTCGCCGCGCGGTTGTGGGTGACACGGGCCGAGCTGGCCCGGGTCCGCCGCGACCTCGTGCGCCGCGGCGCGAACGACACCCTGACCGGCCTCGCCAACCGACCGCTGCTCTTCGACCGCCTCCTGCACGCGCTCGCCCGGGCCCGCCGCACCAACATTCCCCTCGCCCTGATCTGCGTCGACATCGACCGGTTCAAGTCGGTGAACGACACATGGGGCCACGCGACGGGTGACGCGGTCCTCGTCGAGGCCGCGACCCGGCTGCTCTCCGTCATCCGCCCGGGCGACACCGTCGCGCGGGTCGCAGGTGACGAATTCGCGGTGCTCTGTGAGGAACTGGACGACGTCGACGACGTGATCGTCATCGCCGAGCAGATCATCGAAGTGCTCCGCCGGCCCTTCGACGTCGGCTCCCGCCCCATACAGGTCAGCGCGTGCGTCGGCGTGGCCATGCGGGGCAGCGAAACCGCGACGCCCGATGCGCTGCTCCGCGACTCGAAGGCCGCGATGTTCCGGGCGAAGCACGAAGGCCCGAACCGGTGGGAACTGTACGACGCGACGTTGCGCGAGCGCGTGCAACGACGGCGCGACACCGAGGCCGCGCTCCAGGGTGCTCTCGAACGCGGCGAACTCCGACTCGTCTACCAACCGATCGTGCGGCTCTCGAGCGGCGAAGTCACCGGCTTCGAGGCGCTCGTGCGGTGGGCGCGGCCCGGGCACGGCCTCGTCGCGCCCGCCGATTTCATCGCGTTGGCCGAGGAATCGCAGCTCATCGTGGCCATCGGCGAATGGGTCCTCGAACAGGCCTGCCGCCAAATCGCCGCGTGGAACGGCCAACACCCGGACCGCGCACCGCTCTCGATCTCGGTGAACGTCAGCGGCCGTCAGTTCGCCCGCCCCGACTTTGCAACCTCGCTCGAACACGTGACGGCGCGGTCGCGCGTCGACCCGCAGTGGCTGATGCTCGAAATCACCGAGACGGTGCTCGTCAGCACGGCCGACCAGGCGCTCGGGCAGCTCGAACGCATCAAGCGCCTCGGCGTGCGCCTCGCGATCGACGACTTCGGGACCGGGTACTCGTCGCTCGCGTACCTACGTCAGTTCCCGATCGACGTCGTGAAGATCGACCGCATGTTCATGGACGAACTGGGCGGTCTGATGTCGGCCGACACGACCGTGATCGCCGCGGTGATCCGGCTCGCCCAGGTGTTGGGTCACGAAGTAGTCGCCGAAGGGGCCGAGACCGCGCAGCAGATGTCGGCGCTGTACCAGCTCGGCTGCGACTACGTACAGGGCTTCTACTTCTCCCCGCCGCTCACACAGGCGCAAGCCGAGCTCCTGGTACGCGGCCGCCGCGACCTCGGTTCGGTGCGCGACGCGCTCCAGCGCTCCTGACGGCTAGCGCCCGCCGTACTTCCCGCGCGTCGCGAGCCCGACGACCAGCAGTAGCGCGCACGCGCCGATGAAGGCGACGAACATCGAGCGGATGCCGAAGTCGCCGATGCCCTCGTCGCCCGCCGCGTTGAACAGCGCGCCGCCGATGAGACCACCGAGGACACCGATCGCGATCGTGGTGAGGCACCCGGCGTCGCGTGCGCCACCCGTCACCGCCCTCGCGAGCGCTCCGGCAACGAAGCCGACGACGATCCACCCGAGAATGCCCACGGGCGGGAGGCTACGGCGTGACACCCGCCAGGACATCGTTCCGGTCTGCTTCTTGGGTGGATATCGAGCGAGGAGCAGAACGACGCCGGCGTAGGACATCGTCGCCCGGCCGGGCGGTGAGATCGCCGAGCTCGTCGTTGCTCGTGGCAACGTGCTGACTCTGCGAGATTCCGCACGCTTGGCGGAGTTCACTCGGGGAGCGCAACGAGGTGAAACGACGGGTGGGTGAGGACCCCGGGAAGCTTCACGTCGGGCCCGCTACCCATCGCCCAC
>JAWXCJ010000104.1:0-3526 GCA_034408875.1 Actinomycetota bacterium
CGCCTTCTTGGCCGGCGCCTTCTTGGTCGCCTTCCGAGGCGTCGGCGCCATCTCGGCCTTGTCGCGCAGCATCGCGACGGCCTCTTCGAGCGTCAGCTCCTCGGGGATCGTTCCGCGGCGCACCGTCGCGTTCACCGAACCGTCGGTGACATACGGACCAAACCGACCTTCGAGGACACGCACCGCGGCACCCGTGTCGGGGTGCGCGCCCAGTTCGGCGAGCGGCGGCTTCTGCTGCCGGCCGCGTCGCGTCTTCGGCTGCGCGTACAGCGCCTCGGCTTCTCCCAACGTCACAGTGAACAGCTGTTCCTCGCTCGCCAGGCTCCGCGTGTCGCCGTCGGCGCGCTTGAGGTACGGGCCGAACCGGCCCGGCGACGCGATAATTTCGCGCCCTTCGGAGTCGTTGCCGACGACGCGCGGCAACGACAGCAGTTGGAGCGCTTCGTCGAGCGTGACCGTGTCGGGCGTCTGCGCGGTCAGTAGCGACGCGCGCTTCGGCTTCTTCTTCGTGCCCTCTTCCTGCTCGCCCAGCTGCACGTACGGACCGAACCGGCCCGTGAGCACGTAGACCTCCATGCCCGTCTCCGGGTCGCCGCCCAACGACTTCGGCCCCTGCGACTGAACCTCGATGAGCTCGAGGGCCATCTCGACGGTGAGTTCGTCGGGGGCGATTTCGGGCGGCAGCGACGCGGTCTGGTTGTCTTCGCGTTGCACGTACGGGCCGTAGCGCCCGACCCGCACGATGATCTCGTGACCGGTGTCGTCGACACCGATCGGGATGGTGCTCACGCCCCGCGCGTCGATCTTGGCGAGGTGTTCGTCGTTCGTCAGCTCGCGCAATCCCGGCGTGCCGTTGCCGAAGTAGAAGGTGTCGAGCCATTTCTCGCGCTCGCTCTCACCGCGTGCGATGACGTCGAGTGCTTCTTCCATCGTCGCGGTGAAGCTGTAGTCGACGAGGTGACCGAAGTGGCGTTCGAGCAGGTTCGTGACCGCGAACGCGGTCCACGCCGGAACGAGCGCGGTGCCTTTGCGCCACACGTAGCCGCGCGCCTGCACCGTCTCGATGACGGCGGCGTAGGTCGACGGGCGCCCGATGCCGCGCTCCTCGAGCTCTTTGACGAGGCTGGCTTCGGTGTAGCGAGCCGGCGGTTTCGTCTCGTGGCCGACGGGCGCGAGTTCGGTGCACTGCGCGTTGTCGCCTTCGCGCACGGCGGGCAGGCGGGCTTCGCTCTCGACTTCGTCGCCCTCGTCGACGTCTTCGACGTACGCGCGCCGCCACCCGAGGAAGTCGTACGACTTGCCGCCCGCGCGGAACACGACCGTGTCGGCGCCCCCGTCACGGTTCGGGGCGGTCGCGCGCAGCTTGATCGTCATCTTGTGGCCCTTGGCGTCGGCCATCTGGCAGGCGACGGTGCGGATCCAGATGAGTTCGTAGAGGCGCTGCTCGTCGGTGTTGAGCTCGGCGCGCAGCTCGTCAGGAGTGCGGATCCGGTCTCCGGCCGGGCGGATGGCCTCGTGGGCCTCCTGCGCGTTCTTGACCTTGCTCTTGTACACGCGGGCGTCGGCCGGGACGTACTCGTCGCCGTACTGCTCACGGATTGCCGTGCGCGCCGCGGTGATGGCCTGCTCCGACAGGTTCGTGCTGTCGGTACGCATGTAGGTGATGTAGCCGTTCTCGTACAGCCGCTGCGCGATCGCCATCGTGCGTGACGCCGTGAAGCGGAGCTTGCGGCCCGACTCCTGCTGCAACGTCGACGTCGTGAACGGTGCGCGCGGGCGCTCGGTGAACGGGTCGGAGTCGACCGACGCAACGGTGAACGAAGCGGGGCGGAACCGGTCGGCGAGCGATTCGGCGGTCGGCGCGTCGAGCAACACGACCTTGCCCGCCGACGCTTCCTTCAACCCGCCCGTTTCGGGGTCGAAGTCGCGGCCCTCGGCCACGCGCGTGCCGTTGAGTTCGGCCAGCCCGGCCTTGAACGCTTGGTCACCGTGCGGACGAGCCGAGGCCCCACTTGCCGGAGGCCCATCGGCCGAGAGCGAGGGAGCCATGTTTGTCGCCAGGAAGGTGCCTTCGAGGTCATGCCACTGCCCGGCGCGGAACCGCATGCGGGCGCGTTCGCGCTCCACGACCATGCGCACGGCGACACTCTGGACCCGGCCCGCCGACGCGGCCTGGCCGCGGCCGAACACCCTCCACAACACGGGCGAGGTCTCCCACCCGACGAGACGGTCGAGGATGCGGCGCGCCTCTTGTGCCTCGACGAGCTTCATGTCGAGCTCGCGCGGCTGTTCGAGCGCCTCGCGGATCGCGTGGGGGGTGATCTCGTGGAACACCATGCGCCGCACGGGCACCTTGGGCTGGAGCACCTCGAGGACGTGCCAGCCGATGGCCTCGCCCTCCCTGTCCTCGTCGGTGGCGAGGATGAGCTCGTCGGCGTTCTTCAGCGCCGCCTTCAGCTCGGCGACGACCTTCTTCTTGTTCTTGTGCACCACGTAGACGACGTCGAAGTGCTGCTCGGCGTCGATCCCGGCCAGCCGGCCGTGGGTCTCGCGCATGGCCTCGGGAACTTCGTCCTTGTTGCCGGGCAAGTCGCGGATGTGCCCGACGCTCGCCATCACGGTGTAGTCGGCGCCGAGGTAGCCGGTGATCGTCTTGGCTTTGGCCGGCGACTCGACGACGACGAGCGGTTTGGGCAACGCGATCTCCTGAAGGTGGATTCCGGGTCCTTCTCGGCAACCGGGGCGGTCACCGTAGCTGGCCCCCTATTTCTTTAGTGCCACGCAACCACCCTCGGTGTCAAACCGTGGTCGCCCGGCCACATTACGTCCAAGGTCTATCGTGACCAGCCGTGCCGATGCTTGGGGCTCTCGACTTCCTGGATCCCGAGAACATTCTCGAGTGGCTGGGCCCATGGGCCACTATCGGTCTCTTTGCGATCATCTTTGCCGAGTCGGGCCTGCTGATCGGGTTCTTCCTGCCGGGAGACTCGCTCCTCTTCACAGCCGGGCTCCTGGCGGCCACCTCGAACAACGAAGACGTCCACCTCAACATCTGGGTGCTGCTGGTGGGGTGTTTCATCGCGGCCGTGGCCGGCGACCAGGTCGGTTACCTGTTCGGCAAGAAGGTCGGCCCCGGCCTGTTCCGGCGCCCGGACTCCCGGCTGTTCAAGCAGGAATACGTGCACCGCACGAAGGAGTTCTTCGAGCACCACGGCCCGAAGACGATCATCCTGGCGCGTTTCGTCCCCGTGGTGCGCACGTTCGCGCCGATCCTCGCCGGCGTCGGCGAGATGCGGTACGCGACGTTCGTTCGCTACAACGTCGTCGGCGGGTTCCTGTGGGCCGTCGGCGTCACGGCGCTCGGCTACACACTCGGCAAGTCGTTCCCCGGGATCGAGAACTACCTCACGCCCGCGATTTTCGTCATCATCTTCTTGTCGCTCATTCCGCCGTTCATCGAATTGCGAAAGGCGCGCAAGAACAAGTCGCACGCGGTGTCGATGGCCGAAGCCGAAGCCGAAGCCGA
>JAWXCJ010000105.1:0-3590 GCA_034408875.1 Actinomycetota bacterium
CCATGCGGTCGATGGCCATGCGGTCGATGGCCATGGTGTCGACGGACTCGACGACATTGTCGTCGAGACCACACGCCCCGAGTTGGTGCCCGCGTGTGTTGCCCTTGTCGCGCATCCCGACGACGGACGGTACCAACCGAGGTTCGGGAGTTGGGTGACCACTCCGTTGTTCGGTGTGCGTGTTCCGGTCGTTGCGCACCATCTTGCCGACCCCGAAAAAGGGTCGGGCATTGCCATGATCTGCACGTTCGGCGACACCACCGACGTCGTGTGGTGGCGTGAGCTGGACCTTCCCGTACGCAGCGTGATGGGCAGCGACGGACGACTCGTCGCGGATTCGCCCCGCGAAATTCAGGAAGCCGGAACTGCCGGTACGTACGCCGAACTCGCAGGAAAGACGGCCAAACAGGCCCAGAAGCGCATTGTCGAACTCTTGCGCGAATCGGGCGAGCTCGACGGCGAACCGCGCGCGATCACGCACCCGGTGAAGTTCTATGAACGCGGCGAACGACCGCTCGAGATCATCACGACCCGACAGTGGTACATCCGCAACGGTGGGCGCGACGCGGACTTGCGGGCGCGGTTGCTCGAACTTGGCCGCGAGTTGCAGTGGCATCCCGCGCACGTGCACCAGCGGTACGAGTCGTGGGTCGAAGGGCTCAACGGCGACTGGCTCATCAGCCGGCAGCGCTACTTCGGTGTTCCGTTCCCGGTTTGGTACGCGCTCGACGCGGACGGTCGTGCCGACTACGACAACCCGATCATTCCATCCGAGGACGCGCTGCCCGTCGATCCGGCGAGCGACGTGCCCGCGGGTTACACCGAAGAACAACGCGACCAACCCGGCGGGTTCGTCGCCGACCTCGACGTGATGGACACGTGGGCGACGTCGTCGCTCACCCCGCAGATCGCGACCGGCTGGATCGACGACCCCGACTTGTTCGAGCGCACGTTCCCCATGAACCTGCGCCCGCAGGGACCCGAGATCATCCGCACGTGGTTGTTCGACTCGGTCGTGCGCGCGTGGTTCGAGCACGGCGTGCTGCCGTGGTCGGACACGACCATCAACGGGTGGGTGCTCGACCCCGATCGTAAGAAGATGGCGAAGTCGGTCGGCAACGTCGTCACGCCCATGCCCCTCGTCGAGGAGTACAGCGCCGACGCGCTGCGGTATTGGGCGTGCAACGGCCGGCCCGCAGTCGACACCGCGGTCGATTTCGGCGTCATGAAGATCGGACGCAAGCTCGCGATCAAGATCCTCAACCTCTCGAAGTTCGTGCTCGGCCTCGCCGGCGACGCGAGCGACGACCCGGCGTTGCTGACCAACGCGCTCGACCGGTCGATGCTCGTCGCCCTCGCCGATCTCGTCGACGAGGTCACGGCCGCGTTCGACACGTTCGACTACGCCCGGGCGCTCGAACGCACCGAACGCTTCTTCTGGTCGTTCTGCGACGACTACGTCGAGTTGGTCAAGGCCCGCGCCTACGGCAACGCCGACGACGCCGGCACGCGATCAGCCGCCGCGGCGCTGCGGGCCGCGCTCTCGACGCTCCACCGGCTCTTCGCGCCGTTCCTCGCGTTCACGACCGAGGAAGTGTGGAGCTGGTGGCAGGAGGGCACGATCCACCGGACGCCCTGGCCCGCATCGCAGGCATTGCGGACCGCCGGTGCCGACCCGCTCGTCTACGAGGTGGCCGCGACGGTGCTCACCGCGGTGCGCAAGGAGAAGTCGGAGCAGAAGCGCTCGCTCGCGGCGCCGGTCGAGCATGTATTGGTGCGCGAGAGCGACGACCGGCTCGCGGCGTTGCGCGCGGCCGAGGGCGACGTCCGCGACGCGGGCAAGATCGCCGTGCTCGACACCGAAGCGGGCGAGTACCTCGTGAAGGTCGAGCTCGCGGTGCCCGAAGAGAAGTGACCGATCCGCGCGCTTTCTTGAACTCGCTGGTCAACATGGAGTCCGGCGTGGGTGTTCCCGCGGGGTCGCGGCGGGGCGCGCCGACGTTGGAACGCATTCGCGCGTTGTTGACCTACCTCGGTTCGCCCGAGACGCAGTTCCCGGCGATTCACCTCACCGGGACCAACGGCAAGACGTCGACGGCGCGCATCATGACGCAGCTCCTGATGCACATGGGGTTCTCGGTCGGGTCGTTCACGAGCCCGCACCTGGAACGGGTCAACGAGCGCATCATGTATCAGGGCGAACCAATTTCCGACCACGACCTCGACGAGGTGTTGGCCGCGGTCGCGCTCGTCGAGGAGCAGGTGCAGGTCAACCCGTCGTTCTTCGACGTGCTGACCGCGGCCGCGTTCCGTTGGTTCGACGACATCGCCGTCGACGTCGCGGTGGTCGAGGTCGGCTTGGGCGGCACGTGGGACACGACCAATGTGGTTGACGGCCGTGTCGCGGTCGTCACGAACGTCGGGATCGACCATGTCGAGTACCTCGGCCCGACGCGTGAGCAGATCGCGTCCCAGAAGGCGGGCATCGTGAAGCCGGGCTCGATCCTCGTCCTGGGCGAGACCGACCCCGACATCGCGGACTTGTTTCTCGACCGCGGTGCCGAACGGGTGATCCGGCGCGACGCCGACTTCGGTGTGCGCTCGAATGTGCTCGCGCTGGGCGGCCGCCTGATCGATGTGTACACGCCGCACCGCACGTACGCCGACCTTCAGCTGCCGTTGCACGGCGCGTACCAAGCCGACAACGCGGCGGCCGCGCTCGCCGCCACCGAAGCGTTCGTCGGCGCCGCGCTCGACGACGATGTCGTCGCCGCCGCGTTTGCGAACGTGCGCTCGCCCGGCCGGCTCGAAGTCGTCGGCCGCCAACCGCTCATCCTGCTGGACGGCGCGCACAATGTCGCGGGGGCGGAGGCGCTGCGCGCGGCGCTGAGCGAGGAATTCGCGAGCGGGCCCCGCACGCTGGTCGTCGGGTTGCTGCGCGAGAAGGACCCGCACGAGATGCTCGGTGCGCTGGGGATCGACGAGGCGTCCGTGCTGGTGCTGTGTCGGCCGCCGAGCCCCCGCGCCCTCGATCCGGCGCTGCTGGCCAAGGCCGCGGTCGAGTTGGGCTTCGACGAGGAGCACATCGAAGTCGTCGACACCGTCAAGGAAGCGGTGGCCACCGCCATCCTCAACACCCCCGACGACGGCCAGATCGTGATCTCCGGTTCGCTCTACCTGGTTGGGGCAGCCCGCACGATCCTCGTACGGAGCGCATGAGTACGACAGTTCGGGTGAGTGCGGCGACTCGGGCGGTTCACGCACGGCCCGCCGGATTTGGAGCTACGCGCGTCGGGCGCGGGCGAACTCGCGTACCGAGCCTCCGACTGTCCCGACGAAGAGTACGCCCATGGGAATCGCGCTGAGAACGTTGAAGACAAACCCCGCGGCCCCTGCCGGGGGGTTGACGATCGTCGCGACGATCCCGAGGACTCCGAGCGCAACGCCGGCGGCGAAGAGTGGGTCGCGCGCGATTGGCCGATCGAATACCCACCAACGTCGTTGGCGTCCAGTCGGGTCGGGAGTACTCATGATCCACGCACGGACCGAAGAATGTCGTACCAGCGACGTGATGTGATCTCCTCGCCTGC
>JAWXCJ010000106.1:0-3452 GCA_034408875.1 Actinomycetota bacterium
CCGACGCGGCGCCGAGTGATTCGAGCATGGTGCCGATCCCGGGTGCCTCACCCAAGGGAAACGCCGACTTCCATTCTCCGAGGAAGCCGAGCATCGACCGCACAACCGCCATGTCGAGGCGCATGGCGCGTGCGGGTGACTCGAAGAGGGCGTCGACGTCGGCGGTGCCGAGCCCGATCGCGTCCCAGTCGATGCGGCAGTCGAAGCCGATCACTGTCCGGGGTTCGAGCGAGACGATCGGCCACAACGCGAACTCCAACGTGCCGTCGGTCAGGTGGCGGTCGATCGCGCGCTCGGATTGGCGGCGCAGGTCGATGCGCCGTTGGAGCCGCCGGTCGAAGACCTCGACGCGACCCCGGCCGCGTTCCTTCGCGCGGTACACGGCATGATCGGAGTCGCGCAGCAGTTGGTCCGGGTCCGAGTCGTCACGCGCGAACGCGATGCCGACGCTCGCTCCGATGACGATCGTCTGGCCGTCGGACGCGATCGGAACTTGCAACGCCTCGACGAGCCGTTCGGCGATCTGCACGGCATCGGCGGGATCGCGTAGCGCCGGCGCGCACACCACGAACTCGTCACCGCCGAGGCGCGCGGGGAGGTCCGACGGTCGCACCGTCGCCTTGATCCGCTCCGCGACTTCGCGCAGGACCACGTCGCCTTCGAGATGTCCGAACGTGTCGTTGACGAGTTTGAACCGGTCGAGGTCGACGAACAGCACGGCGACGTCGTTGCCGCCGCGGCGGCGGCTCGCCAGCGCACGTTCGAGCTGGTCGTACAGCACCGTTCGGGTCGACAAACCGGTGAGACGGTCGTGCGTGGCGTCGTATTCCAGGTTCGCCTCGAGCGCGCGGCGGGCCGCGATGTCCTCCACGTAGCCGAGCAACTGCGTCGGGCGGTGTCGGGTCGCGTGCATGATCGATGCCCGCACGCGAACCCACGTGTACGAGCCGTCGGCGCACCGGTACCGCTTGTCGAGCACGTACGGCGCGTCCTCGCCCGCGAGGAGAGCCCGCACGCCTTCCTTCGTCCTCGTCAGATCGTCGGGATGCGTGAGGTCGAAGAACGACATTCCGACGAAGTCGATGGCGGAGAATCCGAGCAGTGTGCAGAGCGCCTGATTCACCCGGAGGAACTGGCCGTCGGCGGAGGTGATGGTCATGCCCACGGCCGCGTGCTCGAAGGCGTACTCGAAGCGGCTTTCCGATGCGGCGAGGTTCTCGGCCGCGACCCGACGCTCCGAGAGATCGCGGCCGTTGACGATGATGCCGTGCACGACGGGATCTTCGAGGAGGTTGTTGGCGATGACTTCGAGTTCGCGCCAGTCGCCGTCGGCGGTCCGCACGCGCACTTCCAGCCGTGGCGCGATGCCGCCGCGCGCGATCGTGGCGCCGAACGCCTCGGTGGCGCGACCGACATCGTCGGGGTGCACGAGGTCGAAGACACTGTCTCCGACGCGCGCCAACGGGTGGTACCCGAGCATTCGTTCGCTGGCGGGGCTGACGTACGTCAGCGTTCCGTGATCGTCGAGGACGAAGACGAGATCGGAGGAGTTCTCGAGAACACGGCGCCAGCCGTCCTCGCTCTCCATCGGATCGCGAGCGTCGACCCGGGGGGAGGTGTCAGCCACAATCCTGACCCTACGGGCTAGAGAGTCAATGGCCCCAATACCACTCGCAGCGTCGGAGTGGTCGATCACCCCCTGGAACCCGAGCGGCACGGTCTCGAGTACGGGATCAGCCATGTCCAAACGCTTCCGGCCGTAAGCGCACCACCTGGTCGTGGGTCAGGCCGTTGGCGCCACTCGTCGAGTGGCTCGATCCGAAGGGGTGGTTCCCGTGCGCCGGCCAATCCGACCAATCGTCTCGTTGTCCGTCCTCCTCACACTCGTCTTCGGTGCGGCCTCGGCCGCGACGGCACTGTCGCCCGGCGACATCTCGGCCGAGCGAGCCGCGGTGTACGACCCGCTCGCCGACGAGTTCCTCTACGAACAAGCGGGTACGCCCGCGGAAGCCGCGATGGGAAGCACCGCCAAGATCATGACGATGTACGTCGCGCTGAACTCGGTCGCGAACGGCGACGTCTCGATGGTCGACAAGATCACCATCAGCGCCAAGGCGGCGACGCAAGGCTGCAACTGTTTCAACGACGTCGACGGCACGCTCCAGGGCGGTGACCAGATGTCGTTGCGCGACGCGCTCCACGCCGTCGCGCTGTCCGACGGCGAACCGACGGTCGCGGTGGCCGAGTTCGTCGCCAAGGCCGTGATCGACGGCGTGAAGACGCCGAACGAGACCTGGGACGAGGCGGCGTACTGGGAGACCGAGTTCGTGGGGCTGATGAACGAAGCCGTCGTGAGTATGGGGCTCGACAGCACGCACTTCGAGACACCGCACGGCGGCGACAGCGAAGGCCAGTACACGACGGCCGCCGACCTCGCCCGCATCTGGAACGTCGGTGTCGAGGTGCACACCGACTTCCTCGAGATTCTCGGGTGGTGGCAGCGCGACCTGCTCGTGTACCACGGCGGCGGCGTACTCGCGACTGCGTATCCGCTGTCGCTGTGGCACGGCTACTACCCCGGAGTCGAAGGCAGCAAGGGCGGCGGCTCCACCGAATGCCAACTGTGCTGGATCGCATCCGCGCAACGGCTTGGCCGACGCGTGATCGTGAGCAACATGCAGTCGGACGACGCGATGGGCGACGCGGCCACACAGTTCGCGGCGGGGTTCGAGCAGATTTTCGAGCCGCACACGGTCGCGAGTGTCGGGAACGCGGGTGCGATCACCGATCACGCGCTCGCGTGCCGGGGCAGCGACGTCGTCAGCGCCGCGCGCGACGCAGGCGGCAAGCTGCTGTTGCAGCGGTACACGGCCAACGCCGACCCCGCGACACTCGTCAAGGTGGGCGGGCTCGCGACCGGGATCGTCGCGAAGAGCGTCGACGTCGACCGCGTCAACGCGAACTACGTCACGACCGTCGAACAGCAGGCCGGTGGCGGGACCGACCGCGTGTACCTGCGGAGCTGGCGCTGGATCGGCGCCAACCCGACGTTGGTCGACACGGAGCTGGTCGGGCGGGGCACCCTCGCGCATGTGGAGCAGCTCACCGACGACCGCGTGCTCACCGTGTACCGCAGCGACACCGGCTACCGCCTCAACCCGTGGCGCGTCGAGCTCGACGGCACACTCACCGCGCTGCACCTCCTCGACGTGGTCGGCATGCCCGCCGAACTCGACGTCGCCGCCGACATGGTCGGGCTCGAGGCGTTCGTCGTGGTGCGCGACGCGAAGGGAAACCTCGTGGGCCGCACCTACGCGATCGCCGTCGCGAACGGTGTGATTTCGCTTGTCGACGAAGATGTGCGCGGCAACGCCACGTCGGTTCGTGTTGCGTACGTCGGCACCGGCTGGTTCGGCGAACTCGTCCACCAGGACGAGGCGTTCGGCCACCGG
>JAWXCJ010000107.1:0-10969 GCA_034408875.1 Actinomycetota bacterium
GCCGGACGAGAAGTTGTGGCCGACAGGCCAGCGTGTCACCGAGCACGGGCGCGAGTTCACCCGCGACTTCATCTCCGACGACACGGTGCCGCCGACGACAAGTGAGGTCCCGCCCGGTGACACGACCGTCCCGCCCGATGTGACGACGGTCGTGCCGCCGCCTCCCGTCACGTCGGCGCCGCCTCCGACGACGTCGCCACCGTCGACTCCGGCGACTCCGGCGCCGACCGCTCCCGTCACCCAGCCTCCGCAGACCACCCCATGACTGCTGAGGAACTCGAAGCACTGCTCCTCGTCCAGGAGCACGATGTCGCGCTCGACCGGCTGCGGCACCGCCGCGAGGCATTGCCCGAACGGGCCGAACTCGACACGCAACTGCGCGAGCGGGTGACGCTCGAACGCGGTGCCGCGACGGTGCGCAAAGAGCGCGACGAGGTCTTGGCCGACGAAAAGCGCCTCGACGACGAGTCGCGCACGGTTGGTGCCAAGGCCGCCGATGTCGAAAAGACCCTGTACAGCGGCTCGGTGACGTCGCCGCGCGAGTTGCAGGCGCTGCAGGCCGACGTCGAGATGCTCAAGAAGCACCGCTCCGACATCGAAGACCGCGAACTCGAAGTGATGGAAGCGCGCGAGACCCTCGACACGCAACTCGCAGGTCTTGACGCGGGGGTCGCAGACGTTGCCACTGCGATCGATCGCCTCGCGGCCGCAATCGCCGCCGCCGAGACCGAGATCGACGCCGAAACGGCCGCCGAAACCTCCGCGCGCGGCGACCTCGCCGCCGGGATCGCCGCCCCGCTGCTTGCCGACTACGAACGCCGCCGGGCCAAGAACCGCGGTGCGGGTGCAGCCCGTCTCGTGGGAGTGACGTGCCAGGCGTGCCACCTGTCGATCCCGTCGACCGAGGCCGAGCAGATTCGCAAGATGGCGGGAGCCGAAGTCGCGTACTGCGATAACTGCGGCGCGATCCTCGTCCCGTGAACCAGCCGAACCTGCCGTTCGAAGCCGACGCGACCGAACCTGATCGGGTCGACACCGTCGTGGTGTTCAGCGACGGCGGGTCGCGTGGGAACCCGGGGCCGTCGGCGATCGGTGCGGTCGTGTTGGACCCGTCGGTCGACCCCCCCAAGGTGCTGGCGACGGTCAGCGAGTGCATCGGCATCACGACCAACAACGTCGCCGAGTACGAGGCGCTCATCGGCGGGCTCCGCGCCGCCGCACCGTTTCGCGCGCGGACCGTGCGCGTGCGGGCCGACTCGCTGCTGATGATCAAGCAGCTCCTCGGCGAGTATCGCGTGCGCCAAGCCCATCTGCGACCGCTCTACGACCAGGCTCGCGAACTCCTGCGCGGGTACCAGGAGGTCGACCTCGCGCACGTGCCGCGCGCCGAGAACACCGAGGCCGACGCGCTGGTGAACGAGGCACTGGACTCGGCATGATCCTCTGGCGCGCGTTCGGGTCGATCTTCGGCGTGTGGAACGTGTTCCAGAGCGGCGGGCTCGACTTCCGGCTCGTCGCGATCGGTGCGCTGGCGCCGCTCATCGTCGACGCGCCGTTCGGTGCCCAGTCGTACGGCCACACGCTGCTCGCCGCGGTCTGCGTGCTCGTCGTTTCGATGCTCGCGTTCGCGGGGCGCGGGCGCCGGTTGCGGCGCCGGCGCGCACTGAGCTTCGCGATCGGGTGGTTCTGCGGCCTGGTATTGGGCGGGGCGTGGTTGCACCAAGAGGTGTTCTGGTGGCCGGCGTTCGGGGCCGAGCGTCCCCACGCGCCGCTGCTCCCGGTCTGGCCCGTCGTCGTCGCGCTGGAAGCGCTCGGCGCCGTGGCCATGGTGTGGGTGTGGCGGCGGTTCGGTCTGCGCGATCCGCAACGACGCCGATCGTTCACGAAATCAGGCAAGCTGGTCTCGGCGTGATCGTGTTCGTTCGCCACGGTCAGACCGCGGTCAACGCCGCCGGTCAGCTCCAAGGCCGAGTCGACCGCGAACTCACCGACCTCGGCCTCACACAAGCCGGCCGGCTCGCACAGAGCCTGCGCGGTGCGCCGGTCGCGCGGGTCGTGACGAGCCCGTTGCGGCGCGCCGCCGACACGGCGCGCGTCATTGCCGACGGGCTCGGGCTCGACATTGAGATCGACGACCGCCTGGTCGAACTCGACTACGGCGAGTGGGATCAGCGCGCGTTCTCCGAGATCGCCGCTGCCGAATGGGATGCGTGGCGGGCCGATCCGAAGTTCGCGCCGCCGGGCGGCGAGTCATTGGTCGACGTGACCGCGCGGGTCGCGTCGTTCTGCGATGAACAACTCGGCCCCGAACTCGTCGTCGCCGTGAGTCACGTCTCGCCCATCAAAGGCGCCGTGTGCCTGGCACTCGGTGTCGACGAGCGGGCGTCGTTCCGCATGCACCTCGACATCGCGTCGATCACGCGCATCGACCGGCGAGGGAGCGACGGCCCCGCGTTCATCGCCTCGTACAACGAGACGAGCCACCTGACTACTTCTCTTGGCTCGGCTTAGGCGCTCCGCCTTCTCTCGCCCGTGCGGCTTCGGGTGGTCGGTCCGGCTCCGCCGGCGCCTCGCTGATTACTGCTGGACGGTGAGCGGGATCGACTTCCGGGCCGGCATCGGGTGGGCGCCGGTGGCGTCGACGATGAAGCGGCCTTCACCGGGACCAACGGCTATGGGCATGCCCAACGCTTCGAGGAGTGCGTGGTCGGCTTCGGGTTCGCGCCCGATCGTCGTGAGGTAGTTGCCGACGATCAGCGCGTTCGCACCCGCGAGCAGGCCCATCGCCTGGAGCTCGCCGAGCACGCGTTCGCGTCCGCCCGCGAGCCGCAGCCACGCGCCGGGGAGGATCAAGCGGAACAGCGCGATGGCCTGCAACGCTTCGCGCGGGCTGAGTGTCTCGTAGTCGCCCATCGGCGTACCGGGGCGGGGGTCGAGCAAGTTGATGGGCACTTCGCACGGGTCGAGCTCGCGCAGCTCGAACGCGAAGTCGACGCGCTGTTCGAGTGTCTCGCCCATGCCGAGGATGCCTCCGCAGCAGAGTTCCATGCCCGCATCGCGTGCCATCGTCGCGGTCGCGACCCGGTCGTCGTACGAGTGCGTCGTGCAGATGGTCGGGAACAGTTCTCGGCACGCTTCGAGGTTGTGGTTGTAGCGGCGCACACCGGCGGCGGCGAGCCGGTCGGCTTGCTCCTGCTTGAGCAGACCGAGCGACACCGCGACTTCGAGGCCAGTTTCGCGTTGCACGGCGTCGACTGCGTCGATAACCCGGCGCAACAACCGTTCCTCGGGGCCGCGCACCGCGACGACGATGCAGAACTGGGTCGCGCCCGCGGCCTTGGTGGCGTGCGCGGCGGCGACGACCTCGTCGATGTCGAGGAACGCGTAGACGTCGACGCCGGTGTCGAACCGGACGGACTGTGAGCAGAACGCGCAGTCTTCGGGGCATGCGCCCGACTTCGCGTTGATCAGGCTCTCGAGTTCGACCTCGGGGCCGCACCACGCCAGGCGCACCTGGTGGGCGAGCGCGATGACCGACGGCAGGTCGTCGAGCGGGAGTGCGGCCACGGCCAGGGCTTCCTCGCGGGTGAGGTGGCGGCGTTCTTCGAGGAGGGCCCGCTCGGCTACGTGTAACGGCGACATGGGCGGGATGATACGGGGGACCGCACCGGGTTAGCGTGCCCGGCATGCCGATTCTCGACGCGCAACACGATTTCGCCCACCCGGTCGAAGGTGACACGGCCTGGTCGGAGAGCTACTACTTCAACAGCTACTGCCCCGTGGTCGACGCCGGCTTCTACACCCGCATCGGGGTGCGTCCCAACGAGGGCACGATCGACGTCGGGATGCACGTCTGGCTCCCGGGCCAGGATCTCGCCCAGGCCGGGGGCGTGCGCGAGCAGAAGGAGATGATCGACTCGGGCCTCACGGTGGCCGGCGTCACCTACGAGCGCATCGAGCCGCTGCAGCAGTGGCGCATCACGGCCGACTCCGACGCGATCGTGCGCGATCTCGACGGCGGCCTCGACGCACTCCGCGGGACCCACATCGCGATCGACGTGACGTTCGACGCGCTCACCCCCGCGATCGGTGTCGACGGGCAGGGCCGCGAGAACAAGGGTGCGGGCGCGTCGACCGCGACGACTGTCGGCAAGGGCCATCTCGAACAGGCCGGCACCTGGACGGGTTACATCGAGGCCGACGGCGTCCGCCACACCCTGGTCGACGCGCGCGGCAACCGCGACAAGTCGTGGGGACCGCGCCGCTGGGGCGGACCCAAGATGTGGCGCTGGTTTTCGATCAACATCGGCGACGACGTCCACTTCGGCGGTATCCGCATCGGCACCGAAGTGGGCGACCTGCATCGCGGCTGGGTGTGGAAGGACGGCGAGCACTCGAGCATCACGGACTGGGACGTCAAGACCGAAGTCGCCGACGACGGCGTGACGCACCGTGTCAGCTACGTGCGCGCCACCGACAAGCTCGGCCGCGTGCACGAACTGCAGGCCGACGTGCTGCGCGTCGCACCGGGACCCGCGGGCGTGAAGCCCAACACGACGATCGTCAACGAGGGCCTCGCCCGCTGGACCTACGAAGGCCAGACCGGCCACGGCATCGCCGAGTACCTCCACCAACTCGACGCCGACGCCCGCCCCGTCGTCCCTATCGAGTAATCCCAGCTCACTCGGCTGGGGTGGTGCGGCGGTGGCGGCGGGCCAGGACGAGCGGCCACCCGATGAGCGGGATCAGCGCGAGGGCGAACCACTGCAACGCGTAGGAGAGATGGTTCACGTTGTCGGACTCCGGCGGGTCCGCCAACGCGGGGTCGCCCGCTGCGGGCGCGGGATCCTGGTACTGCGCGGTGATCCACACGTCGTCGAGGTCGTCGTCGAGACCGTCGGCAATCCGTTCGATATCGACGCGCGGGTAGGTCATGAGCCCGCCCCGCTCGTCGACGGTGTCGTCGGGCTGCAACGGGCGGGACTCATGCACCGTCCCGCGCACGATGACTGCGCCCTCAGGTGCGGTGAGGTCGGGCAGGTCGCGACCGACGTCGGTGCGCGACACCCAGCCCCGGTCGACGAGCACGCCGGCGCCGCCGGCGGTGACGAGCGGGGTGATGACGTCGAACCCACCCTCGCCGTCGCGCACGCGGTTCCGTAACAGCACCTCGGCATCAGCGTCGTAGGTGCCGGTGACTTCGACGCGTGTACCCGGTGGCGGATCGTCGCCGATCTCGTCGAGCATCGGCGCGGGAGCCGCGTACGCCTCGCGCGCGTCGCGTTCGGCGTCTTGCTTCTCGTTGTGCCGTCCGAATTGCCACGCGGCGAGCAGCACGAACGAGACGCTCGTGACGATGACGAGCGCGTGCCCGATCAGCCAGCGTCCGCGGAACAGCACGGTTCGCACGCTACCGGCGGCTCGGCGAGAAGTGTCCACGCGGCGGGCGCGAGCGTGTCGAAGTCGTAGACGGAGAAACCGATCGCATCGGTTTCGGCGGCGGCGCGGCGGAACCCTTCCAGATCAGCGTCGGTCGTCTCGTCGCCGATACCACCGATGATGTGTACCGGGGCGTCGGGATCGTCGATGTGGTCGCGCAGCCGTTCGACATTTTCGCGGCTGTAGACGTACGCGTCGCGATACTCGGAGTCGTCGTCGCGGAACGTCCAGTACGCCATGGGGAGCCACACGTCGACGTGCGGCGCGAGTTCGGCCCACGGGAAGTCGGGCCACAGGGTCGGGTTCAGCACGTCGAACGCGATCGGCGGGTACACGATCGCGCCGACCGGCATTGTGCTCGCCGCGGCGTCGACGCGCGTGACGAGGTCGAGGAGCAGACGATTGCGCTCGTCGATGTCGGTGACGGCGTCGGTTCCCTCAATGTCGAGCGCGACTCCGTCGAACCGTTGCCCCTCGCTCTCGAACTCCACCAGTGCAAGGGTGCGCGCAACGTCGAGTTCGTGGTCGCGATGCGTCGGGAGGTACCACGCGACCACCGCAATGCCGGCCGCGTGGGCGCGGCGCAGGAACTCGCCCGCCTGGGCTTCGTCGGTGATGACCCCGGGCGAACGCGGATCGTCCTTCGCCACCTGGAGATAGAGCGTATGCACGCCGTAGGCAGCCATGGCATCGACATCGTCGGCGCTCACGGGTGAAACCCGACCCCGCTCGGCAAACGCGGGGACGTGGTCGTACACGTCGACCCACGTGCCGAGACCCGAGTACGCGCACAGGTCGACCGCCGGTGCGACGGGCGCGACCGCCCCGGACGTCGTGGTCCCTTCCGTCGCTTCCGGCGCGGACGCACGCGGCGCGGCATCGTCGCCCGCGCACGCCGTGAGTGTCGCGACCAATGTCAGGACGAGAGCTGCAACGAGACTTGTTCGCATAGTCCGGGGATGAGGAGTTCGAGGTTGGCTCCGGGGCACTCTGTCTCGC
This sequence comes from Actinomycetota bacterium, assembly GCA_034408875.1. Classification (GTDB taxonomy): domain Bacteria; phylum Actinomycetota; class Acidimicrobiia; order IMCC26256; family PALSA-610; genus JANNHK01. The sequence goes on from JAWXCJ010000107.1 coordinate 6,439, forward strand.
GCACACGTTTGTGGCCGAAAACATTCGGCAGCACTTCGGTTCCTCCTTGGTCCAGTTTGTACTTGCCGGTGCCGGCCGCGTCGATGTGCCACCGGGCGCACTTCCACACGAGGAGGATGCGCAACGCGGTCGACGCCGCCGGGGTCGGCGCGACATCCGTGAAGTCGCCGAGGAGCGCGATGCCGATGGTGCGGCGGTTGTGTTCCTTGGTGTGGCCGCCCTGTACCTGTTTCGCGCCGCCGCTCTCGCCGTCGGGAGGTGTGCCCGGCGGGTAGTCGCGCGCCCATCGGCCTTCGTAAATAACACCGAGCGGGTCGACGAGCCAGTTGTACGACATGTCGTTGTACCCGTTCGCCGTCTCGAACTCGTAGATCTGACGAATCTCGGTGGCCCAGTCGGGTGCATCGTTGCGAGTACCGGTGTGATGCACGACGATCTTCTCGACCCGCGAGTCGTATGTCGGTGAGTCCTTCCGCAGTGCCTCGTTGGCACCCCACGTCGAGCGCGTGACGATGGTCCGCGGCGCGAGGTCGCGCGTCTCTTCGCGCGCCTCGATGCGTTCTTCGGTAGACGCATCGGAGTCGCGCAGCGATGCTGCGAACGCGATGCCGGCGGCCCCCGTAACTCCGCCGACGATGGCAGCTCGCCGGGTGATGCGGGTTCGCACACGATCACGCTAGTGGCGCGTGTCGCGGCGCGGGTATCAGGTCGCGCGGGATCAGGTCGGGGGTTTGGGCAGCAACGGCGCCTTCGTTGTACAGGCCGTCGCGCCGTTCTTGCGTCACGCAGGTGTCGCGACGACACCCGTGCGACGCAAGAACGAGACGAGGGGTGGTGACGAGCCGGCCTGTACGCCGGATTCTGTGCCGGCCTTGCGACCGGCGGTGGCCATCCATCTCGGCCGGCGATTGCTCGCCGGCTCTAGCGGCCTACCCGAGGGACATGTGGGCGGGCCGCCCGTCCCTCTGCTTGGCCTTGCTCCGAGTGGGGTTTGCCGAGCCGCCCGGGTCGCCCCGGGCGCTGGTGCGCTCTTACCGCACCGTTTCACCCTTACCTGTGACCCACCATCCCGGAGGTTGGCGGGCCCATCGGCGGTCTGTTTTCTGTGGCACTTTCCTGCGGGTCACCCCGACTGGGTGTTACCCAGCACTCTGCCCTATGGAGTCCGGACGTTCCTCGGACGGTCCTCGTGAGAAGCCCGTACGCGGCCACCCGGCCGGCTCGTCACCGACCACCACGATACGACGGGCTACAACCCCGTCGGGTCGTGTCGGGTGAAGGCGGCTCCGAGCAGGCCGAACCCGATCGCGAGGAGCGCGTTGACGAGCACGGTGCGCAGGCCGAAACCCAGGTCGTCGCCCTGGACGAGGGGAACGGCGACGCGCACCCCGAGCCACCCGGCGAACGTGCCCACCGCGGCAACGGCACCGTGCAGCAGCGGCGCGTGCGGGGCGCCGCGCCCGGCCACGACACCGGCGACGACGTACGCCGCGACGATCGCCACGACGGGGAGCCACATCCAGACCGACGAGTCGAAGTCGTCGACGTTGCGGTCGAGCACTCGAACGGCGGCGCTGATCGGTACGACAATCGCCAGCCCGACCGCGATCGCCCCCAGCAGCGGGCGACCCTGGACCGCGATTGTGCGACTCACGCCGGGACCCCCTCCGCGGTCGAGAGTTCTGCATACGGCGCGCGGAACCCGTCGTGCAGCAGCGGGCGCACCCCCCGCCGGTTCCGTATCAGGACGACGAACGCCAGGACGAGGTACACGGCGCCGACACCGATGCGGGCCTCGTCGTGGATGCCGTCAGGAAGGACGCGCGACGCCAGGTTGGCGATATACAACACGAACATCGTGATCGCTTCGGTGACGCTCATCCGGCGGTTCATGAGCACGGCGACGGCGAACGCCGACTGCGCGGCGGTCACCCATAACTCTTCGCGCTGTTCGGCGCCGATCGGGAGCCCGTGCGTGCTGGACGACGCGATCGCGAACACGATCGGCAGGGTTCCGACGAGCAGTGTCCACTGGTTGACCTTCGACGACACGAGGGCGCCGAGCCCCGCGTTCGAGTTGAGACGCCACGCGAACATCCCGGCGACGAGCAACTCGGGCGACTCCGACGCAAGCGGCGCGACGATCGAGATGAGCACGAACTGGTTGATGCCGAACTCTTCGCCGACTTCCACGAGCCCATCGGCGAACGGTTCGGCGACGGCGAGGATCACGACGATCGCGCCCAGCGCCAGGCCCGCGACGCACAGGCGACGTTGCCTCGTCGGCAGCGTCGCGATGAGTTGGGCGGGCCCGACGAGGTGCGGCTCCTCGGCCGGCGCGCGCGCGACGCGGAACATGTACACGACGAAGATCGTCACGAGGACTGCCGAGTCGAAGAGGGTCAGCGTTTCCTTGAACGGCAACGTGAGCCCGTAGATCGTGGCGAGGATCAGGAACGAGATCTCGACCGCGTGTGAGCGTTCGAGCACGACCTCGGTCGCGGTCAGGTCGGTGCCGGGCGGAATGCTGCGCGGGCCTTTGCCCTGGCGTGCCTGGCGTAGGCGGTACGCGGAGACGAGCACGACCATCGACCAGCCGATGCCGATCAGTAACTGGTTGCCGCCGGTCATGTTGGCGAGCGCGTTCTCGCATTGGTTGGTCCCACCGACCTCGCACGTTCCGTACTGCTCGAAGGCGTCGCCGGCTTTCCACGTGAAGACGAAGTCGACGGCGTACTCCGGCAGCACGGCGATCAGCGCCAGCAGGGCAATGGCGAGTCCGGCCGAGATGTCGAGTTGGGCGACCTCGGCCGCCCAGGCCAGCAGGAAGGCGCCGCCCACGACGGCCATACCGAAGATGACCGCTCCCCGGAGCGGCTCGGTATGGATCCCGCTCAGGCGCACGAACAGGGCCGGGAAGGTGATCCCTATGGCGAGGGCGATTGCCAGCTTCTGACGGGCGGGGTGCTCTGAGTGGTCGGGCTCCGCCGCGTGCTCGGTCACCGGCGGCATCCTACGGAACTGAGGGGGAACCTCGGCGGTCCCCGGCGCGTCAGAAGAGTGATGACCCCGATGACTCAACTCCTCCGGCCGCCCGGCCGATTGGGGTGGTGATGGGTACTACGAGCTGGCGTGAACTCGGCCGTTGCAAGGGCGCCGATCCAGTCGTGTTCTATCCCGAGGACGACGAAGACTTCGGGGAAGAAGCGAAGGCGATCTGCGCTCCGTGCCCGGTCCGGGAGACATGCCTCGAACACGCACTCGTCGTTCGCGAGAAGATCGGCGTGTGGGGTGGCTATACCGCGAAGGAGCGGCGCCGGATCATCCGCCAGCGTCGCCGCGCTTCTTAGTTCACCGTCACACGTAGTTCACGATCTCCGATCGGCACCACGTACTCGCCGGCCGCCGCGCCCGCGGTGTGGACGGTGATCGTCTGCGCCGCGTCACCGCCCGCGGGGACGTCGAGCGAGCGCACGACCATCGTGCACATCTGGTCGGCCGGCGCGACGAGGTGCGGGTCGCAACCGTCGTTGTCGTAGTCGTAACTCCCGGCGGCGCCGCCCGCGTTGTGGACCCGCAGTGTCACGACGACGTCAGTGCCGGCCGCGACGGTCGATGTTGGCGGGTCGAGTGTCGCTTCGAACACTGCGACCGCAGCGGGTGCGATCGGTGCCGGTTCGGTTTCCTCGGCGACCGGCTGCGGTGCGACCGGTTCCGGCTCGGGTGTGGCGACGGCCGTTGGCGGTGGCGCCGCCGCCGGAACCGTGATCGACACGCCGCTGCGGGCCTCGTCGGATACCGCGGCGACGGTCGCTTCGGGCTCTGCGTCGTTGTCGTCGACGAGCGCAACGGCGCCGGCCGCGACGGCAACAGCTGCGAGCACGACGGTTGTCGCGACGAGCAGCGCCCGGCGCCGGTTCCGGCGCGGTTCGGGCGCGTCGAGGACGATCGCGATGTCGTCACCCTCGGCCTCGGCGGCTTCAACGGCGACGAGGTCGATGTGCTCGTCCGCCGGCGCACCGACGTCGTGTCCTCCCCGTTCCGACACCGAAGCCTCCCGTTCTCGGTTGTCGGTTCCTGCCGTCAGGCAGGTACTGCGTTTACGACTGCGTGATGATCAACTGCGGTGCCAGGCCCGCAGTTCCGAGCAGCGACGCGCCCTCGGCCGAGTAGAAGTAAGCGCGCCCGATTCCGGCGTCCGTGAGGTCTCGCACGAACCAGCTGATGTTCGTTCCGTCGGTGCCGAGCCCGGTTTGTACGTCGGCGGTGACGTCGAACTCGATCGTGGTGCGGTCGGCCATGTTGCTGACGAGCGGCGTCGAAGCCGGCCGGGCCGGACCCTGGCCCTGCGTGTTCTTCCCGTTGCTCCACGCGTTCCCAACGCAGTCCGCCTTCTCGTCGGTGACGGTGGCGTCGATGCCGCAGTTCCATGTCGTACCCGCACCGCTGCCGTTCTGCTTGCTGTCCCACGTGCTGCTGGTTCCGGCGCTCCAGTTGTCGGCACCGCTCGGCAGCTTGTGCACGTTGGCGA
>JAWXCJ010000108.1:0-11588 GCA_034408875.1 Actinomycetota bacterium
CCAGTTCACCCCGCCGCGGCGGGAATGACATCTGCCCCCCACAGATTCGGCTTCCATTTTCCGTCGATACATAGCGGAGGCTTCAACGCGCCGATCGTCGGGCTCTCCACCGCGACGATTACAACCTCGCCCGCACCCTGCAATAACCGCAACGATGTCCAGGCGGCAACCGACCTGCATCACAACCGAAACGATGTCCAGGCGGGTAAGACGTAGGGTGGCCGAGATGCCTCGCCGTGCCGTCGCACTCCTCGCCGTGTTTGCGGTGCTCGTTGCGTGCGGCGGCGACGACGACGATGACGCGGCCGACGGGCCCGCCCCGATCGAGGGTGCGCCCGAACTCATATGGGAGGAATGCGGCCGCGTCCAGTGCGCGGCGCTGACCGTCCCGCTCGACTACGACGATCGCGACGGTGAGACCATCGATTTGGAACTCGCGCGCCGCCCCGCCGACGGCGACGCCATCGCGACGCTCGTCACGAACCCGGGTGGTCCGGGCGCCGCCGGCGTTCCCCTCGTCGATGCGGCCGAGGCGTACTTCTCGCCGGACGTGCTCGAACGGTTCGACATCGTGTCCTGGGACCCGCGCGGCGTCGGAACGAGCGCCGCAGTCGACTGCGTCGACGACCTCGACTTCTTCTACGCAGTCGACACCTCGCCCGATGACGAGGTCGAAGCCGACGCGGCCCTGGCCGCGGCCAAGACGTTCGTCGAGGGGTGCACCGAACGAACCGGCGACCTGCTCCCGTACGTGTCGACGGCATCGACGGTGCAGGACCTCGACACGATCCGGGCCGCGCTCGGCGAAGAACAGTTGACATACGTCGGGTTCTCGTACGGCGCCTACATCGGTGCGCTCTACGCGGATCGTTACCCGGAGAATGTCCGCGCGATGGTGCTCGACGGTGCGGTCGACCCGGCGTTGTCGTTCGAGCAGCTCTCACTCGACCAGGCCAAGGGTTTCGACAGCGCGCTCGAAGCGTTTCTCGACGACTGCGCGAGCCGCGACTGCGACTTCGGCGGCGACGACCCGCGCGTGTCGTACAGGTTGCTAATGGAGGCGATCGACGCGGAGCCGTTGTACGCCGAAGTCGTGGGGGAGGACCGTGAACTCGGGCCGGGCGAGGCCGACCTCGGTGTCGCGTCGTTGCTGTACTCGGGCGAAGCGGGGTGGCCCTCGTTGGAACGGGCGCTGGTGGAAGCCGCCCAGGGCGACGGCACCCGCCTGCTCGCGAGCGCCGACCGGTACACGGGCCGCGAGCCCGACGGCGAGTACTCGAACCAGACCGAGGCCTTCTACGCGATCGGTTGCATCGATGGGCCTGCGCCCCAGGGCGCCGCGTTCGCCGCGGTGGCCGAATCGGTCGCGCAGGAAGCACCGTTCTTCGGTCCCGCGACCGTGTGGCTCTCGTCGCCGTGCGCGGTGTGGCCCGTAGCCGCGGTCGGAACTCCGGCACCGGTGCGGGGGTCGGGGGCGCCGCCGATTGTCGTGTTGGGTACGAGCAACGATCCGGCCACGCCACTGCGCTGGGCGGAAGCGGTTGCCGAACAGCTCGAGTCGGGTGTCCTCGTCGTGTTCGAGGGCGAAGGCCACACCGCGTACGTGCGCGGCAACGAGTGCATCGACGACGCGGTCGACACCTACCTGATCGAGCTCACCGCGCCCGAAGACGGCACGCGCTGCTGACATGTCGCGGCGGGCTATCCGAGCACGCCTGCGGTATCGCGTGGTGAGACGAAGGAACCCACGCGCGGCCAGCTCATTTCCTTCGCGATCGTGTTGAGTCGGTCGGCGAACTCGGCGGCCGAGTCGGGGCGCGCGGCGGGATCCTTGGCGAGCGCGTCGGCGATCACGGCGAACAGGGGTGCAGGGATGGCGTCGTTGGCGCGCGCCGGGTCGCTGAGGATCCGCAGCGCGACGGACGCGGTCGATTCGGACTCGGCGCGGGCGAACGGTGCCCGCCCGGCGATGAGTTCGTACATCGTCGACGCGAGACCGTAGACGTCGGCGGCGACCGAACTATCGGCGCCTTCGAGGAGTTCGGGCGCCACGTGCAGGCTCGAGAAGTTCAGGACGCTGCCGTCTTCGTTCTGCATGCGGGTCTTGAACCGCGCCAGCCCGAAGTCACCCAAGGCCGGTTGCCCGTTGGTGCGCACGAGCACGTTGCGTGGGGTGACGTCGTTGTGCGTCATCCCGATGTGATGTGCGCTCTCGAGCGCCCCGGCGATCTTCACCCCGATACCGGTGGCGAGCACCGGGTTCATGGGACCGTTCGTCGCGGCCCGATCGGCCAGCGAATACCGGCACAGTTCGAGGCACACGGCGAGCCGGTTGTCGTCGGTGCGCATCGATGTGTACACGGCGACGACGTTGGGGTGACCGGTCAACTGGCCGAGGCTGCGCGTGTCTCGCATGAACTCGTCGACGCTTGCCGCGCTGAGGTCGCGGGAACGTGACACCTTCAGCGCGACGTCCTTGCCCGAAGGTATGTGCCGGGCCCTGTACACGATGCTCGTGCGGCCTTGGCCGATCGCGACCAGGTCGGTGAAGTGCTGAACATCGATGCCGACATTGGGCCGCGACGACTTCCGGCGCGATTTCGAACTCGGCATGCACCGATCTTCGCACGCGTGAACGGATGCGACGGGTATCTCCGGCTACGACGCGAGCGTGAAGGGGCGGCGAACGCGGACGAGGCCTCTCAACCGTTCGAGTCGGCCTCGGGTCTTACGCAGCGTCGTCCGGAACGCGTGGACCCGCGACCACGCTTCGGCGGCATCGGCATCGGTCGTCGCGACTCCGGGAGCGAAGACGACGATCTCGGCCGACTGCCCGATCGCGGCGGTGTAGCTCGCGGCACGGGGGCCGAAGCGAACACGCGCCGCATCGGCGGTTTCCGACGCGGTGAGCGGTGCGAGCGCCGGAACCGCCGCCTCTGATAGCAACTCGAGGGTCTCGTGCCATGCGCCGAGGACCCGTTCCGACGGTTTCCCGGAACGTCGGCGGCGGCGCCGACGTGCGCGCCGGATCCGATACGACACCGGGAACACCAACGCGAGGACGATGACGACCCCCGCGGAGATTCCCAGCGCGAGCGCCACGGGGGCCTTGTCGGCGATCTTCGGTGCCACCCGCTCCTCGGCCGCGACACGGACGCGGTCGGGGTTCTCGGCGACTTCGTTGCTCGGGAGGGTCGTCGTCGTGTCGACGGCCGCGGCGCCGACGGTGGTCGGTGTGGTCGCGTTGTCGGCATCGGGAGTGGGGTCGGCGACAATCCATCCGTCGGCCGTCGCGATCTCGGTCCAGGTCCACGCCTGCGCGCGCGTGACCTCGTGGTGACCCGCGCCGATGGGTGCTGCCGACGAACTGTCGACAACGCGGAAACCCGTGACGACGCGGGCCGGAACGCCGACTTGTCGGGCGACCAGTGCGAACAGGGTCGCGTACTGCTCGGGTGTCCCTGACTGCTTGGCCACGATCGTGGACAGAACGTCGGCGAGCGCGGTGCCGGCACCGACTTGTGCACTCGTCGCCTCGCCCGGTGCGGCTGCCGACGCAGTGGCGTCGCCCGCCGGGCCGTCGGTGCGACTATACGTGTGGAGTTTGGCTGTCAGCGCGACAAGGAAGCCGACCGGGTCCGCGCTCGCCGCGGGTGTGAGCTCACCGCCGAGCGTGTCGATGGCGGCCCGCAACTGGTTCGCGCCGGCAACCGGCGGCAGGCCGTCTCGCGCGTTGTCGGAGAAGCCCGCCGGTGTCGGCGTCACCGAGAACGTGTGCGTCGCCAGCGTTTCGGCCGGCAGAGTGGACGTCACCGAGTAGCGGGTCCCCGCCGCCAGCGGTGTGTCGGGCATCACCATGCCCGTCGCCTCGTCGAACCGGACGCCCACGTCGCTGACGCGCCGCACCGTCGGCAAATACGGCATCCAGGGAAGCCCGCCGAGATCGTGGATCTCGTATTCCTGGGTCACCGACTCCTCGCCGGGGCGGGCAACGTCTCCGGGGATGCGGCCCCCGGTCGGGGAGAACGTGCGGAAGAACCGCCACGTGTCACCGTCGAACGAGTCCAGTTCGGCGATCGCGAAGTATCCGGGCGTTGGGCCATCGGTTTCGACGCTGAACATGACGTCGGTCGCGTCTTCGTGCTCGGCGCGCATGTCGGCGATGACTCCGACCGGCGCGAGCGTCGTCGCCTCGTCGAGGGTCGGGTTCCGAACGGGCCCGCGTGCCTCGTCGTCGAACATCGGCAGCGCGGGCGCGCACGCCGCGGCGCCGACGACGAGCACGAGTCCGACGATACCGATCGCAAAGCGACTCCGCTGGATGTGTTGGCCGTCGTCTGACGCGCCTTCGCTGTCGACGGCCCACCGGCGAGCGAGGGCGAAGGCGCCGCCGAGGCCGACCAGCGCGAGGGCAGCACCCGCTGCGGTCCCCGGTGCGTCGACCGTCATCGCGAACGCGCCGGCGAACGATGCAACCCACACGACGACGGGGAAGCCGATGCCGCGTCCGCGAGCGATGGACTCGCCGGTGAGTGCGCCGGTGACCCAGCACGCGGCGACGGGCAGCACGACGAGCCACGCGGGCTGCGAGAAGGGAAGGGTGGAGGAGAGCAGGCGGGCCGGGCCGCGGGTCAGGCCGCGCGCCACGAGGTCGAGTCCGGTGGGTGAGTGCACCACGGCCAGCAGCGCGTACCCGAAGAAGACGGCGAGGCTGACGACGGGGGACCACGCGGCGACGCGGGGCACGACGTAGGTCATGACGAGCGGAAGTGCGAACGCGATCGTGGTCGCCGCGACGAGGTGCGGGAGGAGCAGCGACTGCTCGAACGCGCGGAGCCAGGGTGTCGTCGCGACGATCGCCGCCGCGAGTGCGATCAGCAACGCGATCCAGTCGGCGAGGGTGCGCCGCCTCATCGACCGGCCTCGAGATTCCACGCGTTCGCGAACGCGTCGGCCGAGGTCGCGTTGATGACGCGCACTCCCGGGAATTCGGCGTGGGGGACGGGCGTGTCGGTGAGCGATACGACGACGATGCGTTCGAAACGTCGGCGCAGGGCCGCGGCGTTGGCGAGGTCGGCTCGGTCGACGGCACCGGTGACCACGACCAGCGCAGTGCCGCCCCGATCGGTACGCAGGCGCAGCAGTTCGGCCCCGAGCGTTCCCGTCTCCACGGGCTCGACACCGGTGAGGAAGTCGACGATTGCCCGCTGGTCGTGGTCGCGGGGCCCGCCGATCTGCCGGCCCGCGGTCGCACCCGAGTTGGGTGGAGGAGCCGTGACGCGGAGCTGCACCGGCGACTTGCCCCGGGCCGCGCAACTGACAACCGACGCGGCCACGTCGACCGCGTTCTCGAAGGTTTCCTCCGAGTACGACTCGGGCCGCAGGTCCAAGAGGACGACCGTGTACGGCTGCGACGTGTCGACGTTGTGGCGCACCATGAGCTTTCCGGTGCGTGCGGTCGACTTCCAATGGATCATGCGGATCTCGTCGCCCGCGACGTACTCGCGCAGACGGTGAAACGTGATGCTGCCCTGCGGCGACGTGTCCGACGTCGGGCCTTCCAGGTGACGCGTCGGTCCTGACGGCAAGGAACGCAGCGGGAGGATGCGCGGGTACACCCAGATCTGGTCGGTGCCGCCGTGCCGCTGCGTGAAGCGCACCAACTCGAACGGGTCCGAGCGGGAGACTTCGAGCGGGCCGATGTCGAAGACGCCGCGTTGCGATGTCGGGAGCCGGTATGTTCGCATCCCCGTCTGCCCGCGCTCGAGTTTCGGAAGCACGGTGCGGACCCGCAGGTCGCCGAACGGCTGCATCGCGATTGTCCGCGCCGCGCTCGACCGGCCCGTGTTCGTCAGCTCCAAGAACGCGATCGCGGGGAGCCCCTTCGCGACGCGCGGCGGTTGGATTTCGCGCCGGATGCGCACGTGCGGTCGGCGGGCCGCGTACGCCAGCGCCAAACCGTCCGCGACGAGAAGACCTACGCCGAGGAGCGTGAGCGCAGGCCAGGTCAGCGCGACTCCCACCGCGCTGGCGAGCACACCGAGGACTGCCGCCCCGATACCGAGCCGTGTCAACGGCTGACCGCGCGGGGAACGGGGACCGACTGGAGCGCTCGTGCGATGACGTCGCCCGTCGTGCGACCCTGGAGTTCGGCCTCTGGGTGCAAGAGCATGCGGTGACCGAAGACGAGCGGCGCCATTTCCTTGACGTCGTCGGGCGAAACGAACGGCCGGCCGTGGGTCGCGGCGGCGGCGCGTGCGGCGCGCACGAGTGCGAGGCTCCCGCGCGGCGAGATGCCGAGTCGCACTTCGGACGCGGCCCGCGTGTGCGCCGCGAGGGCCACGATGTACTGCTCGAGCGCGGGCGCGACCTCGATGGTCTTCACCTGACCGAGCATCTTCTCGAGCTGGAACCCGTCGAGCACCGGCGCGAGGCCCCCGACGGTCGCACCGTCGCGTTGCGTGCGGAGCACGAGGACCTCGGCCTCCGGGTCGAGCGGCCCGATAGAGATGCGCATCAGGAACCGGTCGAGCTGCGCCTCCGGCAGGGCGTAGGTGCCCTCCATGTCGATCGGGTTCTGCGTCGCGATGACCATGAACGGCGTCGGAACGCGGTACTCCATCACGTCGGTCGTGACGGTGTGCTCCTCCATGACCTCGAGCAACGCCGACTGGGTCTTGGGCGACGCCCGGTTGATCTCGTCGGCGAGCACGATGTTGGCGAAGATCGGACCCTGGCGGAACTCGAACTCCGACTCTCGCTGGTTGTACACCCACACGCCCGTCACGTCCGACGGCAGGAGATCGGGTGTGAACTGGATGCGCTTCCACTCGAGGTCGATCGACGCGGCCAATGCGCGCGCCAGCGACGTCTTCCCCGTCCCGGGCACGTCTTCGATGAGCAGGTGTCCACCCGCGAGCAGGCACACCAGGACGTGACGGATCACGTCGTCCTTCCCTTGGATGACGCGCGCGATGTTCGCGGTGAGGCGGGCGCAGTCCTGCGCGAGCTCGGCGTTCTGTGCGTACTCAGTCACGTGTGATCCTCGGTGGTTCGTATGGTGTCGTACGGGTTGCGGAAGCGACGTTTCCGGCCCGCGGCCATCGCAACGAGCGCGACGGCGAAGGTGCCGACGAGCGAACCCGTACTCAGCGAACTCGAACTCGGCGTCGTGGTGGTTGTGGTCGGTGCCGCGGTCGTGGTCGTGGTCGTGGTCTCCTCGGGGATACCCCCGACGATGATGATTTCGGGTGTCTCGAACTCCGTCGTGATCTGGGTGCCGAGATACTGACGGGTCACCGTGACCCCGACGACGAACTTGAACGTGCCGCGCCGTTCGGCCTTGACTTCTTCGATGCACGAGAAGATGTCGATGGTGCTCGACACGTAGGGCGCGGCCGCGACCGGGACCGGCGGGCCGCACGAGATTTTGCGTGGCTTCTTGGTGACGAGCGACACCGTGAGTGCGCCGCCCGTCGGTGACGGATTGCCCTCGAAGGTCAGCGGGCCGTCGGGTGCCGTCACGGACGCGCTGAACGTACCGACGGAGGTCGAACCGTTCGGGGTGCCGAGGTTCACGCTCGTGTTCACGGCCGGGCTGGGCCCGTCGTGTACCGGTTCCGGCCCCGGTTCGCGGAACTTGGCGTTGAGCTGGCATGGCCCGCCGAGTTCGACCAGGTCGACGCCTTCGACGCTGAACCCACCCTGCGCAGAAACGGGGCGGTCCGCGAACGGCGGCGCCGAGCGACTGCCGCAGACGAAGGTGCCCGACGCGACGACCGTGCTCGCGGGCGCGTTGACGAAGGCGCCGTTGACGGTCGCGGTGATGGTCGCGGCATTCGGGTTGCCCGCGTTGGGTTGCGACTGCGCGGTGAGGGTGAGTGGTGCCCAGGGAATGTTCTGCTCGAAGTCCCTCGACGTGAGCGTCCACGACTTGCCGTGCGACGTGATGACCAGGGTTGCCGTGTGCGGTTTACCCGGCGTCGCGGTCACCAGGACCTCGTCGCGGTCGCCACCCGGGAGGCCACGGGTCGCGACCGCAGTGCCGTCGACCGCATACACGAGCTGGACATCGGCGGACCCGAACGCCGCGATCGGGGTGGCGCCGGTGATGCTCAGTGCGAGCCGCGCGCCGATCTTGCCGTCGGGTTGCGCGCCGGTCGGCTCGGCGGTGAAGTTCAAGCGCTCCAGCGCGGGGTGCCTCCACCCTTCGACGCAGCGGTCGGCGGGCCTGGCATCGCCGTTGATGCCGTCCTCGGCGCGTCCGTACACCTGGAAGCGAACGCTGCGTCCGACGAGATCGCCGTACGGAATTTCGAGTGACGTCGCACCGCCCGGCGCGTCGAGCGCAGGTAGCGCGACGGTGTTGCCCGCGCCGCAAAGTTCGATGCCCTGCACGACCCAGGCTGCGACGGGCACGTCGCAATCGTCCCGACACGAAGTCCACGACACGCGCCACACGCCTTTGACCGGGTCGGCAACCGCGGTGACGGAACCCGGACGGTCCGGACCGGCCGGCAATGTGGTCACTTGCGTCGGGCGCGACTCGGTTTCTTCGGCGGCGACGCGGGCAGTGACGGTGAACTCGTACGTCGAGTTCGGGCGCAACCCGTCGAAGGTGATCTGGTGTTGGCCGTCGACCTGGCGCTCGCTGTTTGCCACGCCGCGCGCGCCGTTCAGCGGCCGGACCTTGACGAGATACGACGACGGCACGCAGTCGCGGGTGTCGACGGTCTCGTAACTCCATGCGAGGGTGACGGCCCGAGGCAGTGGCGTCGCACCGACGATCAACGGCTCGTGCGGCTTCTGGTCGGTGCTCGCGCACTCCAGCTCCGCGTCGACGGTCGGAGGAGGCGGCGGCGCGGCGGCGGGCGGCGTCGCCTCGGCCGCGGCCGCCGCGGTGGTGGGTGTCGAGCCGTCCTCGGGAGGTGGGGCGACCAGCGCGCTCGGGGATTGGGTCGGGTCGAGTTTGGTTTTGCGGTCGTCGGTCTTGTCGACGAGCGCGGGTGGACGGGTGCCGTCGCTGAACACGACGTGGGCGAAGGTCGCTTCGGGGTTGTTGAAGACGACGCGGGGCCCGCGGGCGATCACGAGCGCGTTGACGAAGGAGGGTTGTTCGATCCCCTCCCGGAACGCGTACGCGACGGGTTCGCCGTCGGCATCGAGCAGTGGCGCCACCGTGCCGGAGACGGGGTCGATCGAGAGGAGGAGCGGCGCGAGGCCACCGCGCGGGTCGGACCCTTCGAGGGTGTAGAGGCGCCCCTCGCTGAACGCGGGTGGGACCGGTGCCGATGCGAAGTCGCCGTCGATGCGCGTCGGACCAACGCGCGTGCGGGTGTCAGTGTCGACGCCGACGGTCCACCACCCCTCGGGGTTCTCGTACAGGAACCACACGACCGCCCCGGATCCGGTGCTCGGGACGATGCGCGTCGCGTTCGCAACACCGCTGTCGAGCTCGACCGACGGCGTGGCTCCCGTCGCATCGACCAGGAGCAGGTTGTCGCCCGTTGCCGCGACGACGCGCGTCGGTTGACCGTCCTCGGCGGGCGCGCCGCCCGCGGCGAGTACGGCCGAAGGGTCAAGTTCTTCGTGCTCGTCCTGCACAAGCGCGGTCTCGGTATCGGCGTCGGGCGCGAGTTCGAGGAGCACGTTGTCGTCACGCACCATCCACAGCGCGCCGTCCGCCGTCGCGAACGTGTGGGGCCGTTCACTGAACGCGCCGGGAATCGTCGCACTGCCCTTGGTCTTGTTGCTCTCGAGCGTCGACCGGTCGACGAGCGCGACGTACGTGCCGTCGGGGTGGCGGGCGACGACGAACGCCGCGCTCCCGGCGGCCAAGGCGCGAGCAGCGTCGAGGTCAGGCGCGAGGAGGAGACCCGCGTCCTTCTTCACGAGATAGTTCTCGACGCCGAGGAAGTTCAACGATCCGCGCCCGCTCACGAGCACCGTGCCGTTCGTGACGGGTGTGATGTGCGGGTTGGGATCTTCCCGATCGACATACGCGCCGAGCTCCGCGAACCGCGTTGTCAGCGCACCACTCGCGAGGTCGACGACCACCGGTTCGCCCCGCGTGTTTTCGAGGACGAGCGAACCGCCGAACAGTTCCGGACGGCTCGCCGAACTCGGTGCCGACACGGCCGCGAGCGCCGCGATCGTGACCACGAGGACCCCCACCGACCCGACACCGACGAGTTTTTGGCGGCGGGAGAGCGTCGGTCGGTCCGGCTTCGACGCGCGGCCGAACGCGGGTCGACCGGACCGGTCAGAACCTCGCAATCCCCGCATACCCGCTCTCCCCACCCGGAGCTGACAAATGATACCTGTCGGACACGGGGAGTGGTCAAGGGTTCGGTGTTTGTCCGCCCGAGGCGCGCTTCACGTCACGTTGCGTGCACATGTGCCCTTGTGCGTGCGGCTCGCGCCGCAACCACACAGCCCTCAACCGGTGACTGGCGCCCCGGGAGCGACGCGTGCCAGGTCGGCTCGGAGGTCGGATGCCTTGCGCTCCGGAGCCCGCTCCGGTCGGTGCGCTTCGCGTCGAAGCGCACCTGCCGAACCGAGAGTGAGGTGCAGCGCGCCGATGGCGTGCACTCGGCGGGTCGCCGGTGCGAACGTGAACTGGGACGTCCGTTCCGAGACGGCAACTCTCGTCGCCGGCAGCGTCAGTGCGTCGGGCGGAATGGGTGCCGCGTCGTCGCTCGCCGCCATCCGGCGGGGGTCTCGATCACGTAACACGATCGGGAGTACGCCGACGACTACCTCACCGCTGTAGATCCTGGGTAAGGGCTCACGTCGAGAACCGCGCCGACCACGACGAAGACCGCAATGGCCGCGAGAACCTTGAGGATTGTCGCGCCGACCGACGGTGGTTTCACGGCCCGGTCAGGCGCAGTGCGCGTGTGCGCGACACGACCATCACGATCGCGCCGACGACCGCGACCGCGGTCGCGAGGCCGAGGATCTTCGAGAGAGCAGTCGCCGGCTGGAGGATGAACGCGAGGTTCAACAACACGAGCAGCGCTCCGACTCCGACTCCGACCCACATCGCCCATCGCGCGCCCCGGTCGTACAACAACGCGGCGACCACGATCGCGACGCCGAGTACAAGACTGACGATGCCGAGGAACATGTAGTCGGGAGCAGCCTCGCGCAGCAGGGCCTCAGGGGAGCTGCTGTTCTGATCGTCGACGTACGCGTCGACTAACGAGTCCTCGAACACGACGTTGAAAACAAGCCGGATTGCGGCCAACGCCGCGATTCCGAACAACGCGTTCCGCACCTTGCGATCGCCCGACTCCACAACGCCTCCCGCAACCCCGACGAACGTCACCGCGAATCTGACCGGAGGTTCCCACGGTTTCCCGGACTGATATGCCCCACCCGGGTGCTTCAGTTGTTGATGGCTCGGGTGATGGTGTGGGTGAGGGCGGCGCCGGTGCCGACGACGGCGACCATGGTGAGGGTGCCCCAGGGGTCTTCGGCCATCGCGCTCCAGGCTTTTTCGAAGTTGCCTTGTTCTTGGCCTTCGACGATGGACCGGTATTCGGCTTCGCTGATGGGGCGTTGGCCGGTGGGGTCGTAGTGGTTGA
>JAWXCJ010000109.1:0-13627 GCA_034408875.1 Actinomycetota bacterium
GACGGGTTGCGCCTCGGGTTCGCGCGCCTCCCGATGTACTCGCTCGTGTTCCATTGCCGCATGCTCGGCGGCGAGCGGTTGGGGCAACGCGTCGCGGGAGTAGAAACCGACGTCGGCGGTTTCGAGCGGGTGGCCCTTGAGCTCGCCGCCGAGCATGCGGCAATGGAACACGAGCGAGTACATCGGGAGGCGCGCGAACCCGAGGCGCAACCCGTCGAGCACGGCGATGAGCGAGACGACCTCGCACTCGATGCCGGTCTCCTCGTACACCTCCTTCACCGCGATCTCCGACGGCGAGTAGCCGACATCGGCCCAGCCGACCGGATACAGCCACCAGCCGGAGTCAGCCCGTTGCGTGAGCAGGATCTCGCCCTGGTCGTTACCGACGACGGCGGCGACCGCGATCTTCGGGGTGACGTAGCCGCCGACACCATCGCCGACCGTCGTCAGCCACTCCTCGTACAGCGCGTCGCCTTCGGCCTCTTCGATCGCGCACGCGCGAATGTCGGCCGCAACCTTGAGCACCTCCTCGAAGCGCTCCTTCTCGTACAAACTCTGCGTGAACCCCAAGCCCGTGCGCGCCACGCCCGAGAGCGTCTCGGCCCAGCGCAGGAGGTCGGATGCGGATACGGCGTACGGGTCGGCGTCGGTCATCGTCGGGCAGGCTAGGCGCGCAGCCGCTCGACGAGCGTCGCCCGCAGCTCTTCGAGCCGCGCCGGATCCTCGACCTTGGCCCCACCGGCGTCGCGCACGTAGAACACGTCGACGACACGTTCGCCCAGCGTGTGGACCTTCGCGACGCGCACGTCGAGTTCGAGCGCGGCGAACGCGCGGGCGAGCGAGTACAGCAACCCGAGCTCGTCGTCGGTGTGGACCTCGACGAGAGTGTCTGTCGCCGACTCGCCCAGATTGATGTGCACCTCAACGGGGCCCTTCTCGCCGTTCGTCCGACGGTAGTCACGCTCGCGATCGGCCACGCGCCGGTCGAGGTCGATCTCGCCCCGCAACGCGTCGCGCAACGTCGCTTCGACCCGGTCGACGCCGTCGCTCAACCGACCGTAGGGGTCGGTGGCGCGAAACACGTCGAGCGCGACCCCACCGGCAGTGCCGAAGAGGAACGCCTCGGTGACGTTGAGGCCGCACACGGTGAGCCCGCCCGCGAGTGTCGCGAGCAGCCCGGGCCGGTCCGGCTCGACCACCGTGATGGTCACATGGCCTTCGGCCGGGTGGCAGCGAATCGCCGAGCCCTCGCGCAACATAGCGACGTGCCCAACAGCTTCCTCGGCGTCGAACGCGAGGAGGTACGCGTCGGGAAGCTGGTCGAGAAACGCGGTCGCGGCGTCCTTGCCCACCATCTCGCACAGGGCCTCGCGCCGGTCGGTCGCAACCGCCGTCGCCGCGCCGCGCTCGATCGCGACGCCCGCCTTCACGAACAGGTCGCGCAGCAGCGCGGCCTTCGACACGCCCCAGGCCGCAGGACCGGTGGCGCGTGAGTCGCCGATCGTCAGTAGGTACAGCAGGCGCAGGCGTTCGGCGTCGCCCGCGCACGCCGCGGCGAAGTTGTCGGCCACGGCCGCGTCCGACAGGTCGCGCCGGGTCGCCGTGTCAGCCATCAGCAGGTGATTCCGCACGAGCCAGCTGAGGATCTCGCGGCCTTCACTGTCGAGCCCGATCCGGCGGGCAAAGACTTCGGCGGTACGCGCGCCGACATCGGAGTGGTCGCCGGGCATGCCCTTGCCGATGTCGTGCAGCAGCGCGCCGAGCAACAAGAGTTCGGGGCGCCGGCAGGCGCGCGCCGCGATCCCGTCGAACTCGATGGGCTGCGCGTCGGCCAGGTCGAGCAGCCGCGCGCATTCCGCGACCGCTTCGAGCAGATGCCGATCGACCGTGAACCGGTGGTACGCGTTGCGTTGCGGCCTCGACCGTACGTGACCCCACTCCGGGACGAGCCGTACGAGCACGCCTTCGTGGTCGAGCGCCTCGAACACCGACACCGCGCGCTCACCCTCGCGCAACAACCTCAGAAAGGCTGCGCGCTCCCACACGTCCCAAGTGGGGGCGGCCATGTCGCGGAGTTGTACGAGCGTCGTGCGATCGAACGGCGCATCGACCTCGGCGGCCGCCGCCGCCGCCTCGAGCACACGCAATGCCGTGACCTCGTAGTCGTAGAGCAGCGTCACCCGGTTGTCCCGCAACGCGACACCCTCGGCGAGGATCCGGTCCGCGGCCCCGCCCGCGGACCCGTCCTCGGCTACCCGCATCCACACATCGCGTGCAATCCAGGCGACGTCGCGCGCAGCGGTCGCGAGTTCGTGCACGAGCGCGTCGGCGTCGGACGCGCCCACCAACACCGCCACTGCGTCCTGTTCCTGCAGCGCAAGCTGGTCGGAGCGACCACCCGTCGTGCGGTGCAGCGCGACCCGTTGGTCGAGCAGGCATTCGCGCGCCACGGCGAGCCGCTCGGCGTCGTCGCCGGACAGGATCCCCCGCTCGACAAGGCCCGCGATGCCTCGGACACCAAGCGCGTACCCGGCCCATTCGAGCGCTTGCAGGTCGCGCAAGCCGCCCGCGCCGTCCTTCAGATCGGGTTCCAGCACCTCCGCAACCGGACCCGGACGCACGCGGCGCCGTTCCGCCGCGCCCGCGAGCGCGTCGAGCACGCGCGCGCTGCGCCGCTCCATCAGCTGCCGGCCCCGCCCGACGAGCTCGGTCGTGAGCGCGTCGTCGCCGCAGACGTGGCGCGCTTCGACAATCGCGGTCAGCGCGTCGAGATCCTCGTCGGCGAGCGCCAGCGACTCCTTCACCGTGCGCGTCGCGTGCCCGGTGACGAAACTCGCATCCCACAGCGGATACCAGAGCCGTTCGGCGAGCGCGCCGACGGCCGTACGGCCCCGCGCCTTCGCGCCGTGCAGCAACATGACGTCAACATCGGAGCCCGGGCACAGCTCCCGGCGCCCGTACGAACCCAGAGCGACCACGGCTGTCGGCGACTGGCCGCCCTCGCCGTAGAGATCGGTCAACGTGTCGTCGAGCAACTGCGCGAGCGCGGCGCCGTACGCCGTTCCTCGCAACGAGGTTTGGGTGAGGAGCGATAGCCGCGCATCACGGAGTGACACGGCGACCATCGCTCCTCACCCGTCGAGACTCAGAGCGCGTCCGAGCCTGCTTCACCTGTTCGGATGCGGTACACGGACTCGGCGGCGAGGATCCACACCTTGCCGTCGCCGATCTTGCCCGTGCGGGCCGCTTCCATGATTTTCTCGGCCACGGGGACCGCGTCACCGTCGTCAACCAGGACCTCGATCTTGACCTTCGGGACGAAGTCGATCGTGTACTCGGCCCCACGGTAGACCTCGGTGTGGCCCCGTTGCCGTCCGAACCCCTGCACCTCCATGACCGTCATGCCCTGCACGCCGGCTTCCTGGAGTGCCGACTTCACGTCGTCGAGTTTGAACGGCTTGATGATGGCTGTCACCAGCTTCACTGGTACTCCCCCTGTCGAATTCCGGCCGGCATGCTACGAACGCTCGGCGAACGAGTAGGCGACCTCGGAGTGCTGCGTGAGGTCGAGTCCAACCTCTTCGTCTTCCTCACTGACCCGAATGCCGCCGGGAATGACGAGGTCGAGGACCTTGATGATGATGAACGTCACTGCGAAGGAGAACACGAGCGTCGCTCCCACGGCAACGAGCTGGTCGGCCATGAGGTCCCAACTGCCGCCGTCGATGAACACGCCGTTGTTGCCGCCCACAACCGGGTTGATCTTCGTGTCGGCGAAGAAGCCGAGCAGAACCGACCCGAGAATGCCACCGACGAGGTGTACTGCGATCACGTCGAGCGCGTCGTCGTAACCGAGCTTCTTCTTCAGACCGATGGCCAGGTAGCAGACGATGCCGGCGAGGCCACCGATGATGAACGGTGCCACACCGCCGACGAACCCGGCGCACGGTGTGATCGCAACCAGACCGGCAACTGCGCCGGAGGCGCCGCCCAGTGTCGTCGCGTGGCCGTCCTTGATCTTCTCGACGATGAGCCACGTGAGCATTGCGGTTGCGGCCGCCATGTTCGTGTTCATGAACGCCTGCCCGGCGATGCCGTCGGCGAACAGTGCCGAACCGGCGTTGAAGCCGAACCAGCCGAACCACAGGATGCCGGTCCCGATCATCGTCCACGGCAGCGAGTGGGGTGGCATGACCCGGTCGGGCCAACCCTTGCGCTTGCCGATCACGATCACCACCGCGAGCGCGGCGATGCCGGCGTTGATGTGGACGACTGTGCCACCGGCGAAGTCGAGGGCACCGCGCTCGAACAACCACCCCGCGGGCGAGAACACCCAGTGCGCGACCGGCGAGTACACGAGGATCGACCACAGGCCCAGGAACCACACCCACGCCGAGAACTTCATGCGGTCCGCGATCGCACCGGTGATCAACGCCGGCGTGATGATGGCGAACATCATCTGGAACGCCATGAACACGATCGGCGGGATCACGAACGCCCCGAACCACCCGGTCGGGTCGTCGGGATACATCGTCGCGACATCTTTCATGCCGACGAAGTCGAAGTTCCCGATCAGCGGGTTGGTACCGCCAAAGGCCAACGAGTACCCGAGGAAACCCCAGATCACGCTGATGAGGCCCAGTGCGAAGAAGTTCTGCATCAGCATGGCGAGCATGTTCTTGCCCCGCACCATGCCGCCGTAGAAGAACGCCAGACCTGGCGTCATGAACATCACGAGCGCTGACGAGGTCAACACCCACGCGGTTGCCCCCGCGTCGAGGTTTGCACTATCGAAGACCACCCTTGAGTACCCCCTGTTCGTGTCCAGGGGAGTCTGGAGTCGGCCTGTTTCTCGGCCGTGCCCTCTTTGTTACGGCAGTGTGAACCGGTCAGGTTCTCATCAGAATGGTGCCCGGTGGCCGCCAGCTCCGGTTCCGGCCGATCAGGTCGCGGACGTCCTGGGCGGGCTGGGGCGGGGCGAAGAAGTAGCCCTGGGCCGCGTCGCATCCGAGGTTGATCAGCTCGGCCAGCTGTTCCTCGGTCTCCACCCCTTCGGCCACGACGTCGAGTTCGAGCGCATGGGCCAGGCCGATGACGGCCGACACGATCGCCGCGTCGCCGGGGTCGGTGCCGAGCCCGTCGACGAACGACCGGTCGATCTTCACGCCGTCGACGGGGAAGCGCTTCAGGTAGCCGAGCGAGGAGTAGCCGGTTCCGAAGTCGTCGATGTGCAAGCGCACGCCGAGCGCCCGTACCTGCTCGATCATGCCCATGGCGAGCTCGGCGTCGTCCATCAGGACGCTCTCGGTGATCTCGAGGCAGAGGTTCGACGGCAACACACCGGTGCGGGCGATCACGCCGGCAACGACTTCGACGAGCTGTGGCTGCGCGAGTTGGCGCGCCGAGAGGTTGACCGACACGAGGAACGACTGGTCGTGCTCGACCTGCCACTGTGCGGCCTCGCGCGCCGCCTGCTCGAGTACCCATTCGCCGAGCACGACGACCAGCCCGGTTTCTTCGGCAACCGGAATGAACTCGGCCGGCGCGATGAGGCCACGTTCGGGATGCTGCCAGCGCACGAGTGCCTCGGCCCCGACACACCGCGCCTCTTTCAGCGACACGATCGGCTGGAAGAACACGCGGAGTTCGCTGCGTTCGATCGCACGGTGCAGCGCGTTCTCGGTCGCGTGTCGGGCCAAGGCACGCGCGCGCATGGTGTCGTCGAACACCATGACGCGTCCGCGACCCGACTCCTTGGCGCTGTACATCGCCGCGTCGGCGTCGCGCAGCAGCTCCTCGGGCCGCTCGGCGCCGCTCGCGATGGCGATGCCGACGCTCGCGCTGACGAACGTCTCGGCGCCGCGCACGATGAAAGGCTGGGCCACGGCCGCAAGGAGCCGGCTGGAGATCTCGGAGACCAGCTCGCGCGAAGTCTCGACCGGCAGGTCTTCGCACAGGATCGCGAACTCGTCGCCGCCGAAGCGCGCCACGGTGTCACCCGGGCGCAACAACGACTCGAGTCGGCGCGCGGCGGCGATGAGCAACTCGTCGCCCGCGTCGTGACCGACGCTGTCGTTCACGTTCTTGAACCGGTCGAGGTCGAGGAAGAGCACGCCCACCTCGGTGTGCATCCGGCCGCAACGGGCAACCGCGAGTCCGAGACGGTCGAGGAACAACAGCCGGTTGGGCAGGCCGGTGAGCGGGTCGTGCATCGACTGGTGCGCGAGCCGCTCCTCGAACTCCTTGCGTTCGATGGCGATCGAGGCGAGGTGCGCGAGCAGCGAGAAGATCTGCTCGTGCTCGGGCTCGGGAAGACATTGGTCGCGGGCGAACACGTCGAGCGTCCCGAGCACGGTGTAGCCGTCGCTCCCGCAGATCGGTGTGGACCAGCACGCGGCGATGCCGTGGGCAACCGCGACTTCGCGCCGTTCGATCCAGAGCGGGTCGGTGGCGATTTCGCTTACGTAGACCGGTTCACGGCGGTACGCGGCCGTGCCCGCCGAACAGCTGATGGGACCGATGCGCACACCGTCCATCGCATCGGTCAAGCGGCTGCCGAGGGTCGGTGCGGCGCCGATGCGGAGCGTCGTGCCGTCTTCGTCGAGGAGTGAGATCGCGCACGCGAGCCGCGGGAAGTGGTCTTCGACGGTGCCCGCAATCGTCCGCAGGGTCTGGTCGAGCGGGACCCCGCGCGCCACGCCTTCGAGGATCTCGGCCTGGTGGGCCGTCAGCATGGTCGCCCGGCGTCGTTCGGTGACATCGGTTCCGACCGACTGGAACTCCAATACCTCGCCGTCGTCACCGAGGAACGCGCGGTCCGTCCACTGGTACCAGTGCACCGATCCGTCGGCCGCGACCTCCCAGTCTTCCTTCGTCTGCACTTCGCGCTCGGGCCCGAATTCGCGGAGGCGGTCGATTTGGGGTCCGCGCTCGACCGGAGGGACGAGGTCCACGAGTTTCGACCCGACGAGACCCTCAGGGTCGCGGCCGTGGAACTCGGCAAAGGCTCGGTTCACGAACGTGAGGGTCGAATCGGGGAGGTACCGACACACGAGTTCGGTCTGCGCGTCGACGACGGCTCGGTAGCGAGCGTCACGTTCTCGCACGCGCGCCTCGCTCGCGCGGAGCGCCTCTTCGGCGTCTTTTCGTTCGCTGACATCGCGCGTCGTGATGACGATGCCCTGCACCGACGGGTCGTTGAGCAGATTGTTGGCCACGACCTCGGCATGCATCCACGAGCCGTCGGCCCGTTCGAGGCGCACCTCGATGGGCCGGAACATGCCCGGGATCTCGCGCGCCATGGTGAACAGCTCCATGATGCGCGGTCGGTCGTCGGGGTGGATGATGTCGAAGATGTTCTCGCCGTAACCCGCGCCGGTCTCATAGCCGAGCAAGTGCTCCCCGACCGGGCTCGAGTAGCGCAACGCACCGTTGCTGTCGATGACCGAGATCACGTCGGAGGCACTGGCGACCAACGCTCGCAGACGCGCTTCACTCGACCGAATCGTCTCCTCGGCCTCGAAGCGGTCGGTGATGTCGCGCGAGTTCGTGATGAGGCCGCGTACGGCGGGATCGTCGAGTCGGTTCGTCGCGGTCATCTCGATCCAGCGCGATTCACCGTCGGCGCGCGTCATACGGAACGTCAACGTCTCGGTGGCGCCCGGATCAGCATGCAGTCGGCCGAAGAGCGTCCGCACCGCGGGAAGGTCGGCCGCGTGGATATACCCGCGCAGCGGTTCGTCGCCGTAGTTGTCGGGATCGAGCCCGAGGAACGAACACGAACTCGGGCTCGCGTACGACACGCAGTTGCGCGCGTCGAGCACGGTCACGATGTCGGTGGAGTTCTGGACGAGCGAACGGAAGCGGACCTCACTTTGGCGCAACGCACGCTCGGCCTGTCGTTGCTCGGACTCATCGGCGATGACGGCAACGGCCGTCACCACTCGGTCGGTACCGTTGCGGAGTGGCGCGACCGCGACGTTGACGTCGACGAACGCACCGTCGACGCGCAAATACTGTGCCGCGTGACCCGTGACCGTCTCGCCGCTGAACACGCGGGCGAGCAATGCGTCGAACGCGGGCTCGTCGGCGACGAAGGGTGGGCGGACCCCGACTACCTCGTCGGCCGACCACCCGAACAGCGGCTCGCACGCCGCGTTCCAGACATGGACGATCCCCTGCGGGTCGAATGCGACAATCGCCAGCGGGGAGGCCTGCACGATCGCGCGCAGCGCGGTCTCGCTGCGTCGCCGGCCGAGCTCCGCCCGCCGCTGCTCGGTGACGTCGCGGAAATTCAAGACGATCCCGTTCACGATGTCGTCGTCGAGCAGGTTGGTCAGGCTGCCCTCGAGCACACGGGTCGACCCGTCGCGGTGCAGGACGCGGCCCTCGGTGCGCACGGGCTGGCCGGGCGACTTGAGGATCGCTTCGCGCAGCGAATCTACGAGCGCGACGTCTTCTTTCGGGACGAGCGTGCTCAACATGGTCCCGATCAGTTCCTCGGGCGGGTAGCCGATCAGACGCTCGGCCGAAGGGCTGACATATCTGATGCGACCGTCGGGACCGAGGACCGTGAGCAGGTCGGGAGCGTTCTGCACGATCGAACGGAACCACGCCGTCCCCGCCGTCACCTGCGCCTCATGGGCGCGCCGCTCCGAGATGTCGCGCGCCAGCGCGGAGAAGTACTCGAAGTCGCCTTCGGCATTGCGGTGCGCGACCACCACGATCGACGTCGGCATCACCCGACCGCCGGCACCGCGAAGGTCGAGTTCACCCGCCCAACGCCCTTCGTCGATCATCGTGTCGCGGACCTGCTGCATCTCGTCGTCGGAGATGTCGAGAAAGTCCTCCGGACCCAGCGGCGGGACCGGCTCCCCCGCTGCGACACCGAAGAACGCCCGCGCGGCTTCGTTCGCGAAGAACATGCCCCCGTCGACGCCGTGGAAGGTGACGAAGTCGGTCGTGGCTTCGACCGTGCGTTGCAGCCGGAGCAACTCCTGTTGTGCTTGGAATGCGTCAGTGACGTCGATCAACGACGCGAGCAGGCCGGCGACGCGCGCGTCGTCGTCGCGCACCGGCACCGCGCGCAGCCGAGTTCGGCGCTCGTCGACACCGCTGCGCACAACGCGGCACTCGATGTCGATCCCCTCTTCGTGTTCGACCGCATCGCTCATCGCCCCGTCGACAAAGAGCCGGTCGTCGGGGTGGATACCGTCGAGCCACCCGTGGCCGAGTGCCTGTTCGTGCGCCAGGCCGAGGAGTTCGAGGAACGCGTCGTCGACGAAGACCGCGCCGATCCCGCGTTCAGTACGGAACACGCCGACACCGGGCGCGGTGACGACGTCGGCGACGTCGGAGTCGCCGGCGAAACGAACCACCGTGATCAGACGCGTCGTGTCACCCGATCCGGGCAAGGGTTCGAGCTGCAGGTCGACGCGCACCCGGGCGTCGTCCTCCATCCGCAGCACCAGCTGCTCACTCGTGGCCCGGTCGCGACCCAACGCCAGGCGGATCCGCTCGATGAGCGGCACCACATGCGCCGGAGGGTCGTCGTCGAGTTGGGGCATGGCGCGCGAAATTCGCAGCAGCGTGCGCGCCGACTCGTTGGCGGCCTCCGCGTACATACGACCGTCCGGCCCGGCGGCCACGACGAGTACCGCGTCGTGCCCGTTGCGTAGTTCGGTGGCCCGAGCGCGGACATCGATCGTCTGATCGCCGTCCTGGCTACCCCCGCTCACCCCGTGCCCCGCCATGGGCTCCGTCCCCCCTTGCCAAGCGGCAGGCCAATGGTGGCTTCTCGACCGGGCTCACCACAAGAGCCCGTCCCCATAGGTCTATACATCCGGTGGGTTCCCTCGCAGCGTCATCGTTTTCCCCATTCCCCACACCAGCAACAGCGGACCGAGGTCATCGTCACCCAAATCGGCCAATGACCGCGGGACGATTCCGTACAGGTCGTCAGGAAACGCCCGCTCCTCGTACGGGTCGCGGCGTACGGGAGGCACGCCCAATTCCGAGAGCACGGCCGTCGCCTCCCGCCGCAACGTGCGGACGATCTCGAGTGGCGTTGTTCGCTGGCGTTCGGGAGCCTCGGCGAACAACGCCTGCAACTCGGCGACAACGCGTGCCGTTGCGACCTCGCCCGCGGCACGGGCCTTCGCCTCGATGTCGCGGTCGTCGCCCGCGATGGTGCGAACGGCGGCAACGACCCACTCGGTACCGAGCCGTTGCACGCCTTCGACGATGCCCGCCGCGGCCTCGTCCATGAGTGCGCGACCGCGTGCTCTTTCCTCGGCATCGGGCGGGTTCATGCGTCAACCGGCGACGACGTCGCCTTCCATGCGGTTGACCGTGCAGCCCAACTCCTGGAGGTAGGCCACGGCCGCGGCGCGCGCCTCGGGGGCGCCGTTCAGTTCGAGAATGATCCAACCCGAATGGGCTTCGACGTTGGCCCGGCGAATGTTGGGCACGACGTCGTAGTTCTTGACGATCTCGTAGATCATCGGTCGGTCGACCAGCGACTCGGGAAACGAGACGAAGATCCGATGCGCGTCGCCCTTCACTGCGCCTGGCCCTCCGCGCGGTCGACGACGAGACCGACACGCGCACACGCGTCGGCAACCGGAAGTACGAGGCCCGTGTAGAACGGACCGAAGTCGGCGTACCGCGCCGACACCGGGTCGAACCGCATCTCGGACACGATGTCCTTCAGCGCGACCGCGTCGTCGGTAAGCAACGTAACGCCCCACTCCCAGTCGTCGATGCCGGTCGAACCGGAGATGAGCTGGAGGATCCGGCCTGCATACGTGCGGCCGACGCGCGCGTGGCCGCCCATCAGCCGCTTGCGCTCCTCGAACGGGAGCTCGTACCAGTTGTCGCCCGGCGCACGCCGTTTCGACATCGGGTAGAAGCACAACAGCTGCTTGTGTGGCAGCTGCGGGTGCAGCCGTTGCTCCTGGTAGTGCGCAATGCGCTCCCGCCAGACGGCGAGGCGCGTCTCGAGTTCGTCGCCGGCGAGCTCCTCCTCGGTGGCGAGGCGCTGCCGCTCGTCGTCTTCGGTCGACGTGTACTCGGACAGTTCCGTGAGTGACACGTACGAGTACACCGGTTCGAGGGGCGCGCGCAGCAACTCCTGCTGGAAGCGTTGCAGGCGGGCCAGGTCAGGACCGAGAGCGACGAACCCGATGTCGGCCTTGTGGCCCAACACCGCAACCGGCAGCACCTGGTGACCGTCGGCTTCGAGGGCGGCGACCGCGTCGGCGATGTGCTTGGCCGCACTCGGGTCGCGCTCGGCCCGCTCGCGATCGACCCGGTAATAGAGGTGCAGCACTCCCCACCCCGTCGAGGGCTGAACGGGTTGCACCGAGGCCATGCGCCCGAGGATATCGGGCTCTGTTTATTCCGAACACACGGGCGCCGGAACGGCAGTTCCGGCCGCGTCGAGGTCGGCGTACTCCGCCTCGCGCACGAGGACCTGCGCGGTCACGAGCTCCGCCTCGGTCGCCGGGATCGCGCCGCTGTTCATCGCCTTGTACGCCTCGACCGCGGTCTGCAGCGTCGCGACCTCGGTCGCGCACCTCGTCGCCGACGCTTCCTCGATGCGCGACTCGTGGGCTTCGGTGCCGGGCGGCGCGGCCGTCGTGTCGTCGTCGTCACCCGACGAGCAACCCGCCAGCAACGCCACGCCGACCAGGAATCCCGCAGCGATTCTCACGACTACTCATCGACGCGAAAGGGGCGCCCCGGAGGGCGCCCCTGACGAAACTGCGGAAGGACGGACTAGAAGTCCATGTCTCCCATGCCGCCGGGCATGCCGCCGGGCATACCGCCGCCGGCACCTTCCTTTTCGGGCTTGTCGGCAACGACGGCCTCGGTGGTAAGGAACAGCGCCGCAATCGAAGCTGCGTTCTGCAGCGCCGAGCGCGTCACCTTCGCGGCGTCGATGACGCCGGCCTTCACGAGGTCTTCGTACTCATTGGTGGAGGCGTTGAGGCCGTGCGCACCCTTGAGGCTCTTCACCTTCTCGACGATCACGCCGCCTTCGAGGCCGGCGTTGACCGCGATCTGCTTGAGCGGCTCTTCGAGCGCACGAGCAACGATCTTGGCACCGGTCGCGACATCGCCTTCGAGCGTCGCCGCAATCTCAAGCACCTTGGCCTGGGCACGGACCAGCGCAACACCGCCGCCGGGCACGACACCCTCTTCGACCGCAGCCTTCGTCGTCTGCACCGCGTCTTCGATGCGGTGCTTCTTTTCCTTGAGCTCCACTTCGGTGGCCGCGCCGACCTTGATGATCGCGACACCACCCGACAACTTGGCGAGACGCTCCTGGAGCTTCTCGCGGTCGTAGTCGGAGTCGGTGTTCTCGATCTCGTTGCGGATCTGCGTGATGCGACCCTGGACGTCGCTCTTGGTGCCGGAACCCTCGACGATGGTCGTCTCGTCCTTCGTGATGACGACCTTGCGGGCCCGACCGAGAAGGTCGAGCGCGACGTTGTCGAGCTTCAGGCCGACTTCCTCGGAGATCACCTGACCACCGGTGAGGATCGCGATGTCCTGGAGCATGGCCTTGCGGCGCTCGCCGAAGCCGGGGGCCTTGATGGCAACCGACTTGAACGTGCCGCGGATCTTGTTGACGACGAGCGTGGCGAGCGCTTCGCCCTCGACGTCTTCGCCGACGATGACGAGCGGCTTGCCGCTCTGCATGACCTTCTCGAGCACGGGAAGGAGGTCCTTGACGGCCGAGATCTTGCTCGACACGAGCAGGATCAGCGGTTCGTCGAGCACGGCTTCCATGCGCTCGGGGTCGGTGACGAAGTACGGCGAGATGTAGCCCTTGTCGAATCGCATGCCCTCGACGAGGTCGAGTTCCATGCCGAAGGTCTGGCTCTCTTCGACGGTGATGACGCCGTCCTTGCCGACCTTCTCGAGCGCCTGGGCAATCATCTGCCCGATTTCCTTGTCGGCCGCGGAAATGGCGGCGACGTTGGCGATCGCTTGCGGGTCGGTGTCGACCTTCTTGGCTTGCGCCTTGATCGACTCGACTGCACCTTCGACTGCGGCCTCGATGCCCTGCTTCAGGATCATCGGGTTCGCACCGGCGGCCACGTTGCGCAGGCCCTCACGGACCATCGCCCACGCGAGCACCGTCGCGGTCGTCGTGCCGTCGCCGGCAACGTCGTCGGTCTTCTTGGCAACTTCTTTGACCAGCTCGGCGCCGATCTTCTCGAACGGGTCCTCGAGGTCGATCTCCTTGGCGATGGAGACACCGTCGTTGGTGATCGTGGGTGCGCCCCACTTCTTCTCGAGGACGACGTTGCGGCCCTTCGGGCCGAGGGTGACGCGTACTGCGTCGGCCAACTTGTTCATGCCCGACTCGAGGGCCCGCCGGGCGTGCTCGTCGTAGGCGATCTGCTTGGGCATCTGCAAAAACCCCCTGTGGCAGCCTGGATGCTGCGGATTGGGTCGGGTGCGTACTTAGCACTCCCGAGCGGGGAGTGCTAAGTCATGTTGGCACTCTCGGCCGCCGAGTGCAAGCCGGCTGGGTCCAGCCGGCCGGCACTCGCCAGGTCGTCCGGGGGTCCGGCGCTACCTAGTCGTCGTCTTCTTCGCCTTCGTCTTCTTCGCC
>JAWXCJ010000110.1:0-3062 GCA_034408875.1 Actinomycetota bacterium
GAACTCGTCCAGGAGGCGCGTCTTGCCGATCCCGGCCTCGCCGCCCACCAACGCCAGGCGTCCGCCCTCGACGCCGACCTCATCGAGCGCGTCGAAGAGTTCGCGGAGAGGTTGTTCGCAACCGATCAAGTGCGGCGTACGCAGACGGACACCCACAATGATTCATTCTGGGGTACGTACAACGTGAGACGCCAGAGCCTCGCCGGTCGAACTCCAGCATTGGAGCCGCGCGGCCCGTGCCGATCGACCCAGATCGTCGTGCGCTTGGGGTTACTGAGTGACGGACGACACAGAGCGCTCGCCCGATGCCTGCTCAATCGCGCCCAGGAGATGGTCCAAGCCGGTCGGCTCCGACGAGCGTGAGTAGTAGTAGCCCTGCGCCATGTCGCAACCCATGTCGATCAGGCGGGCGGCCTGCTCGACCCGCTCGACGCCTTCGGCGACGACCTGCAGGCCGATCATGTGACCGAGCTTCACGATGCCGCCGACGAACGCGGCGTCCTCGTCGGTGTGGTCGACCGCGTCGATGAACTCCTTCGCGATCTTGAGCGTGTCGATGGGCAGCTGGCGCAGGTAACTCAGCGACGAGTAGCCGGTGCCGAAGTCGTCGATCGCGATGCCGACACCCAGTTGCTTGAGCCGGGCCAGGGTCTCGCGTGCGAGGTCGATGTCTTGCATCATCGTCGTCTCGGTCACTTCGAGGACGAGCTGCGACGGTTCGAGCCCGGACGTATGCAAAGCCGCGGCCACGACGTCGAACAGGTCCGGGTCGGCCAACTGGCGGGTCGAGAGGTTGACGAACACGCGCAAGCCGGGCGCGACGGCCGACCATTGCTTCGTCTGGCGGCAGGCCTCCTCGAGCACGAACCGCCCGATCGCGATGATGAGCCCGGACTCCTCGGCGATCTCCACGAACTCGCTCGGCGGTAGCAGGCCTCGAACCGGGTCCTGCCAGCGCACGAGAGCCTCGGCCGCGACGATCTGACTCGTCACGGTGTCGACCACGGGCTGGTAGTGCACGACCAACTCGCCGTTCGCGATCGCGCGTTCGAGACCCATCTTGACCTGGTGGCGATGCGCGACCGAGAGACTCATCGTCTTCTCGAACATGTCGAAGCGGCCCTTGCCGTTTCGCTTGGCCGTGTACATCGCGACGTCGGCGTTCTGCATCAGCTCGGCCGCGTCCATCGCCTGCGCGTGCATCGCGATCCCGATGCTGGCCGGCGCGACGACCAACTGGCCGTCGATCTCGACCGGGTCGCCGAGCGCCACAAGGATGCGGTCGGCGATGACCCTGACGTCGGCGTCGTGCGCCACGCCGGGCAGCAGCACAGCGAACTCGTCGCCGCCGAGGCGGGCGGGCGTGTCACCATCGCCGACGCAGGCAGCAATGCGGTCGCCGACCACCTGCAACAGGTAGTCGCCGGCGGCGTGGCCCATCGTGTCGTTGACCGTCTTGAAGTCGTCGAGGTCGATGAACAACACCGCGAGCCCGCTGTCGCCGCCGGCATTCGCGAGCGCTTCCTCGACCCGGTCACGGAACAGCGCCCGGTTGGCGAGACCCGTGAGCGAATCGTGGAACGCCTGATGGCTCAGCTCCTGCTTGACCTGGTGAAGCTGCGCGAGCGAGTTGCTCAACTGGTTCTTCTCGAGCATCACACCGAGATGGTTCGCGAACGTCTCGAAGAGGTTCAGCGCCTCCTTCTCGAACGGCAGGCTGGCGTGCTGCGACTTGGCGACGAGCACGACGCCGCGCAAACCGGAGCTGCCGACGAGGGGTGCGAGCATCGCTGCACCAATGCCGTACCCGTCGCGAGCGTCGACGGACGCGAGCGAATCGGCGTCGACAAACGCCGGCGTCGCGAGCGTCGGGAGCGCGTCGAGCATCGCATGCGACACGGCTTCCATGCGCCGCATCGCGGTACCCGGACCCGCCGCGGTGCGGTACGCCACGTCGTCGTCATCGCCGGCGATCACGATCTCGGCGAACTCGGCGTGGAACGTGTCACGGGCGAAGTCGAGCAAGGCGAGGAGACCGTCTTCGAGATCGTCGGCCCGGTTCGTGAGCTGCGACGCGTTGTACAAGAACTGCAGGCCCTCGCGTTTGCTGTGCTCCGACAAGTACGCGCGGTACGCAACCGAGACGACGACGATCGGGCCAACCAAGAGGAGCGCGGCCCAGGGCGCTTGCCAAAGCACGATCACCATGACGAGGGCGAGCATCGTGTTCGCCAGCGCTCCGACCAGACCGAAGACGAAGGTCAGGAGGTGGTCGGAGACCGCCGAGTTTCCTTCGGCGATCGTCACCGCGATGGCAATGACCACGCCCGACAGCACTGCGCTCGCGCAGGCAGCGGCGAGTGCTGCGAACCAACTCTGCGCTTCGAACGGACCCGCCGAGCCGGCGAGCGCGCGGAATACGAGAATCGCGACCGACGTGCAGAGTGCGAACTGGCCGACGTTGAACACGATCTTCGCGACCGATCGGCGTTGCAGCAGCAGCACGAGCGCGGCGCCGACGACGTGGGCGGCCACGAGGCCCCACGGAGCGACAAGGAACAACCCCAACACGAGGACGATCTCGTTGAGCGAGAACGTCTGGACCTCCTCGCGGTAGTGGAGATCAACCGCGCGGGACTCCGCCAGCGCGAATCCTGCCGCCAGCAACCACCACGGCAGGACGATCGGTGCCGCCTCGAGCGGCTGCAAGTCGGCGATCGACGCGCCGATCATCGCCGCAGCCGCGACGAGCATCGCGACAGCCAGGGCCCAGATCGGCCACATCGGGCGGGCAGGCGCCACATCCATCTGTGTGTTGTCGACTCCCACAGCTCCGCGCTTCATCGATAGATCCGATTTTCCGTAGACGCTCAGGACCAGGTGGTGGCGCGCCAGCTGCGGCCCGTCCAGCTGCAACCTCTCCAGCTGCGGCCGGTCCAGTCCTCGGCCCGCCAGCTGCGGCCGCGCCAGTCGCTGCCCCGCCAGCTCCGGCCGTCCCAGTCGCTGGCCCGCCAGCTGCGGCCGTCCCAGTTGATGGCTCGCCAGCTGCGGCCGGTCCAGTC
>JAWXCJ010000111.1:0-2855 GCA_034408875.1 Actinomycetota bacterium
CTCGACGCGCTCCCGCGCGAGGCGACCGCGGCGATTGCGCTTGCCGCGATCGCCGGCGACGAGGTCGACGTCGAGACCCTCGAAGCATGTTCGCCGGCGGAGCCCGACGAGCTGCTCCTCATGCTCGAGGACATGTGCCGCCAACGGTTCCTCGAAGAGCGGGTGGCCGGGCGGTTCCGCTTCGTCCACGCGCTGGTCCGTGACGCAGTGTTGGCAACCATCGGCGGTACTCGCCGCCAACGCCTGCACCGCCGCCTCGCCGACACCCTCGCGCGCCGGGATGCCGACCCGGCCGTTGTCGCCCACCACTACGTGGAAGCCGGGCCCGGCAGCGCCCACGACGCCACGACCTGGCTCCTGGCGGCCGGCCGGGTCGCGCTCGAGTCGGCCGCGTGGGCCGTGGCCGCGGACCAGTTCGAGCGGGCACTGTCGCTCGCGGACGAGATCGACCAGGGTTGCGCGGCGCGGGTCGGCCTCGGGCGGGCCCGCCGCGCGCTCGGCGACTCGGCCGCGGGCCGGGCCGCGATCGAAGAAGCTCTCGCACTCGCCCGCGCGCATCGGCGCGGTCGCGCCGCGGCCGAAGCCGCGCTCGCACTCGTCGGCGGCGGCGGCCGCGGGGTCGCCATCGACCTCGACGACGCCGAGCGCGCGACGATCCTGCGCGGTGTCCTCGACGGCCTCGCCGCCGACGACATCGACCTCGTCGTGCCGACGCTGGGCGAACTCGCGCTCGCGCTCGTGTTGACCGACGCGAAGGGCGAGCGCGACGCGATCGCCGAACGCTGCGTCGCCGAAGCCCGCAAGACCGACGACGCCGATCTGCTCGCCGGTGCGCTCCTGTCACGCCGGATCGCGCTGATGGGACCCGACGGCACCGAAGCGCGCGTCGCCGACGCGCACGAAGTGCTGGCGTTGCCCCGCGGTCTCGTCTCACCAGAACGCCACCTCTCGGCGCACCTCGCGCTGGTCGAAGACCTGATCGAGCTGGGCGACCGGCCCGGGGTCGACGGCGCGCTGACCGCCGCGACCGACCTCGCGGCGCGGCTCGCGCACCCCTACTGGTCGTGGGCGACGATGACATGGCAGGCGCTCGTCGCGATCGTCGACGGTCGGCTCGACGAAGCCGAGGCACTCGCGTTCGACGCGCTCGGCCGGCAGGCGCCCGCGGAACATCCCGAAGCGATGGCCACGCTCGGCGTGAACCTGGTCGACATCCGGCTGTTCCAAGGGCGCTCGGCGGAGATGGTCGAACTGCTGCGCAGCGCCGCCGACGCCAACCCGCACATTCCGTGTTACCGGGCGGTGCTCGCCCTGTGTTGCGCCGAGGCCGGCGACGAGACCGGGGCGCGTGACGCGTACGGTTATTTCGCGCAGCGCGACTTCGTGCTCCCACCCGACTCGAACTGGTTGCTTTCGGTCGCGGTGCTCGCCGACGTTGCGGCAACCGTGGGCGATTCGCGCGGTGCCGTCGTATTGGCCGATGCCCTGCGGCCGTTCTCCGACCGACATGTGGTGCTGAATTGTTTCGGCGGCGGTGGTGCGTACTGGGGCCCCGTCGCCCAGCATCTCGGGCGTCTCGAAGCGCTCCTTTCGAATGACGATCGGGCCGGCGATCTGCTCGACCAGGCGCTGGCGAGCGCCCGGTCGTTCGGCGCCGCCGGGTTCCTTATTCGGATCGATGCGTTGACGGGGTCATGACTCAAGGTTCCCAACGGGTCTGGTCGATCCCAGAGGCGAACAGGGGGAAGCAAGTGCGAGTTCGGATTCTGGTCGTGGTCGTTGCGCTCGTTGCGCTCGGTGCTTGTCGGCCTGGGCTCCCGCCGCCGCCACCGCCGCCCGGCACGAGTCCCACGATCGAGGGCTGTCCCGTGTTCCCGAGCGACAACGCGTGGAACAAGGACATCTCCGCGCTCCCCGTGCACCCGAATTCGAACGCGTTCGTCAACAATGTGATCGCGTCGGCCGCGGGCGTCACGGCCCGCACCAAGCTTCACCCCGACTTCGGCGGTGGCGGCCAGTACGGGATTCCGTTCATCGTCGTCGGCGCGGCCGAACCGGCGCAGCCGATCGTGTACACCGCATACGGCGACGAGAGCGACCCGGGACCGTTCCCGATCCCATCAACGGCGCCCGTCGAAGGTGGCAACGCCTCCGACGGCGATCGTCATGTAATCGCGGTGCAGAAGGAGTCGTGCCACCTGTTCGAGCTGTACCGCGCGTTCTGGCGGGGCGACCACTGGGAAGCCGACTCGGGCACGAACTGGGACTTGCGGTCGAACGCGTTGCGTCCGCTCGGTTGGACCTCGGCCGACGCGGCCGGACTGCCGATCCTGCCCGGACTCGTTCGGTACGACGAAGTTGCGGCGGGCAAGATCAATCACGCGTTGCGGTTCACCGTGAAGTGGACGCAGCGCGGGTACGTGTTGCCCGCGACGCATTTCGCGTCGTCGAGCACCGACGCGAACCGCCCGCCGATGGGGCTGCGGTTCCGCCTCAAGGCCGGCTACGACATCTCGGGCTACACGGGCCAGACCCGGGTCATTCTCGAGGCACTGAAGAAGTACGGGATGATCGTCGCCGACAACGGCTCGCCCTGGTTCATCACCGGGGCCGCCGACCCCCGGTGGAACGACAACGACCTCAACCAGTTGAAGTCAGTTCCCGGCAGCGCGTTCGAGGTCGTCGACACCGGCCCCATCCAGCACTGACCCGGGGATCGGGGCCCTTTTTGACGGCGGTACCCTGAAGCGATGGCCAAGACCGATGCGAATCCGCCGATGCCGGAGTTCTCGACTTCGTACGTGCTGCAAGAAGTCGACCCGAAGTGGCTCGGCACCGCGGTCAAGCCCAAGCAG
>JAWXCJ010000112.1:0-4905 GCA_034408875.1 Actinomycetota bacterium
CAGCTTGGGTCAGCAGCTTGGGTCAGCAGCTTGGGTCAGCAGCCCGATGTCTTCGGATGGGAGACGAGTGATGTCGACCGCCGACACGGCATCGATGGCCACAAGCGGCCCGAGGCCGAGGCCGTCCTCGACAACGTCGTGCCAGAAAGCCCTGCGTGATCATCGCGGCGACAGCAGCGAGTCATACAGATGCCAGCGCTTGATCCAGACAGTCCGATCATCCCGGTTGCCGAGATACGTCACTGTCCGGCGATTGGGCACACGGGCGTCGATCGTGTCGGCAATGTCGGTGCGACCGGACCATTCGGCGAGATGACCGAGCCGGACCAACGTGGCCCGTCCCCGGTCGGTCGCTTCGAGCAACACGTCGTCGGGCGTCGTCGCACGGAACGTTTCCGGAAGCCACTCGTCGGCATTCGCCCAGTCGCCTTGCGCCGACGGACGGTGGGCGATCGCCGCGAGCGTGGTTGCCGGTTGCCACAACGGCAGCCCGCTCGCTTCGCCTGTCGCGAGCCGCCAATCGAAAGATGCGGACCGGACCGATAGCGAAGTCGGCGGGCGCCATGCCGGACGATGCGCGAGTACGGGAGTGCTCGGTTGATGCGACGTGTAGCCGTACTCCCAGATTGCGGATTCGAACGCGATCGCCACCGGCGCCTTGGGATTGTGTTCCAAGAGGGCTCGCAGTTCGATCCAGGGATCTCCACTGGCGTAGTGCCCGGCGCGGGATCCGGGCACGAACTCCCACGCGTCGCGGGTGCGCAGGGGGAAGAGCCAACCTCGGCGGACGAGGCGCTCGGCGATGTCGGACGGGCCGAGATTGGACCCGACTTCGAGCGCGGCGTCTGCGAGCAGCTTTCTTGTGACGACCCCGGGCTGACGGAGTTCGAGTTCGGCAACCAGCGCCGCCAAGCTCGAGGGCAGACTTCGATCCTTTGTCATTTTAACGGTTATCACGTGGCTAATGTACGTCATAGTGATACTAATGACAACAATATTTTCTCGTTTGGACAGGGAATGCGTAGCTATTACTCGCATTACGTGTGCAAACGACAAGTCAGCGCGGCCCCGGGTGCCGCTCTTCCAGTTGCCCTCGCTCTAGGTCAAACGCCGCGGTTCGGCTCGCGTGCGAGACTCGAATCCGTGGAGTTCGTAGGTCGCGTGATTCGAGATGAGGACGCGCAGCGGTACGTGCGCGAGGGTTTCTGGCGCGACGAAAGCCTGGGCGAGTTGCTGGCCGCCGGGCTCGTCGAGGCCGCGACGCATCCCTTCGTCGTGCGTTCCGATCGCAACCCGTTCCGGGGCACGCTCGGCGACGTCGACGCCCTCGCCCGGCGCGTCGCGGCGGGCATGCGGGCGCGGGGGGTAGAGCGAGGCGACGCCGTTGCGTTCCAGCTGCCGAACTGGCTCGAGGCGGCGGCCAC
Organism: Actinomycetota bacterium; assembly: GCA_034408875.1. Classification (GTDB taxonomy): domain Bacteria; phylum Actinomycetota; class Acidimicrobiia; order IMCC26256; family PALSA-610; genus JANNHK01. Next base: position 1,425 of record JAWXCJ010000112.1, read on the forward strand.
GTTCTACGCGGCGACGTACCTCGGCGCGGTCATCGTGCCCATCGTGCACTTCTACGGGCCGAAAGAGGTCGACTACATCCTGCGCAAGACGCGGGTGAAGGCGCTCGTCACCGCCGACCACTTCGGCCACCAGGACTTCCTCGCCAACCTCGACGGCCTCCGGGAGTTGCCCGATCTCGAATGGGTCGCGGTCGTCGGCGACCGCGGCGGACGCGATCTGCTCGCGTTCGACGACCTCACGAACGCCGGGTCGCTCGACACGGTTGCCACCGTCGACGCGCGTTCGCCGGCCCTCATCGCGTACACGTCGGGCACGACGTCGAACCCAAAGGGTGTCGTGCATTCGCACCGCACGATCAACGCGGAAATTCATCAGCTCAGCGCCATGCAGGACTCCCGCGGCGGCCCGGCGGTCATCATCGGCGCGCCCGTCGGGCACGGCATCGGCATGCTCGCAGCCCTGCTCATCCCGGTGTTCCGGCGCGCCGAGATCCACCTCATCGACGTATGGGATCCCGGACGCGTCCTCGAGGCGATGCTCGACGAGGGTTTGTCTGCCGGGCAGGGTTCGACGTTTTTCCTCACGAGTCTGCTCGACCATCCCGATTTCGACCCTGACCGGCACGCGAAGTTGATGCCGTTCATCGGGCTCGGTGGCTCGGCCGTTCCCGCCGCGGTGGGGGAGCGCTGCGCGGCACTCGGCATCGAGACCGCGCGCAGCTACGGGTCGACCGAGCACCCGTCGATCACGGGCAGCTATCCCGAGACGGCGCACGACAAGCGCGTTGCGACCGACGGGAGTCCGTTACCCGGTGTCGAGATGCGCCTCGTCGACGACGACGGGAACGACGTCGAGGGCGGTGAACCCGGAGAGATCTGGTCGAGGGGCCCGGATCAGTTCGTCGGCTACACCGACGCCGCGGAGACTGCCGCCGCGTTCAGTGCCGACGGGTGGTTCATGACCGGCGACATCGGCGTGCTCGACGGCGACGGTTACATGACCATCACCGATCGCAAGAAGGACATCATCATCCGGGGCGGCGAGAACGTGAGCGCCGCCGAAATCGAGGAGCAACTGATCCGGCTGCCGGGTGTCGCCGAGGTCGCGGTCGTCGCGGCGCCCGACGAACGCCTCGGTGAGCACGCGTGTGCGTTCCTCCGCATGCAACTCGACGCCACCGCTCCCGACCTCGGCGCGGTGCGCGCTCACCTCGAAGGCGCCGGCCTCGCGCGGCAGAAGTGGCCCGAAGAGGTGCGCACGGTTGTCGACTTCCCGCGTACGGCGAGCGGGAAGGTCCAGAAGTTCGTGTTGCGCCGGCAGTTGCAGGAGGGCGTGTAACAGTGAGTGGCGCGCTCGACGGGATACGCGTCCTCGACCTCAGCCGGTTCGTGTCGGGGCCGATGTGCACGTTCTTTCTCGCGTCGCTCGGCGCCGAGGTGATTGCGGTCGAACCGCCGGAACCGACGAGGAGTCGGCGGCTCGCGCCCCTCGCGCACCCGGACGGTGGTGCGACGACCGAGTACGTCGACGGGGCGATCGCGATGCCGTTTCTCAAGCGGGCGCGCGGCAAACGGAGCGTCGCGATCGACATCACCCATCCCGACGGTCAGCGGCTCTTGCGCAAGATCGCGGAACAGTCCGACATCGTCGTCGAGAACGCCCGCCCGGGCGGGACCGCGAAGTTCGGGCTCGGCTACGACGATCTCCGCGCGCTCAACCCCCGACTCGTCTACGTCGCGATCTCCGGCTACGGGCAAGACGGCCCGGACCTCCCGGCGATGGACAACATCGTGCAGGCCGCGTCGGGGTTCATGGCGCGCACCGGCTTCCCCGACGGACCGCCCCTGCGCGCGGGGACGACCATTGCCGATCACAGCACGGCCATGTTCGCCGCGCTCGGCGCGCTGGCCGCGTTACGTCACCGTGACGCTACCGGTGCCGGGCAACTCGTCGACGTGTCGATGCTCGATGTCCTTGCCGCGCAGGTGTGGGACGAGCCCGTCGACTTCTACGCGCGCACCGGCCGGCCGCTCCGGTCGGGGAACGCCGACGCACGGGGCGCGCCGATCAACACCTACGAGTGCGCCGACGGCTGGATCTCGGTGACGTGTACCAGCGACCGGCAGTGGGTGGCGCTGTGCGAACGCATGGGTCGTCCGGGTCTCGAGCGCGAGCACGCCGACGCCGCGGTCGCGGCGTGGGCGAAGACGCGCCCGGTCGACGACGTCGAGCGCATCCTCCTCGAGTGCAGGATGCCCGCGGGACGAGTGCGAGACCCGCTCGATGCACTTGCGCTCGCCCGCGAGGATCTCCTCGAAGACCTGCGGCACCCGGACGCGCCCGAGCCGAGCGGCTTCGTCGGGCCGAGGCTGCCGATCACGTTCGCCGGCCGCGTCGACCTCGCGCCGGCCGAGGTGCTCGGTGCGAGCACCGAGGCGGTCCTCCGTGAGCTGGCCGGTGCCGACGACGAGACGCTCGCCCGCTTGCGGGCCGCTGGTGTAATTGCGTGAGCGAGGGTCTGCTCGACGGGATGCGTGTTGTCGACGCGGGTATCTGGCGGCCGGTACCGCACGCAACGCAGATGCTCGCCGATCTCGGCGCCGACGTGGCGAAGATCGAACCACCGGGCGGCGATCCGATGCGCGCGTTCCCGGAGTTGTTCCGCGACATCGCCTCGCACAAGCGCAGCGTCGTACTCGATCTGAAGTCGGAGGCCGGCCGCGCCCGCGCCCACGAACTTGTCGCCGACGCCGACGTGTTCACCGAAGGCTGGCGCCCCGGCGTCGCGGCCCGCCTCGGTCTCGGGTACGACGACGTATGCGCGCTGAACCCGTCGATCATCTACTGCTCGGTCTCGGGCTACGGACAGACGGGGCCGCTCGTCGACCGGGCCGGGCACGATCTCAACTACCAGTCGCTCGCGGGTGTCGTCGCCCGGCGCCACGCGGACGACCCCGAACCCGCGATCCCGCGCGTTCCGGTCGCCGACCTGGCCGCCGGTGCGGTCGCGGCGATGCTGATCTGCGCGGCGTGGGCCCGGCGCATCCGAACCGGAGAAGGCGAGCGCATCGACGTGGCGATGGCCGACGTCGTCGCGTCGTGGATGGGCCCGCGCGCGAACGTCGCCACCCGCGGGCGCGACGACCCGGCCGGCGGGTCCGCGGGCTACGGCGTCTACCGCTGTGCCGACGGCGAGTACCTGTCGCTGGCGGTCATCGCCGAGGACCACTTCTGGCGGGCCGTGTGCGACACCCTCGACATCGCGGCGTTGCGCGACCTCGGGCACCTCGACCGGCTCGCCCGGCTGCCCGAATGCGACCGGGCGATCCGCGCCGCGCTCGAAACACTCGACCGTGACGACGCCGTTGCCCGTCTGGCTGCCGCCGGGGCACCCGTCGCGCCCGTCCTCACCCCCGCCGAAGTCGGCGCGGAGGCGCAATTCCTGCGCCGGGGCGTGTTCGTGCCCGAGTCGGACGGGAC
>JAWXCJ010000113.1:0-3354 GCA_034408875.1 Actinomycetota bacterium
CGAAGGCCCCTCGCAGCGAGTGAGGGAGCCATGGTGATCGTGCGGACGCAGCGAGTTGCCCTCGGGCCGAAGGCCCCTCGCAGCGAGTGAGGGAGCCATAGTAAAGGAGTTCCCTTGCCCATAGGAATCACGGAAGAGCACGAGGAGCTGCGCCAAGCGGTACGGCGGTTCGTCGACACACGCATTCCGCCGTCGGTTGTCCGGGCTGCGCTCGATGCCGAACACGACGAGCGCCCCGACTTCTGGGCCGCGTTGTGCGAGCCGGGCTGGCTCGGTCTGCACGTTCCCGAGGAGTACGGCGGCGCGGGCTACGGCTACGTGGAGCAGGCAGTCGTGCTCGAGGAGTTGGGTCGCGCCGCGGCGCCGGGACCCTACGTTCCCACCGTGTTGGCCGCGGCCGTGCTCGCGGCCGCGGGCGGGCCGGCAGCCGAGGAGTTGCTGCCGCGTCTGGTGACCGGCGCGTTGACGGGTGCCGTCGCGTTGCCTGGTGCGCGCCCGGTTTTGGGCGCGCCACTTGCCGACGTCGTCGTCGGGCGCGACGGCGACGGGTGGTTCGCGCTCGACGCGCGCGGGCTCGCGGTGCGTGAGCTTCCGAGCCTCGACCCCACCCGCCGCGCCGGTACGGTCGAATTCGCAGGCGTGTCGGTGCCGCCGAACCGGCGGCTGGGACCGATCGACGACGACTGGGTTGCGGCACTCGTCAGTGTCCTGCTCGCGGCGGAAGCGGTCGGCATCGCGCAGTGGTGCGTCGACACCGCCGCCGAGTACGCCAAGGTGCGCGTGCAATTCGGTCGCCCGATCGGCCAGTTCCAAGGCGTGAAGCACCGCTGCGCCGAGATGCTGGCCCGCACCGAACTGGCACGCGCCGCGACATGGGATGCAGCCCGCGCGACCGGCGACCGCGACAACGGGTCCGGCGTCGCGATTGCGGCGGCCGCCGCGCTCGCGTTCGAAGCCGCGTTCAGTACAGCCAAGGACTGCGTGCAGACCCTCGGTGGCATCGGGTTCACCTGGGAGCACGACGCGCACATCTATCTGCGGCGGGCGATGACGCTGCACCAGCTCACCGGTACGCCCGCCGAGTGGCGCGTGCGGGCGGCCCGTGCCGCGCAAGGCGGCGGCCGGCGCCGGCTCGGCGTCGACCTGCCTGCCGACGCCGAGGAGTACCGGGCCGAACTGCAGGGCTTTCTCGCAGACATCAAGGAGCTCGAACCGACCGTGCAGCGGGCCCGCCTGGCGGAGGAGGGCTACATCACGCCGGGCTGGCCGCGGCCGTGGGGTCGCGATGCAACCGCGCTCGAGTTGGTGGTCCTCGAAGAGGAGTTCCGCGCCGCGAAGGTCGCGCGCCCGAACATCGGTGTCGGGTCGTGGGCCCTGCCGAACCTGATCGTGCACGGCACGCCCGAACAGCGCGACCGGTGGATCGGGCCGACGTTGCGCGGTGAGATCGGGTGGTGCCAGCTGTTCAGCGAGCCCGGCGCCGGTTCCGACCTGGCGTCGCTCGCGATGCGGGCGGCGCGGGTCGAGGGCGGGTGGATACTGAACGGCCAAAAGGTGTGGACCTCGATGGCCAAGGAAGCCGACTGGGGCATCTGCCTGGCGCGCACCGACCCCGAGAAGCCGAAACACGACGGCATCTCGTGCTTCATGGTCGACATGAAGACGCCGGGCATCGACGTGCGACCGCTGCGTGAGCTGACCGGCCACGCGATGTTCAACGAGGTGTTCTTCGACGACGTGTTCGTGCCGCACGACTGTCTCGTCGGTCAGGAAAACGACGGGTGGCGGTGCGCGCGCACCACGCTCGCCAACGAGCGCGTCTACATGGGCGGCAGCAACACGCTCGGCTCCGGCGTCGTCGGCGTACTCGCCGCGCTCGATGCCCGTGGCCTTGCCGACGACACGCTGGCGCTGTCCGAAGCGGGCGAACTCGTCGTCACCGGCCACGCGCTCGCCGTGCTCGGCTTCCGCATGACGCTCCAAGCGCTCGCCGGCGCGGACCCCTCAGGGTCGGAAGCCGCGGTGCGCAAGCTGCTCGGTGTCGCGCAGGACCAGCACGTGCAGGAGGTCGGCTTCACGCTCATGGGCGCCGACGCGCTCGCGGCCGACGGCGAGGCCGCGGGCTGGTCGAGTTCGTTCCTGTTCAACCGGTGCCTGACGATCGCGGGTGGCACCACCGACGTGCAACGCAACGTCGTTGCCGAACGCCTGCTCGGTTTGCCCCGCGATCCTTAGCCCGTCGACGTCCAGCCGCCGGAAGGCCACTCGACGAGCAGGGTCCAGTAGGCCTGTCGCCCAAACGCTCCGGGAGCGCCGAGCACGCAGCTGATACCCACCCGGCCGGAACCTCCGAGGATGGTGTTCCGGTGTCCGGTGGACGTCATCCAACCCCCGACGACGGTCACGCCATCGCCCATGCTCATGGCCAGGTTCTCGGCCGCCGCGAACTGCACGCCGGCCCGGTTCAATGCGGCCTGCTTGCCCGAGTGGTCATCGAGGGCTCCCGCGTCGGCGAGGCGAACGCTGCGATCACGGGCGGCCCACATGAGCTGCGCGTTCTCGGTGAGATCTGCGCCCGGTCTCATTCGGTTGACCTCGCTGAGTGCTTCGGCCTCTTCACCGGCTCCGCACAGCACCTGGCCGGGCTTCAACGCCGGCATGTCGGGGTTTGTCGGCGCCGTGGTCGGCGTCGTCGTGGTCGTCGCCGGAGGTACGGACACCACGTTGCTCCACGCGGAGTTCACCGCGGTACCCGTGCTCGTGTCGACAACCCGGAGCCGGTAACTCGCGCCCCGGGCACCGGCGGTCTTGTCGGTATACGAACTCTTGCGCCCCACACCCTTGCGGCTGAGCAACAGGGAAAATGCCCCGCCCGCGTCGGCCCGCTCGATCTGGACGGTGCGGTACTTCGCGGCGCTGGAGCTCGTGAAGGTCCAGTTCACGCGGACATCGTCGGCCCCGACCGCGGTGGCGGTGGCGTTCGGCGTCGTCGAGGCCGCACCGGACGGCGCGACGACGCCCAGCGACAGGGTCGTGAAGATGGCGAGGCAGATCGCGATTCGGCGCATGAGCTTCCTATTCTCGGTCCTGAGTCGAGGTCCTGAACGTCGCAATGGTCACACTCTGACGCCCACGGGATTACGTGTTCGCGCCGTTCCACCCGAGTTCGAGGGCCCAGTAGATGACGCCGTTCGATGCGTACATGCAGCCGACGCCTACGTCGTTGTACGTCGCGTTCATCATGTTGACGTTGTGACCCGCGGAGTTCTTCCAGTCGGTGACCACCCGGTCGACGCCGACGACGGCGTGGATGTTCTCGGCGAGCGCACCCCAGTAGGGATAGAAGGCGGTGAC
>JAWXCJ010000114.1:0-4462 GCA_034408875.1 Actinomycetota bacterium
CGTTGCCAGCCTTTGAACAGCCGGAAACGTAGGAAGGGCACGGCGTGCGCACGCGGATGGGCAGCTCAGCCACCCACGAGAGCGTCAGTTGACCCCGAAATAGGGGATGGACACGACCGGGTCTTGAGCTGCACCGGACTCTCACGCGGGCACTGCGCCGTACGCCTGCGGAACGGGTGGGTCGAGGAGATCGCAGAGTAGGTCGACGACTTCGCTGCGCGACCGGTAGTAGCCGGCGACGGCAGCCGAGGGCATGTGCCATTCGTGGTAGATGTTGATGCATGACGGTGTTGCGCTTTCGAGTGTCCGATTCGGAAGCCGTCGCCGCTCAGGAGTGGGCGGCACGGCTCGGCGTCGATCGGTCGAAGCTGCTTCGCGACGCGCTTCGCGCCCATCTGGCGAAGCTCGCAAGCGAGGCGGAAGCGTTACGGCGCGCCGACGTCGGCGAACATGACGATTCCGATCTGGCGTCCAACGCTGACTGGGGTCCGGCCGAGGAGTGGACGGGTTGGGCCGATGCCGCGGGGTGAAATCTGGTTCGCGCGGACGCCGCCGACGACCGACGGGTCCGTGTCCTGAGATTCGTCCCCGAGCACTGGACCTGGCGCGACCCCCCGTTCGAGCCGGACCGGGCGGTCGTCGTCGATATCGACGGCGTGTTGTCCGACGCCTCGAGCCGTCAGCACTACCTCGAAACGCCCCGCCAAGACTGGCGGTCGTTCTTCGACGCGTGCGGCGAGGACGCGGTCATCGAGGAAGTGTCGACCACGCTCTCCCTGTTCGACTCCGAGCTCCAGATCGTGCTGCTGACGGCTCGGCCGCATCGGGTGCACCACCTGACCGAAGCCTGGCTCCGGCGGTACGGGATCCGCTGGGACTTGCTGATCATGCGGCCGTACGGCGACTACGACATCGCCCGCGACTTCAAGCAGGCAACCGTCTGGGACCTGCGCCAGTTCGGATTCACGCTCGTCTTGGCCTTCGAGGACGACCGGCGCAACGTCGCCATGTTCCGCGCGGAAGGCATTCCGTGCCTCTACGTGCACTCCGGCTACTACGACTGATCCTCCGGTAACTTTTTTCTGGGGCTCACAAACCCTAGTTATTTGGTACTAGTCCCAAATAACCCATGAGTCGTGCCGAGAACGCGCCGAATAGGTACGCGACGACGACTGGGCGGAAAGGGACGGACGGCTGATGCCTGTGGCGCGGCAGCGAGGGGTGCGGTCATGCGCGTGACCCGCTCGCGCAAAGAGGCGCTCGAGGAGTTCGGTCAGGCCATCGCGGAACGGTTCGGCGACGAACCGGGCTCCGAAGAGGGCGACACCATCCTGCCCGACGACGAGCAGGAGGCCGGCGGCGCGGGTGCGGGCGTCCCCCGGCACAAGGGAACGCCGCTCGGCGAATTGCTCGTCGGCCGCGGGCTCGTTTCCGCAGATCAACTGCGCGACGCGCTGATGGCCCAGACGGGTTCGGGCAAACGCCTCGGCAACATCCTCGTCGACCTCGGTTTGCTCGACGAGCGCGCGCTCGTCGACGTGCTCGCCGATCAGCTCAACATGGAGGTCGTCGACCTCCGCAAGGTCGACCTCGACAACGACATCGTCACCCTGCTCGCCGAGGAGGACGCACGTCGGTTGAGCGCGATCCCGTTGCGCCGCGACGGGAACCGGATCATCGTCGCCGTGGGCGACCCGCTCGGCGAGAACTTGCTCGGACAGCTCATCGAGCTGTTGAAGACGCCGGTGCGGCTCGTCATCACGGCCAGGAGCGACATCGACCGGGTGATGGATCGCCTCTACACGCCGACCGCCGACCTCGGCGACGCGCTGCGGATGTTCGAGGCCCGGCTCGAGTCTCGCAAGGCGAGCCAGAACGCCGACGCGCAGGTCACGACCATCGTCGACGAGAACGCTCCGATCGTGAAGGTCGTCAACCTGATCCTGGAGCAGGCGGTGCGGGACCGTGCGTCCGACGTGCACATCGAACCGGTCGATAATCGGGTACGCATCCGCGTCCGGACCGACGGTGCGCTCCACGAAGTGATGGCCCTGCCCGCCCCCATGGGCCCCTCGCTCATTTCGCGCATCAAGGTCATGTCCGACATGAACATCGTCGAGAAGCGCAAGCCGCAAGACGGCCAGATGGCCATCGATATCGGCGACAAGGAGCTCGACGTGCGGGTCTCGACCACTCCGACCGTGTTCGGCGAGAAGTGCGTCCTGCGGCTCCTCGACAAGTCGCGTGCCCTCATCGAGCTCTCCGCTCTGGGGATGCCGGCGGACACGCACGCCCGCTACCGCGACCTCGTGAAGTCGCCGTACGGCATGGTGATTTGCGCGGGCCCGACCGGGTCCGGCAAGACCACGACGCTCTACGCGACCCTCAGTGCAATCGTCGACGACGCGATCAACGTCGTCACGATCGAGGACCCGGTCGAGTACATCTTCCCGTCGATCAACCAGATCCAGATCAACGAGGCGGCGGGCCTCACGTTCGCCAACGGTCTGCGCGCCATCCTCCGCCAGGACCCCGATGCCATCCTCGTCGGCGAGATCCGCGACATCGAAACCGCCCGCATCGCGGTCCAGGCCGCGCTGACCGGTCACTTCGTCATGTCGTCGTTGCACGCCACCGACGCGACCTCGGCCCTGCACCGCTTCCTCGACATGGGAATCGAGTCGTTCCTCATCGCGTCGTCGCTGCTCGGCATCGTCGGCCAACGGCTCATCCGCCGCATCTGTACGCAGTGCACCGAGCCGTACGCGCCGACCGCCGACGAGCGCTCGTTCTACGAGCGGGGCGGCGGCGACCCGTACAAGCAGGTGTTCATGCGGGGCGCGGGGTGCAACTTCTGCGGCCAGACCGGGTATTTCGACCGGATCGGCGTTTATGAAGTGCTCGCGATTACCGACGAAATGAAAGCTCTCATCGTCGAGAACGCGCCGCACGCGGCGCTGCGGGCGCTCGCGATGGACCAGGGAATGAAGCCACTCCGGGAACAGGCGGTGCGGCTCGTGACCGATGACATGACCACGATTTCCGAGGTGCTGCGCACCGTGTACGTGCTGTAAGGGGCGAGGAAAACAATGCCTGTCTACAAGTATGTCGCTGTCGGGCCCGACGGGTCCGAAGTCAAGGAGACCGTGGAGGCGCCCAGTGAGGACGTGCTCCGCAACGAGCTCCTGCTGCGGAACCTCGAGGTAAAGAACGTCAAGCAGAAGAAGAAGTTCGGCGAGCTCGACATCTCACCGCAGCGCGTCCCGCGCCCGGAGATCATGCACTTCTCGCGGCAGATGGCGGCGTTCGTGCGCAGCGGCATCCCCATCACCGAGGCGCTCGAGATCATCGAAGACGGGTCCGGCAACAAGCGCTTCAAGCAGATCCTCGGGCGCATGCGCGAGCAGATCAACAACGGTGTGCCGTTCTCGGAAGCGCTCGAGGAGCACGCGAACATCTTCCCGCCCTACTACTGCGGCATCCTGCGGGCGTCGGAGCTCACCGGCCAGCTCGACCTCTCGCTCGACCAGCTTTCGGGCTACATCGAGCGCGACCTGGAAGCCAAGAGTGCGATCAAGTCGGCGATGGTGTACCCGGCCGTGATCGCCGGCATGTCGGTCGTGACGACCGTGATCCTCACCGTGTTCGTGCTCCCGAAGTTCACGACGTTCTTCAAGGAACTCGACACCGAGCTGCCGTTGCCGACCCGCATGCTGCTCGGTATGTCGGACATCACGCAGAAATTCTGGTTCGTCTGGGTCGCGCTCTGGATCCTGATGATTGCCGGAGTCGTCTGGCTTCAGAAGAACCCCAAAGGCCGGATCATCCGCGACAAGATGTTCCTGAAGCTCCCGCTGATCAAGAGCGTCGTGCTGTGCGCGGTCGTCGAACGCACCTGCCGCATCATCGCCGCCATGATCAAGGCCGGTGTGCCACTGCCGGAGACGCTGACCGCCGCCATGCAGGGCGCGAACAACAAGGTGTTCGAAGCCGGTCTTCTGCACGCGCAGGAACGCATGCTCGAAGGCGAGGGTCTCGCCGCGCCCATTGCCGACACGCAGCTGTTCCCCAAGGCGGCGACGCAAATGATGCGCGTCGGTGAGGACACCGGAACGCTCGACATCCAACTCGAGAACGCGGCCGAGTTCTACGGCCGCGAGCTCGAGTACAAGCTGAAGAAGCTCACGTCGCTCTTCGAACCCGCAGTGATCATCCTCATGGGCGGCATCGTCGGGTTCGTCGCGATCGCGCTCATCTCCGCGATGTACGGCGTCATGGGCGGAGCCAAGACCACTCCTTAGTGACCTGCGCCACAACCTGGCGTTTCTCGCGCCAAATGGGCCGCGCGGCCCATTCAGGTCCGGCCTCACGACGCCGTTGAGAAAACCTTAAACCAGCCAGGGCGGTGTGCGCAGGTGCGACCCCGACAACAAGGGAGTCATCAGTGCGCATGGACGAAGAC
>JAWXCJ010000115.1:0-20388 GCA_034408875.1 Actinomycetota bacterium
GCCCCGGCGGGATGGACACGAATTTTCAGGCCTCGTCGGGAGTGCGCCGAATCGAAAACGAGCGGCTCCTCGACCCGGCCGACGTCGCCGACGAGATGCTGCACGCGCTCGACCGGGGCCGCGTGCTCGCCGTCGTCGGTATGCGGGCCCGGGCGATGGATGTCGTCGGGCGGGTCCTGCCCCGGCCGATCCAGCGCCGGCTCTGGAAGCGGCTCGTGCAGGGGATGCGTTAGTCGCGCCGGCGGGGGAGCCCGACGGCAACTTCGTCGGTCGGGCTCGGCCCTCGCACATTGCGGAGCTCGGATGGGCGCGCGAGTTCCTCGCGGGGCCGGGGCGCGGCGCTGCGCCGGGAGCGCAGGACCCGGTCGACGACCGAGCTGACGACGACACCGGCGGTGCACGGAATCAGCCACACCAGTGTGACGGGTTCGCGGATCTCGATGATCGCAATGACAGCGAGGACGACGGGCGCCAAAACGGGCGCGAAGTGCGTACGCACACCGAGCACCGACGCGTTGACTGCCGCGAGGACGAGCGCAATCGCGCCGACTACTAGGACGAACATCGCGAACGCGTTGGCTTCGTCGGGAGTTCCGCTCGGCGACCGATCCGTCGCCTGGGTCGCGACAACACCGATGGCGATCGACACGAACGCGGCGAGGCTGGTCGCGGCCAAGCGCGTGCGTTCCTGCCGGAGAATGATCGCGGCAAGGTCGGTGACGACAACGATGGCCGCGCCGACGACGAACGGCAGGCCGGTAACGGCGAGCGCGCCACCCGCGGCGAGAACCGCCAGCACAACGCCCGCCGCCCCGTGGGCGGCGCGTGCGGTGGGGTCGGGCGCGAGGCGGGTCGCGGCAACGATGAGCGCGACACCGGCCAGTGGCCCTCGAGCTTCGGTCCACGACGGGTCGACGACGACGACGACGGTCAGTAGTGCGGCCCCCATAGGAACGAGACCGAAGGCGGGGAGTTGGGGCGGGCTGACGATGGCGGATGCAAGCGCCCCGATGAGCACCGCGAGCGCAACTGTCGAGGCCGAAGACTGCAGCGCGAGTGCAGTCGTTGCCAGCGCGAGCGCGGGTCCGCAGACGAGCGCGATGCGTGCAATGCGCCGGGGCGGTGGCCCGGGGATCGGGATAGCGCGCCCGCCGGCGTTCTTGAGTTGGGCGAGGTGTTCGTCGCCGAGCAGCTCGCCCCACAGCCGATGGGCTTCGTCCCAGTTGTCTGCGCGGAGGTCGATGCCGTCTCGGCGCCGGGCCACGATCGCCGCGACGTCGCCGCGCGCGTAGAACGAGAACCGCTTTCCGTCGACCTCGATCGAACGGGTTGCGGTGTTGTCGCGCCACTCGATGAGTACGGGGCCGCGCCCTTCCTTGCTGATCGCGAGCGTCGAGCAGATCTGGTCAATCTCCGACTCCCGCGCCGGTACGAGCGAACGCACGGAACGGGCACTCGTCATCATCAAGTGGAAGAGCGCGCGATCCTTCATCGAGCGGCGTCGCTAGACCAACGCGGCGAGGTACTCGTTGCGCGTCGTCGTCGCGAGGTCGGCCATCTCTTCGGCCGTCATCGGAACGAGCCGGCGCTTCGGGCCACCCTTCAGGAAGAGCATCGCTCGTTCGAGCATGGGCTTGACGAAGCGCGCCGAGATCGTGATCTCGGGGAAGCTGCCGTACATGCAACCCGAACACGCCGAGGCAATGGTGCGGGCCTCGTCCCACATTTGGCGTTCGCGATACATCTGCGGGAACGACGGGTCGTACACCGGATACGACGTGCCGAGGCGATAGTCGCAACACACGGCCATCTCGCCGTTGGGTTGGATCGCGAAATAGAGGTTCGGGCTGTCGCACACGTCGCCGTTGCGCCGCCGCCACCTGATCTGGGAGCCGGTCACGTACCGGTAGATGTCGTCGAGGTACTCGTCGGAGTCGTAGAGGTTGAAACCCTGGCGTTTCATCGCCCGAACCTCGTCGAGAACGGCCCGCACCCGCGGATATTGGGACGGGTCGAACCGCAGCGCGGGATCAAAGGTGCTGAAGCTGCGCGGTGTTGTCGGGTCGGACTGGTGCGCGGGTACCAGCGATACCCACCATCCGACCTTCGTCGCGAAATGTACGAGCGGAATGATCTCGTCGATGTTGGTCGGCGCGAGCACGCACCCGAACGCGCAGAACGAGTCTTCGGGGAAGCTCCGGTTGACGTGAGCGATCTTCTCGATCGCTTCGAACCACGATTTGTCGTAGCCGCCGTTGATCTCGTCTTGCATCGACGGGACGAGCGAGTCGAGCGAAATCGAGATGTCGTGCGCGCCGATGGAGGCCATGCGGTCGAGTTCGTCGAACGTCGCCAGCCCGTTGGTCTGCAACCGCGGGTGCACGCCGTTCTCGATGAACGCCTGCGCGATGTCGATGATGTCTTTACGGATGAACGGTTCGCCGCCGGTGAGCAAGACGATCGACGTACCGATGGCCGCCAGGTTCTCGGCGATCAACCGGGCCTGGTCGGTCGTGCACTCTTCCATGTCGGCGTTGGAGTAGATGACGTTGCACTGTTGGCAGCGCAGGTTGCAGCGGGCCGTCACGTAGTACTGCACGTACAGCGGGTTCTCGTGCATCAATACCGACGACGCGAGCGGTCGAATGCCGCCCTCAAAGAATCCGCCCATGTCAACGCTCGCAAACGACGGCGATGTTCCAGCACATCCACCGAAAGGGCGGGACGACGCCGAGAATTTTGGCGTCGATCCGATGGGCGGTGCGCAGGAATTTCGCGTGCTTGTCTTGCGTTTCGATCACGAGCTTCCAGTACCGTTCGGACGACGGGTGTACCCGGTGGACCAAGAAGAACCGCACGAAGATCAACAAGGCCGTGAGCCAGAACCCACGCGTCTCGACGTGCTTGAAGCGGACCTCGAACGCTTTCACGTCGCGCCTGCGGAGCGGGTGCTCGTCTTCGGTGCGCACGCCGCTCGCCAGCTTACGGTACATGTTGATGACGGGGTTGTACTGCACCGGGTCCCAGAACGCTGCCTTGCCGCCCGGCTTGAGCACGCGTCGAACCTCGTCGAGGCACTCGGTGATCTCGACGTGATGCAACACATTGGCGCCGTAGACGACGTCGAAGGTCGCGTCCTCGAACGGGGACAAGTCGGTGGCGCTGCCGACGATGGTGGTGGTCTGCACACCGTAGCGAGCTGCGACCTTCTCGCCGAGTTTCAACATGCCGGGCGAGATATCAAGGGACGTGACGTCGGCGCCCTGGAGCGCGAACCGCACGGAGGCCTCGCCGAGGCCGGCGCCGATGTCGAGCACCTTTTTGCCGCGCAGATCGCCGAGCTGGTCGCCGATCCAGCGCACTTCGGGGCAGCCGATGCCCTTCCAGACCGCTTCGACGTCGACGGAGTCAGGGTCGGTGTCGTCGGCCCAGTCGTCGTGGAAGTGGGCCTCGCGCTCCTCGGTGGTGCGGTCGGTGTGGTCGCTCATCGTTCGGTGAGCGAGATCGACTCGCTGGGTGGGGGCAGGACAGCCGGTGTGCCTGCGGGTCCGATGTCGGCGCGTACGTACAACGGGCGTCCCTTCACTTCGTCCTGGATTCGGAACACGTATCCGCCGACCACTCCCACCGACAGCACGATGAGGCCGGTCTGCACGGTCATTCCGAGCAGGAGCCACGCGGCGGTGCCGGGGTTGACGACATCGAACAGTTGCAGCGCGCCGACGGCCGTACACGCGAACCCGCCGACGGCGATGAGCGCGAAGCCGGCGAGTTGCACGAGCCGGATCGGCATCGTCGAGAAGGCGAAGATCGCGTGCGCCGCGAGCGTGATCATCTTGCGCAACGGGTATTTGGTGTCACCCGCGTAGCGACGGTCGCGCGTGTAGCTGAACCCGATCGCCGAGTACCCAAGCCACGGCACCA
This sequence comes from Actinomycetota bacterium, assembly GCA_034408875.1. Taxonomy (GTDB): domain Bacteria; phylum Actinomycetota; class Acidimicrobiia; order IMCC26256; family PALSA-610; genus JANNHK01. The sequence goes on from JAWXCJ010000115.1 coordinate 3,925, forward strand.
GCGCGCGCAAGAACCGGTTGTGCTCGGGCAGCGCGCGTAGTGCGACGACGACGCGAGCCTTCATCACGCGGAAGTCGCCGGTATCGAGCGGGATGTCGATGCCCGACGACCGGCGCAGCATCCGGTAGAAGAGGCTCGCGGTCTTGAGCTTGAAACGCGATTCGCCGTCGCGCCGGTCGCGCACGCCGTAGACGACATCGACGTCTTTTTCGATCAGGCGCCGCAACATGGGCTGGATCAACTCGGGCGGATCCTGCAAATCGGCGTCGATGACCGACACATAGTCACCGGCGGAGGCGTCGAGCCCGGCCGTCATCGCGGCTTGGTGGCCGAAATTGCGGGTCAGGTGCACCGCGGCGACCCACGGCAGCGTGGCCGCGAGCTCGTCGACGACGTCGGCCGAACCGTCGCGGGAACCGTCGTCGACGAGGATCAGATGCATGTCGACATCGTCGGCGGTGAATCCCTGACGGACGTCGCGCATGCGGCGCACGAGTTCAGTGAGGCACGCGGCCTCATTGAAGACAGGGACTACCACGTCGAGTCGCGGCATTAGACCTCGTTCGCCTGGGGATTGGCCTATGGGGCGGGGGTACTGGCCAAATGTACCGGACCCCTCCGTGCCCAAACTGGACCGGGCGCTACCGTGCGGCCGTGGCTCTCGTCGCCGGACTGCTCGTCATCGGCATCGCCTGCGCGATCGGCTACTGGTTCGTAGCCCGGGAGGCCGGCCGCCTCGCGGCGGAACCCCCGCCGCCCGTCTTCGACATCGAAGAGGCGTACGACTGGGTCGTCGAGAACCTTCCCGACATTGTCGCCGCCACCCTCACTCCCGACGACGTGCGCCGCATCCTCGGCTTCCAGCTCGAGTTCTTCGAGCGCAAGGGGGTGGCGGGCAACGGGTCGAGCGCGCACCCGCCCGCCGACATCGTCGTCGCCGGCAACGAGATCGTCGACTTCATCGTGGCCCGGTCCCGGGCGACCGGCGAGGAGTACCTGCCTGAGCAGGTGTATCCCGTGGTCGAGACCCAGCTCGCCTACATGCGGGCTATCGGCGCGGTCGGCAGCCAGGCCGACGCGTCGGCAAAGCCGCTGCCCACCGACGACGACGAGGGGTAATCTGGCGGGAACGGAGAAAGGAGGTGGTCCAGACACATGCATGATCATTCTGGGACCCCGGAGGTGCGCGGCCGCTAGGCCCCTTTCGAGGGGAAGGTCGTGACTGGACCGCCAGGGCGGAATCCAAACCGCCGCACCGTCGTCTTCGCTGCCGGAGTTGGTCCCGCCGGCATCTGGACCCCGTACCCGTAAGGGCGTGCGGACCGGAGAAGCGCAGCCGAAATCCGAATTCAGTCGAAGTGGGAGCAGGGGGCGCGTCGCGCCCCCTGCTCTTTTGTTCGCTAGAACGACGCGGTGACCGGCACCGGGACCGTCCTCAATATTGCGGCCGTCGCGGTGGGCACGACAGCCGGTGTGCTGTTCGGAGCGCGCCTGCCCGAGCGGCTGCGCGCGACCCTCATGCAGGGCCTCGGACTGTTCGTGTTGTTCCTCGGTTTTCGGGAGGCGACCGGCACGCATAACGCCCTGTTGATGCTGGGCGCGCTCCTGGCGGGCGGACTGATCGGCGAGCTCCTGCAACTCGAGGATCGTCTGGAGCGACTCGGTGGGGTCATCCAGCGCCGGGTGGGGAGTGCGTCGGATGCCGCCGATCGCGAACGGTTCGTGCAGGGCTTCCTCGTCGCGTCGCTTGTGTTCTGTGTCGGGCCGCTCACGATCCTCGGGTCGATCCAGGACGGGCTACGCGGCGACATCGACCTCCTCGCGACGAAGAGCGCGCTCGACGGGTTCGCGGCGTTCGCGTTCGCATCGACGCTCGGCTGGGGCGTCGGGGCGAGCATTGTCACGATCGCCGTGTTTCAGGGCGGACTCACGGTCGCGGCCGGACAGATGGACGACATCCTCACCGACCGTATGGTCGACGAGATGAGCGCCGTCGGCGGGCTCATGCTCATCGGGATCGGGCTTCGGCTGCTCGACATCGCCGAGGTTCGCGTCGGGTCGTTCCTGCCCGCAATCGTCATCGCTCCGGTGCTCGTGGGTCTGTTCGGCCGATGACCACCAAGGCGGTGAGGCTGCGGTAGCCCGGCGCGGCTCGTATGCTCCCCGCCAGCCGGGGGAGGGGGAGGTAGGTGAGCGAAAGCGCGTTCGCCGTGCGGCGGCTCTTCGCCGCCGCCGGGCTCGGCCTGTCGGCCCTGTTGTTGTTCGCCGCGCCCGGGATGGCGCAGGAGACGACCGGCCCCGCCATCGGCGTGACGGTGCGCGACCCCGACGGCGAGACCGTCGAGGGCGTCGATATCGAAGTCCGCCAGGACGGAACAGTCATCGACTCGGCCACGACCGGCGCCGACGGTCGGGTCGTGATCGCGCTGCCCGAGCCGAACACCTCCTACGAGGTCGAACTCGACACCGACACGCTGCCCGAGGGGCTCAGCGTGCGCGACGGGCAGTCTGCGCTCGACGAGGTCGGTGTGCGCGGCGGGCTGAAGCCCGTGATCTTCCCGCTCGTCGAAGGCGACGGCGGAGGAGCATCGGGCCCGGTCGCGTGGGAGAAGATCGTCGACCTGGCGGCCGACGGCGTACGGCTCGGTCTCATCCTCGCGGTCGCGTCGGTCGGGCTCTCGCTCATCTTCGGCGTCACGGGCCTCACGAACTTCGCGCACGGCGAACTCGTGACGTTCGGCGCCCTCATCGCGTACATGCTCTCGGTATCGCTGCTCGATATCCCGCTGATCCTGGCCGGCCTGCTCGCGGTGGTCGCCGGTGCGGCGATGGGATGGGCGAACGAACGCGCCCTGTTCCGCCCGCTGCGCGCCCGCAAGACCGGCAACGTGTCGCTGATTGTCGTCACGATCGGGCTCGGGATCTTCCTGCGCAACCTCTACCTGATCATCTTCAACGGCGGGCCCCGGCCCTTCCAGGAGTACACGATCCAGGAGAACATCGAGTTCGGGCCCATCTCGCTGCGAGCCAAGGACTTCGCGAGCATGGCGATCTGCGTGGTCGTGCTGTTGCTGGTCGCCCTGGTGCTCCAGCGCACGCGCCTCGGAACCGCGATGCGGGCGGTGTCCGACGACAAGGACCTCGCGCGCGCATCGGGCATCGACGTCGAACGCATCATCGGTGTGACGTGGACGGGTGCCGGAGCACTCGCCGCGCTCGGAGGCGTGCTGCAGGGAATCGGCGACACGGTTCAGTGGGACATGGGCTTCACCCTGCTGTTGCTGATGTTCGCCGCCGTCATCCTCGGCGGGCTCGGCACTGCGTACGGTCCGATCGTCGGTGGCATCATCATCGGTGTGACGTCGCAGGTGTCGACGTACTGGATTTCGACCAAGTACCGCGTTGCGGTGGCCCTGGTCGTGCTGATCATCGCCGTGATGATCCGACCGCAAGGCATTCTCGGCCGGAAGGAGCGGATCGGCTGATGGACTTTGCCGCCGTCCTCCAAGACGCGCTCCGCGCTTCGCTCGGACCACTTGCGGCCGCGTACGCGCTCGCCGCGATCGGCCTCAACCTCCACTTCGGCTACACGGGGTTGCTCAACTTCGGCCAGATCGCGTTCCTGATGGCCGGCGCATACGGCGCGGCCATCACCGTCGACCAGGGCGGTTCCTTGTGGCTGGGTATCGGGGTCGGCATCGCCGCCGCGGTCGCGCTCGGCTTGTTGTTCGGCCTGCCGACGCTGCGGCTACGGGCCGACTACCTCGCCATCGTGACGATCGCATCGGGCGAGGTGTTGCGCGCGCTCATCCGGTCGGGCGACGAAGACTCGCTGACGGGTGGCGTGTTCGGCCTCGCCCAGTTCGCGGGCGACTTCTACGACCGGAGCCCGTTCGACGACGGCTTCCAGATCTGGGGCCGGTTCGGGTACACCGCGCGCGGGCTGTGGCTCGTCGTAGTCGGTTGGACGTTGGTGGCGCTGCTCACAACCGTCGTCTCGTTGCTCGTGTCGAGCCCGTGGGGCCGCGTCCTGCGATCGATCCGCGAGGACGAGGACGCGGCCCGGAGCCTCGGCAAGAACGTCTTCGGCTACAAGCTGCAGAGCCTCGTCATCGGCGGCGGTATCGGAGCGGTGGCCGGCATCCTGACCGCCCTCGACCGCGACTCGGTGCGCCCCGACTCGTACCTGCCGGTGCTCACGTTCGCGTTCTATGCAGTGTTGATCCTCGGCGGTCCCGCGACGCGGCTCGGGCCCGTTGTCGGCGCGATCGTGTACTGGTTCCTGTTCGAGTTCACCGACCGGTTCCTGCGTGAGGCAATCGACGCCGGTTGGATCCCCGACGACATCATCGAGCCCACCGATGTGGGCGCGGTCCGGTTCATGCTCGTCGGACTCGGCCTGATGCTGCTCATGATTTTCCGACCGCAGGGCATCCTCGGCAAACGCGAGGAGGTGCTCCTCGATGCCCGCTGACCGCGCCGCCCTGCTTCGGCTCGACGCCCGGCCCGGGGTCGCGAAGCCGAACGCGGTGCTCGTGGCCGACGGCGTACGCCGCACGTTTGGCGGGCTCGCGGCGGTCGACGTGGATCATCTCGAGGTCGAACGCGGAGTCATCACCGCGCTGATCGGGCCGAACGGCGCGGGCAAGACAACCTTGTTCAACCTGCTCACCGGCTTCGACCGAGCCGACGGTGGTTCCTGGACGTTCGAAGGCAACGCCATCGACAAACTCGCGTCCTTCCGAGTAGCGCGCGCGGGACTCGTCCGCACGTTCCAGCTCACCAAGGCGCTGTCGAAGATGTCGGTGCTCGACAACATGAAACTGGCCGCGCCGCATCAACGGGGCGAGCGCTTCTGGCCAGGCCTGTTCGGGGGGTGGCGGGAGCAGGAGCGCGCCGTCGAGGAACGAGCAATGGCGCTGCTCGAACGGTTCAACCTCGCCCGTATGCGTTCCGAGTACGCGGGGACCTTGTCCGGCGGCCAGCGCAAGCTGCTCGAAATGGCGCGCGCGCTCATGACCGAGCCGAAGATGGTGATGCTCGACGAACCGATGGCGGGCGTGAACCCGGCCCTCGTCGAGTCCCTGCTCGCGCACATTCGCGAGCTGCGCGAAGAGGGAATGACCGTGCTGTTCGTCGAGCACGACATGGATGTCGTCATGGGCATCAGCGACTGGGTCGTGTGCATGGCGCAGGGCGTTGTCATCGCGGAGGGCCGCCCGAACTCGATCGTGAGCAACGACGCAGTGATCGACGCGTACCTCGGTACGCATCGGGCCGAACGCCACCAGCGCACCGACCGGGACGCGGACGTATGAACAACGAAGTCGTACCGCTGCTGAGCGCCGTCGACGTGTTCGCGGGGTACCTACCCGGCGTCGACATCCTGCGGGGTTGCAACCTCGTCGTCGAGGACGGCGAGATCGCGGGCATCGTCGGGCCGAACGGTGCGGGTAAGTCGACGTTGCTCAAGGCCGTGTTCGGGTTGCTGCCCGTTCGTTCCGGCCGCATCGAACTGCGCGGCGAAGACATCACCAACCTTCCCGCGCACGAACTCGTCGACCACGGCGTCGGGTACGTGCCGCAGCGCGACAACGTCTTCCCCAGCCTCACCGTCGAAGAGAACCTCAAGATGGGCAGCTACCGCCGCCCGAAGGGCTTCGCGGAACAGTTCGCCGTCGTGGCCGAACTGTTCCCGCTCCTCGCCGAACGGCGCAAGGAGCGGACGAGCAACCTCTCCGGCGGTGAGCGGCAGATGGTCGCGATGGGGCGCGCGTTGATGGTCCCGCTGTCGGTGCTGCTGCTCGACGAACCGTCGGCCGGTTTGTCGCCGTTGTTCCAGGACCAGGTGTTCGAGCGCGTGCAGCTGATCAACAGTGCAGGTGTCTCGATCGTGATGGTCGAGCAGAACGCGCGCCGGTGCCTCGGGATTTCGGATCGTGGCTACGTGCTCGACCAGGGGCACGACGCGTACACCGGGTCAGGAGCCGACCTGCTTTCGGATCCGCGGGTGGTCGAGTTGTACCTCGGCGCGCTCGCCGCGCAGGCCGAGTAACGCGCGCGGAACGGAAAAGGTACGGCCCCCGCCGAAGCGGGGGCCGTCCTTCATTCCCTGCGGAGGTTCGAGTTACGAATCGCCCGCTACCGCAATGCTCTCTTCGATGACCGAGACGGACCCGTCGGCTGCGAACTCCCACGTGTCGTACGCACCGGCGCCGGGTTCACCCGCGTCAATGAAGTCGAGCGGACCTGCCGCGCCGTCGTAGTCGATGTCTTCACCGGCTTCGATCAGTGCGACGCATTCGGCCACCAGGCCGCACTTCTCGCCGTCTTTCGTCACGTTGTTCATCTCGGCCTGGATGGCTTCGGCGTTGTCGCTACCGGCAGTCATCGCCGCCAGCGCCGCGACTGCAACACAGTCGTAGGCGTGGCCCGAGAAGATCGTGTCGACGTCGGGAGCGAAGGCTGCGAACCGGTCGCGGAACGTCGCCTCGCCGTCAGCCGGAGCGGCCGACGGAGCAGTGCCCTTGAGGCCTTCGACGATGGCGGCGTTGCCCGGGTCGACCTTCTCCCAGAACGTGCTGCTCTGGATGCCGTCGGTGCCGTACCACTGCACGGTGTCGGGGCCGATACCGGCCGCGATGCTGGCCTGGATCACTTGAGCGCCCTCGTCGAAGGCGATCACGACGACCGCGTCGGGAGCGGCGTCGGCAATCTGTCCGGCCTCGGACGTGTACTCGCCCAGTTCGGGGTCGTACAGGATCGGTCCGGCCGCAACGGTTGCACCGGCAGCTTCGAGCTCTTCGGCCAGCGCGTTCGCGAAGCCTTCGCCGTACTCGTCGCTCCGGGCGATGATCGCCACGTTCGACTTCCCGTCACCGACGATGAGGTCGGTGAGCACTTGCGCCTGGAGGTTGTCCGGGGGCGCGGTGCGGAAGTAGAAGCCACCGTCGTCGTAGGTCGTGAACTGCAGACCCGTGTTCGACGGCGAGCACTGCACGATCGGTGTACCCGTGATCTTGTCGATGACCGCGGCCGAAACACCCGATGCGGCGGCGCCGACGATCACGTCGACCCCTTCGGCAATCAGCGTGTCGGTCGCGGTGCTGGCAATGTCGGCGTCGGTGCCGTCGTCGGACGCGACGATCACGATGTCCTGGCCGTTGTAGCCACCCGCCGCGTTGAGTTCCTCGACGGCCATCGTGAACGCTTGGATCATCGGTGGGCCGAGGAAGGAAAGGGCGCCCGTCTCGGGGAGCAGGTATCCGATCTTCAGGACGCCGTCACCCTCGGGAACGTCCGCAGGTGCCTCGGTGTCGTCTGTGGCTTCGGTGTCGTCGGTTGCTTCTGATGCATCGCTTGCTGCGTCGTCGTCATCGTCGTCGCCACCACAGGCGGCGCCGGCCAACGCAAGCACGCTGACGACTGCAAGCAGTCGAACCCAGCGGTGTTGTCTCATACTTGTTTCCCCCGGAGCAGGCGGTTGGGTTGTCGGCCGGAAGCTAGCTCCGAATCGCCGGCGGCGGGTGTCGCCCGGCCCGCACGCCGCTAGATTCCCGGCCATGGCCCGTCCCAGCCGCTTCGAGCACAACCGGTACCTAGGGAACAAGGCGACGATGGTCTTCTACGACCTCGACGTGCTCGACCAGCACCCAGGCGCCGCCGCGGCCGTCGAACGGCTCCTCGAGACCGAGCGGTTCGCGACCTTCGGCCCCGATACCCCCGCCGAAGCCCGCAACCGCTGCTACCGCCCCCACCCGTCGGTCACCTACTGAGGCAGCGCTTCGAGGACGCCTTTGCGGCGGGCTTCGAAGGCGACGTCGCTGAGGGCCGGGTCGGAAGGGAGCGACGCGGGGTCCGCGGGGAGGCCGTCGAGGGTGACCCACGACGTGCAGCCGCCGTAGTCGTCGCGCCAGGCGACGGTGACCGGCTCGTGCAGGCGGTGGACGCGCAGCACCAACACCCACAGGGGATCGCGCCGCTTCCACTTGAGGCGCGACGCGGCGTACTCGTCGCTCCAGATGAGCTTGCCCGCGAGCGCGTCGAGGTGCTCGGCCTCCGTGATCGTCGCGGTGTCGACGACGTCGGCCCACCCGAGCAACTCGATGGGTTCGCCGACGGGGGCCGCGTGCGCGAGGTCGACCGTGTGCCGGTACGCGGGCTTCAGCAGTTCGGCCTTCTGGTGTTCAGCGGTGGGGTAGAGCCAGAAGCGCCGGGTCGGGAGATCGAAGTGGCGACCGTCCTCCTTGATGCCGCCCTTGCGGATGTCGACGATCTGCTCGCCTTCGAGGAGGGCGTGCACGACGACCGCCCACTCCTTCAGTGCGGGCACGATCAGCGTCGGAGTGGCCACGGCGGCCAGGATAGGGCTCTTGGAAGAATTTCTGTCTGAGGGACTGCGGCTCGGCGCGCACTTTGCCCGTCCGCAGGGGATGACGCGCCTGCCCGGGCTCGTTGTGCTCCCCGGATTCCCGCGCGGGCCGGGAGGCGCGGCGTCGGTGGGCAACACCTACGCCACGCTCGCCGATCGCATCGCCCGCGAGGCGGGCTGGGCCGCGCTGACATTCACGATGCGGGGGACGGGCGCCTCGGAGGGCGACTTCTCGATCGAAGGCTGGCTGGCCGACGTGCGCGCCGCGATCGACGTCATGCACGCCCGCACCGACGTCACCGGTGTGTGGCTCGCCGGGTTCCGTCTCGGCGGCACGCTCGCGGTCGTCACCGCCGCGCACGACGAGCGGGTGCGCGGCATCGCGACGTTCGCCGCGCCCGCATCGTTGACGTCGTGGGTGCGCGATCCGGAATGGTTCCTCGAATACGCGCGGCGAACCGGTGTGCTGCGCACGCCGGACTTTCCGGCCGACCCGACGACCTGGATTCGCGCGATCGCGAACCTCGATCCGGTAGAAGCCGCGCACCGCATCGCGCCGCGGCCGTGGCTGATCGTGCACGGGACTTCCGACGACGTCGTCCCCGTCGAGAACGCACGCACGTTGGCCGGGGCGGGAGGCGACGTCGTCGAGATGCGCCTCGTTCCCAACGGCGCGCACCGGCTGCGCCACGACCCCCGGGCGATGGCCGCGCTGCTCGGGTGGCTCGACCGCCAGATTCCCTAACGGGCGCGCCGGCGCGCGTCGTCGAGCACGTCGGCGAGCGTCGTGTCGAGGTCGCGTTCGGGTGCCCAGCCGGTCGCGGCGCGCACTTTCGTCGGGTCGCCGACGAGACACGGAACGTCGACCGGGCGGACCAGTTCGGGGTCGGGCACGAGTCGCAGCGGCCGGTTGGCGCTCTGGAGCAGTCGCTCGGCGATGTCGCGCACCGACACGCCCGTACCCGTGCACACGTTGTAGACCTCGCCCGGCTCGCCCGAAACGGCGAGCGCCCGGTACGCGCGCACGACGTCGCGCACGTCGGTGATGTCGCGCACCGGATCGAGCGACCCGACGCGCACCTCGTCGCCGTCGGCCCGTTCGGCGGCCGCGATTCGTGCCGCGAGCGCGGCCACGACGTACCGGTCCGACTGGCCCGCGCCGACGTGGTTGAACGGGCGCACGCGGACGGTTGCCAGCCCGTCGCCGAGGTACGCCTGGAGCGCGAGGTATGCCGCCGCGACCTTGCTCGCCGCATACGGGCTCGCCGGGCGTAGGGGGGCGTCTTCGCGCAGCGGGACCTCGGCCGCGGTCACCCGCCCGTACTCCTCGGCGCTGCCGACGACGACCACCCGCCCGACACCAACGCCGACGGCCGCCGCGAGCACATTCGCGGTTCCCAGCACGTTGACGCGCAGCACCTCCTCGCGGGCGGTCCACGAGTCGCCGACATGGGCGAACGCGGCGAGGTGGTACACGACCTCGGGTCGCCGCTGCGCGATCGTCGCCAGCGTTGCGGCACTGTCGACGACGTCGAGCGGAGTGTCCCCTTGGCGGTCGGTGGCAACGACTTCGTCGCCCATCTGTTCCAAGTGGGCGACGAGGTACGGGCCGACGAAGCCGCCGGCGCCGGTGACGAGTGCTCTCATGCGGCGGCGCGCCCCGCGATGCGTTCGTATACCTCGACGTGCCGTTCGATCGTCGAGTCCCAGGTGAACCGGGCCGCGCGCTCGGGGCCGGCGGCGCGCAGCTCCGCGTTCCGCTCCGTGTTGTCGAGGAGCGTCATCGCCGCGCCGCCGAACGCCTCGAGGTCGCCCGGCGGAACGACGAAGGCCGCGTCGCCGACGACCTCTTCGACGGCCGAGCCGCTTGTCGTTACGAGCGCGGCACCGCACGCGAGCGCTTCGAGGGCAGGGAGCCCGAAGCCCTCTTCGAGTGACGGGTACGCGACGACCTCGGCGCGGCGGTAGAGCGCGGCGACGACGTCGTCGGGAACGTATCCCGTTCGAATGATGCGTGTGGCGACGCCGGAATCGACGACGGCCTTCCGCACCGCGTCGGTTCCCCATCCGTTCCCACCCGCGAGGACCAGGCGCAGGTCGGGGCGCATCGGGGCGATGCGGGCGAACGCGCGCACGACGATGGGCACGTCCTTGCGGGGTTCGATCGTGCCGACGAACGCGATGAACGGCGGCGAGACGCCGTGCCCGGCCAGGCGCGCGAGGTCGTCGGCCCGTGTGGCCTCGGGCCGGAACCGTTCGTGGTCGACGCCGTGGTAGATCACTTCGATGTCGCCGGTCGGTGGTGCGACCGCACGAAGCCGCCGCGCCGTGTGTTCGCTCACGCAGATGACCGTGTCGGCGCGCGCGGCCGCGGCGCGGATCATGTGCCGGAAGTAGATGACTTTGGACCGCTCGTGCCATTCGGGGTGGTCGAAGAACGTGAGGTCGTGCACGGTCACCACGGAGCGGGTCGTGCCCCGCAGGGGGAGTGTGTAGTGCGGGCCGTGGTACACGTCGGGGCGTATCTTGTCGGTCACGCGCGCCGCACTCGTCTGTTCCCACGCGAGCCGGGCCGGGCGCAGCTCGGGGGCGCGGGCATGAAGGGTCGCGGCGGGCGCGACCGTCGACCAGCGGTCGTCGGCGCGGCGCGCCAGCAGGTGGAGGTCGACGGCGGGGTGCGCCGCCAGACCCGACGCGAGCGCAATCGTGTAGATGCCGGCCCCGACCGGCTGGGCCGGCACGGCGGAAACATCGAGCAGCACCCGAACCATGTAAAGGAGGCTACTTGTGCAGCTCGTATCGAGACGCGGCCTGCGCGAAGGCGCGGGCGTGCTCTTTCGCCGACGCAGCCCACGTGAGCTGCTCGGCGCGGGCCAGGCCGCGGCGCCCGAGTTCGGCGCGCAGCGGTTCGTCGTCGATCACTCGCTTCATGGCCTCGACGAGCGCGTCGACGTCGCCCGCGGGGAAGAGCAGACCCGCAGAGTCGACCACCTCGCTCAGGGCCGAACCATCGGTGGCGATCAACGGCGCGCTGCGCGCGAGCGCCTCGACCGCGGGCAGCCCGAATCCCTCGTAGCGCGACGCGATGCAACACACGAGGGCCCGCCGGTACAACGCGTCGACGACGCGCCACGGCAGTTCGCCGACGACATGCACGCCCGGGCGATCGAGGTCGCCGACTTCGCCCCAGCCGCGCGGGCCGACGACGACGAGCGAGAGCTGCGGCATCGTCTTGCGTACCTGCTCGACCGCGGCGACGATCGTGCCGAGGTCCTTGCGCGGTTCGATCGTCCCGACGGTGAGTACGTACGGCGCGCGCACGCCGCTGCGTGCGACCGTCGCGTCGATCTCCTCGGGGGCGCGCGGCAGCGCCGGGTTCACGCCGAGCGGCGCGAACATGACGTGGTCGGGTTCGAACCCCTCCCGAATCAATTCGAGGCGCGTGAACGCCGACGGCGCGAGCACGAGGTCGGCTTCCTTACGCGCGAGTTCGAGCCCGCGCTGGTGGAACTGCGTGCCGCGTCGCGTCGTGCCGCCCGGAACGCGGAGGAACGCGATGTCGTGCACGGTCACCACAAGCGGCGAGTGACCGGCCGGAGGCACCGCCAAGCTCGGCGCGTGCACGACGTCGGCGTCGATGCCGATCGCCGGCCTCCGGAACCGGTGCCACGCCTCGTAGCGCATGCTCCCGTGCGGCCATCCGAGGTCGATCCACGGCACCCGGGGCGGGACGGTCGACGGGCGCCCACCGGCGGCGAACGCCACCGGCTCGACGCCGACTTCGGGCAGGTGGGCGAGCATGGCGCTCGTATACCGGCCGATACCGCCCGGCACCGGCTGCAGCAGCTGCCCCGCGTGAACGGCGACCCTCATGCGATCCTCATGCGGCTACTTCGCTCCTGCGAGGCGGCGGTAGCACGCGGTGAGGCCGCGAGCGGTGTCTTCCCACGAGAACGCGCGCACCCGGTCGCGTCCGCGCGCGATCAGCTCGGTGCGCGTCGTCTCGTCGACGAGCGCGCGCTCGATCTCTGAAGCGAGCTGCGCCTCGTTGGTGGCGTCGACGAGCAACGCCGCGTCGCCGACGACTTCGGGTATCGAACCCGCGCGCGCCGCCACGACGGGAAGGCGCGCTGTCATCGCCTCGAGCGCGGGGAACCCGAACCCCTCGTAGATCGACGGGTACGCGAGCACCGACGCGCCGTCGAGGAGCGCCTTGCGGCCGGCGTCGCTCACCGGTCCGGTCAGGAGCACGCGGTCGCGCGCGCGCGCGTCGAGGCGCATGATCGCGGATTCGATATCGGGTCGCGCCGGGCCGTTCTGCCCGGCGATGACCAGACACACGTCGGGAAGACGCGCCGCGAGCGCGCCGAACGCGCTCACCAGATGCGGGAAGTTCTTACGCGGTTCGAGCGTTCCGATCGCGAGTACGAACGGTGCGTCGCCAACGCGGGCCGTTACCGATGCCGGCATCTCGGACCGTTCGCCGATGTGCGGCACGCCCAACGGGACGACGACGAGGCGCCCGTCGCGACGGAGACCAGGCCCGAAGATCTCGTCGATCTCCTCGGCGACGAACTCCGAGGTGGTGTGAATCGTCACGCCCCGCTTGACCGCGCGTTGGATGATCGGGAGGAACGCGCGGACTTCGGGAGTACATAGCGCGGGGTACCGGACGAACGAACAGTCGTAGATGCTCACCACCGTGGGAAGCGCAGTGGCAGGCGCGAGGTAGTTGGTCGCGTGGATGACGCGCGCGGGACGCACCCACCGATCGATGCGGGGAAGGTCGGCCCGCGCCCACGCGGACAGCAGCACGCGCGCCGGAATCGGAATGTAGCGGGTTGTCTCGGGCAGCAACTCGCGCATCTGCCGGGCGCGCAGGCTGAGCGTGTACGGGATCACGCTGGGCGCGGCTTCGAGGCCACCGAACGCCGCGAGGTACTCCGCGACTGCGTTGCCGATGCCTGTGCGCGGCCCCAGCAGCGGCGTCACGTCGAGCGCGACGGTGGGGCGGGCAGCTTCGGACACCGCCCGTTCGTACCACAATGCGCGCGTTCGGGTGCGACTTGCCGACATACTGGCATTTCCCGCGTGTGGTGTGGTTAGTCTGTTGCCTGCGAAGCGGGGGGGCCCTGCCGATCGAACGTATGGACGCGTTTATGGGGGACCCAGTTGTCGAAATCGGATTCGCAGCAACCCGACTCTGCCGGCGCAGAAGAACGCGACGACTGTCCCGCGTGCCGCGACGGCCTGAGTCGGCGTTCGGCGCTGCGCCTCGCCGCGGGCACCGGTGCCGCGTTGGCGGCCGCGCCGCTGCTGCCGCGCAGCAGTCTGCGGGCCACGGACCTTCGGGACGCGCGGCCCGTTGCTCTACCCCGTCCCGACTGGCCTTCGCCCGCGATCATCACGCGCGCGCAGTGGGGCGCGAACGAGGGCATCCGTAAGGGGGGCCAGGAGTACGACGCCACGGTCGAGAAAATCATCGTGCACCACACCGTGACGCCGAACAATCCCGCCGACCCGGCCGGCGTGTTGCGCGGCATCTACGCGCACGCGGTGTCCGGCGAGTACATCGACGTCCAGTACAACTGGATGATCGACCACAACGGTCGCATCTACGAGGGGCGCTGGGCCACCGACTACCCGGGCGGTGCCGCGCACACCGGCGAGGTGCTCGGTGCCAACGTCCGCGGCGGGCACGCGCTCGCGCACAACTCGCGCACGATCGGTATCGCGTTCATGGGCACGTACACCGACGCTCGCCCGCCCGACGCCGCGATCGAAGCACTCGTCTCGCTCATCGCGTGGAAGTGCGCGCGCTGGGGCATCGACCCCGAAGGCGCGACGGTGTACTCGAACAGCGAGGGCGGCACCGGTGCGCTCGCGAACATCTGCGGGCACCGCGACACGAAATCGACAACGTGTCCCGGCACGCCGATGTGGGCGATGCTCCCCGAGATCCGCGCCCGGGTCGCGGCGCGGTTGCGCGACGGAACGAACGGCTACTGGATTGCGTCGGCGACGGGGCAGTTGCTCGCGTTCGGCGCGATGCCCGACCACGGCGACACCCGCCGCCTCGGCATTTCGTCCGGCATCGTCGGCGTCACCGGTCACCCGACCGGGCAGGGGTACTGGATGTTCGGGCGCGACGGGGGCGTGTTCACCTTCGGCTCGTCCCAGTTTTACGGCTCGACGGGCGGCATGCGCCTCAATGCCCCGGTGATCGGCATGGCCGGTGCCCCCGCCGGCGACGGCTACTGGCTGGTCGGCCGGGACGGCGGTGTCTTCACGTTCGGCCCGGGCGGCCGTTTCTACGGTTCCACCGGCGCGATGAAACTCAACGCGCCCGTGATCGGCATGTGCCCGACTCCGACGGGCAACGGGTACTGGCTGTACGGCCGCGACGGCGGCATTTTCAGCTTCGGCGACGCACAGTTCTTCGGCTCCACCGGCGCCATTCGTCTCAACAAGCCGATCGTCGCCATGGCCGCGCGCCGCCAGGGCGACGGCTACTGGCTCGTCGCCGAAGACGGCGGCGTGTTCGCGTTCGGTGCGGCCCCGTTTGTCGGCTCCGCGGCGCCGTTCAACCTGAAGAGCCCGGTCGTCTCGATCATGCCGACCACCTCGGGCGGCGGCTACGTGCTCCTCGCGCGTGACGGCGGCGTGTTCGCGTTCGGCGACGCGCCGTTCTTCGGCAGCGCCGCCGGCCGCCTCACCGAAGCCGTCGGCCTCGCGGGCCGATTGCTCCCCGGCTAGTCGCGGTTACGCGAACGCGCGGTCGAGGAACGTGTCGATGCGCTCGTTGGCGCGCTTGGCGAGTTCCATTGGCAGTGTCGGTGTCGGTACCGGCCGCCGAGGTCGCCCCGATCGCCGCGGCCGCGCCGAGCGTCCAATGGTGCCGATTTCGTCGAGCGCGCGTTCCCGCCACCAGCTAGTCGTCGTCAGCGATCGTGATGATGCCGGACTTGCCGCCCTCGATCTCGATCGTGAATGTCTCGTCGACCTCGGGCGTACGGTCACCGCGGATCCTGATCGGCACCTGAACCGACGTCGAGCCCCCGGGAACCGTGACCCGACCGTAGCGCCGGCCATAGTCGAGGTTGCGGCCGCGGTCGAGCGCGGTGCCACTGACGGTCTTCCACTTCACCGTGATGTCGGTAGCCCGGGGTGCGGGAAGCGAAATCGTGACGGCCACGATCCTCGCCTTGTTTCCTTCGTTCACGCGGACATTCACCGCGAACACGTCGCTCGACGCCGGGACCGTGAGGGCAGGCGTCCATGGCGAATAGCGCGAGGTGGCTATACCGCTGTGTAGAAGGCGGCGACGCGGAACTCGTAGGCCTTGCCCGCCACGATCCCCCCCGGACGGAACGATGTCGCGGTACCCGTCTGCCGGTACCGCACAAGTTGCCCGTTGCCGCGAACCCAGATGGAGTAGCCGAGAATCGGATCAACGCGCGGCGGTGGTGCCGTCCACGTCACGAGCAGATTGCCGCTCGGACTGGGATCAACGGCTGCGTGCACGTTGGTCGGCGCGGGTGGCCACTCGGGAGTCGTGAAGTGAAACGGTGCCGAAGGTTCGGAGTTGCCCTGGGCCGTACGCGCGAACACCGTGAACGTGTAGTCCGTCGACGACTGCAATCCGTCGAAGAATGCGACGGCACGGAACTGCGCGCCAACCTCGCTCACGACATTTCCAGGTTGTGCGGTCACGACCCACGTGGTCACCGGCAGGCTCAGCGGTGTTGTCCATTGCACGAGGACACCGTCCTCGACCGCTTGCACCGATGTGATCGCGAGTCCGGCGGGTGGCGCCGCGTGCGCCGATTCAATTGCCACCGTGCTCGTGAGTGTCACTGCAACAAGCGCGCCTAGAAGGGAGCGCGGTAACCACGAAGTACCAACCATTGCCAACCTCCGGCCAGAAGCATGTCGGGTACTGGACGCCGACAAGGCGTCCGCGGTTCCAACAATCCGGCTACGGGCGGCGGCCGACGCGTATGGCGTGATCTGCCAGGGCGAGCATGGCGTCGTCGCCGCTCGAGTCGCCGTAGGCCCACAACTCGACTTCGCCCGCGCCGAGGTATGCGCGC
>JAWXCJ010000116.1:0-3605 GCA_034408875.1 Actinomycetota bacterium
ACCCGTCGGGCTGCTTCGTGCTGATGCAGGTGCAGGATGGCGCGTACACCCGGGTGACGCCCACGGAGCCCGGCACCTTCGAGTGCCCCGAGGTAGACGACATCGTCGAGATTACGATCGACCCCGTGGCGGAATTCTCGGGGTGAGCGACGCGATATCGCAGACAAACGGGGGCCTCGGCAACGAGGCCCCCGTCGTAGCGCTGGGCAGCAGAGTGGACACATGAATCGGGCCCAGAACTTCGCGATCGCACTGTCAGCCCAGCTCGCGTTACGACTCGGCATCGAGTGGCTCGCGGGTCACAACCTCGGCGAAGGCATCGGCGACCTGTGGTTCTCGGCGCTGTTCGCGATCCCGCTGAGCGTTTGGTACGCGACGCAGGAGAACCCCGACACCCGTCGGAACATCCTCGTCTACGCCACGACCATTCAACTCGTCATCGGCGTCGTCGACGAAGCGTGGGCCGGACGCGACCTGACCGTCGAGAGTGTGACGCGCCTCATCGTGTTCGCACTCCCGCTCGCGGGCATCTACGCGATCTCGGCGTCGGGTTTGGTCGTCGTGTACACGACGACCGGCATCTTCAACTTCGCGCAGGGCGCGATGGGCATGTTCCTCGCGTTCGTGTACTGGGAGCTGCGCGTCAACCGCGATCTCCCCACGTGGATCGCTCTGCCGCTCGTCGTGTTGATCCTTGCGCCGATGCTGGGAGTTGGGCTCGACCGCCTGATCATGCGCCATCTGCAGGGCCGACCACTCGTGGTACAGCTCATGGTGACCGTCGGGTTGATGCTCGGCTTCCTCGGCCTCTCCGCGACGATCTGGCCGCAAAACACGGGCCGGTCGATGCCCGAACTGTTCGGCACCGACGGCTTCGAGATCGCCGATGTCACGGTGACGTGGCACCGGCTCACGACCCTCGTCACCGCGCTCGTCCTCGCGGTCGTGTTGCGCTACTTGCTCTTCCACACGCGAACTGGTGTGGCGATGCGGGCGGTCGTCGACAACCGCTCCCTCGCCGGGCTCAACGGCGCCCGCCCGGAAGTGCTCTCGGGCACGGCGTGGGCGCTCGGCACGTCGATGGCGGCGCTGGCGGGGATTCTCATCGCGCCGGAGAACTTCGCGGCCGAGGTCCTCACGCTGATCATCCTCAACGCGTTCGCGGCCGCGATCATCGGGCGGTTGCGCAGCCTCCCGCTCACCTATCTCGGTGCGCTGATCCTCGCGCTCGCGGTCGTGTTCTCGCGCACGTTCCTGAGCCTCGGCCAACGGTGGGGGCAAGCGCCGCTCGCGATCCCGACGATCGTGTTGTTCATCGCGCTGCTCCTCCTCCCCCAGGCCGGACTCCGATTCGCGCGCATCAACGCGAAGCGCCCGCGCGAGCGGGTGTCGACGGTGCGCGACGCCGTGATCGGCGCAGTCGCGCTCTTCGTCGTCATGTTCGTCGTGAGCGACTTCCTCAGCGCGACGAACACGAACCGCATGATCACCGGCATGGTCACGGGCCTGATCGCGATCTCACTGGTACCCCTCACCGGCTGGGCGGGGCAGGTCAACCTCGCGCCCGTGACGTTCGCGGCGTTCGGTGCCATCGCGTACGTGAAGTGGGGCGGCGACGAAGGCATGTGGTGGGCGCCACTCCTCGCCGCCGCGTTCGCGGCCCCGATCGGCGTGCTCACCGCATTGCCCGCGGCCCGGTTGCAGGGTCTCTACCTCGCGCTCGCGTCGATGGCGTTCGCGTCGATGGCGCAGTACGTGATCTTCTCGCAACCGACGCTGCTGTCGACCAGTTCGTCGAGCGCGCAGCGGCTCGATGTCTTCGGCTACTCGTTCCACGAGGGCCGGCCGTTCCTCATGCTGTGCACGGGTGTGCTCGGCATGATGATGATCTTCGTCGTCACGTTGCGAAGAAGCGCGTTCGGGCGTCGGCTCGTCGCCCTGCGCGACAGCGAGGCCGCGTCGGCGACCGTCGGCGTGAACGTGTTCCTGACCAAGGTGATCGTGTTCACGCTGTCCGCGGCGATGGCCGGGTTCGCCGGCGCGTTCTTCGCCCAGGCCCGCGGCACGATCTCGGCCCAGGACGCCGAGTTCACGATGCTGGCCGGCATTCCGGTCGTGCTGACGCTCGTCGTCGGCGGCGTTGCCTTCGCCGCCGGCGCGCTGTTCGCGGGCATCTTCACGGTCTTGCTCGCCATCATCGTCGCGACGTACGACATCAGCTGGTTGGCCGCCCTCACCACGCTCGCGCCCGGCCTCGCCGCGCTCGGCATCATCAGCAACCCCGGTGGCGCGGTCGGCGAGATCGGCAGGGCGTTCGCACCGCTGCTGCCGTGGCGCAAGGATGCGCGCGAGATACAGGCGGCGGAAAAGGCCGCCGACGCCGAGCCCGAAGTCGGAGAGCTCGGCATTACCCGGCCCTTCACGCGCGAGGACATCATCTACGTCGAGAAGCAACTCGGCGTGGTCGACGACCTGATACCCAACGGGAGAGGAGCAACCCTTGCCTTTGCTCCAGATTGACGAAGTATCGGTCCGTTTCGGCGGACTGCTCGCCGTCGACATGACGTCGTTCGACGTCGAAGAGGGTCTGATCACGGGACTCATCGGACCCAACGGGGCGGGTAAGACCACCCTGTTCAACGTCATCACCGGGCTGCAACGACCGTCGACCGGGCGCGTCCGGCTCGACGGCCGCGACATCACGAACATGAAGCCGCACCGACGGGCCCGCATGGGCATCGCCCGCACGTTCCAGCGGCTCGAGGTGTTCGGCAGCCTCACCGCGCGCGAGAACGTGCTCGTCGCGTCGGAGAAGCGCCACGGCGCGTTCGGCCCCGCGGCCGGTCGCAGCGCCGACGAGATGCTGGCCCGGGTCGGGATCGACTCCGTCGCCAACGAACAAGTCGACCAGCTCCCCACGGGCACCGCGCGCCTTGTCGAACTCGCTCGCGCGCTCGCGACGTCGCCGCGCGTGCTCCTTCTCGACGAGCCGTCGTCGGGCCTCGATGGTGACGAGACCGAGGCGATGGGGCGCCTGCTCACGTCGCTCGCGGCCGACGGACTCGGCGTGCTGCTCGTCGAACACGACGTCGCGTTCGTCATGGGTACGTGCGCGCATCTCAACGTGCTCGACTTCGGCCGCATCATCGCCCGCGGCACGCCCGAAGACATCCAGTCGAACACAGCCGTGCAACACGCCTACCTGGGAACGGGCGGCGCGTGACCACTCCCCTCCTCGAACTCCGGGGCGTGCGCGCCGGCTACGGCCGCATCGACGTGCTGCACGGCATCGACCTCGTCGTGCAACCGGGTCAGGTGTTCGCGCTGCTCGGACCCAACGGCGCGGGCAAGACGACGACGTTGAGCGTCGCCAGCGGCCAGATCACGCCGAGCAGCGGCAGCTTGTTGCTCGCAGGGCGCGATGTCACCGGCGTCAGCTCCGACAAGCTGGCCCGGGCCGGGGTGTGCATCGTGCCCGAGGGACGCGGCATCTTTCCGAACCTCACGGTGTACGAGAACCTGCGCATGGCGACGTTCACCGGCGCGCCGTTCGCCGACGTGTTGGAGAAGGCGTTCGCGCAATTCCCGCGCCTCGGCGAGCGGCG
>JAWXCJ010000117.1:0-4246 GCA_034408875.1 Actinomycetota bacterium
AGCATGGCCACGACACTCGGACGCGCCGTCGACGACGACCCGCGCGTCAGTGACGCCGTCGCCGAACAGGTCGGGATCCAACTCGCAGCCGGAGTGAGCTTCGTCGCCGTCCCGACGGTCGAGGCCGCGGTCACCGACGCGGGCGTGCCGATCTCCGAGGGCGACGCGATCGTCGAGAACTACGCCGACAGCCAGCTCCAGGCGCTCAAGCTGGGCCTGCTGCTCGCCGCGTTCGTGGTCGCCGCCGCGTTCTTCGGCACCAAGCGCCTCCCCGACCGGCCCGCCCCTCTGGAAAACTGACCGGGCGGTCAAGTAGCTTCGATCCGCCATGGATTTCACCGATACTCCCGCCGAAGCGGCCTTCCGCGACGAGATTCGTACCTGGCTCGCGGAGAACCTCAAAGGTGAGTTCGCCGCGCTCGGAAGCGCGGGCGGACCCGCCGACGAGACGGGCTGGGACACGCGCGTCGAGTGGGCCCGGTTGCTCGGGCGCGACCGCTGGACGGGTCTTTCATGGCCGGTCGAGTACGGCGGACGCGGCGCCGACGTCGCGCAGCAGATCATCTACTCCGAGGAGTACGCGCGGGCCAACGCACCTTCCAGCGTCTCCTTCTTCGGCGAGGGCCTCTTCGCGCCGACGCTCATCGCGTGGGGTACCGACGAGCAGAAGCGCCGGTTCCTGCCCGGTATCCAGATGTGCGAAGAGTTGTGGTGCCAGGGCTTCTCCGAACCCAACGCCGGGTCCGACCTCGCCAACGTGCAAACCCGCGGCGTCCTCGACGGCGAGGAATGGGTCGTCGACGGCCAGAAGGTGTGGACGACGCTCGCGCACCGGTCCGACTGGTGCTTCGTCGTCACCCGCACCGATCCGGAGTCGAGCGGCCACCACGGCCTTTCGTACCTGCTTGTGCCGATGGACCAGCCCGGTGTCGACGTGCGCCCGTTGAGGCAGATGACGGGCAGCGCCGAGTTCAACGAAGTGTTCTTCGACGGCGCGCGCACCGCGAAGGAGAACGTGCTCGGCCCTGTCGGTGAGGGTTGGAAGGTCGCGATGGCGACGCTGGGCTTCGAGCGGGGCACCGCGTTCCTGTCGCAGCAGCTCGCGTTCGAAGAGGAAGTCACCCGAGTGCTCGACATCGCCCGCAAGAACGGCGCGGCCGACGACCCGGTGCTGCGCGACGAGCTGGCCGCCCGCTACATCGGGCTCCAGGTCATGAAATACAACGGTATGCGCATGCTCACCAACCTCGTGAAGTCGGGCCACGTCGGTCCCGAGGCGAGCATCGGCAAGCTGTTCTGGACCACGTGGCACAAGGCCTTCGGCGAGACGGCGATGAAGGTGCTCGGCGCCGATGCCCTCACAGTGGCCGAATCCGGGGCGGGTACCTACGATCTCGACGAGTTGCACCAGATCTTCATGGCCAGTCGAGCCGAAACCATCTACGCGGGATCCAGCGAGATCCAACACAACATCATTGGCGAGCGGGTGCTGGGTCTCCCGCGGGAACCTCGATAACCAAGGGAGATTGACCGTGAACTTCGCGTTCTCCGAGGAGCAGGAAGAGCTCCGTCGTACCGTCCGGCAGTTCTTGGATTCGAAGTCGCCGGAGACCGAGGTCCGTCGGTTGATGGAGACCACCGAGGGTTACGACCCCGCGGTGTGGAAGCAGATGGGCCAGGAGCTCGGTCTGCAGTCGCTCGCGATCCCCGAGGAGTACGGCGGGCAGGGCTTCACCTTCATCGAGCTCGGCATCATCCTCGAGGAGATGGGCCGCGTGCTGCTGTGCGCGCCCTACTTCGCGAGCGTCGTGCTGGCCGCCAACGCGATCCTCAACGCGGGCACCGACGACGAGAAGAAGTCGCTGCTCCCCGGCATTGCGTCGGGCGACAGCATCGCGACGCTGGCGTTCACCGAGCCGAACGGTAAGTGGGGCGCCGACGGCGTCACGATGGAAGCCTCCGAAAAGGGCGGCTCGTGGACCCTGTCGGGCGAGAAGATGTTCGTGCTCGACGGCCACACCGCCGACGCGATCGTCGTCGTCGCCCGCACGGCGGGCACGACCGGAACCGACGGCATCTCGTTCTTCACGGTGAGCGGTGACGCCGACGGCCTCACCCGCACCGCGCTGTCGACGATGGACATGACGCGCAAGCAGGCAAAGCTCGAGTTCTCGAACGTCGCGGCGACGCCGCTCGGTGCGGCCGGCAGCGGCTGGGACGCGTTCTCGAAGACGCTCGACCAGGCCGCTGTCGCGCTGTCGAACGAGATGATGGGCGGGGCGCAGTTCGTCCTCGACATGTCGGTGCAGTACGCCAAGGACCGCGTGCAGTTCGGTCGCCCGATCGGTTCGTTCCAGGCCATCAAGCACAAGTGCGCCGACATGCTGCTCGAAGTCGAGTCGGGCAAGTCGGCCGCGTACTACTCGTCGTGGGCCGCAGCCGAAGACAACGAGGAGCTCCCCGTTGTCGCCGCGCTGGCCAAGGCGTACTGCTCCGAGGCGTACTTCCACGCGACGGCCGAGAACATCCAGATCCACGGTGGCATCGGCTTCACGTGGGAGCACCCGGCGCACCTGTACTTCAAGCGCGCCAAGAGCTCCGAGATCTACCTCGGCGACGCGACGTACCACCGCGAGCTGCTCGCGCAGCGCATCGGTATCTAGGGCAACTTCAACCTGACCGAGTTCACGCTTGCGTCGTTCAACGCCCATTGGGGCGTGGCGTCGTTCGGCGCGGATACGGGCGCGCGCTACGACCTCGCGGCGACGATCCGCGGTTTCGACGCGGATATCGTCGTCGTGCCCGAAGCGTGGCGCACGTTCGACGGCGTGGGATTGCTCGAGCCGTTGCGCGACGACGGGTACGCGATCGAGACGCTGGCGATGACGCGGCTGCGCGCGCCGCAGAAGCCGCGCCGTTCGCACCCCGGAACCGGCAACTGGGAACTCGGCGTGTGCTCGCGGTTCCCGATCCTCGCGCGCCGCGAGCTTGCGCTCGGAAGCGTGCGCACCGACGTCGCCAGCCCCCGACACGCGTTGCACTTGACGCTCGACGTGCACGGCCGGGAGATGCATCTCGTCGCGCTGCACGGGTCCTCGAAACTCCTGCGGGCGGGACCGGTCACCCACCTCCGCGGGCTCAAACGGCACCTGCCGGTGAGCGAAGGACCCACCGTGATCGCCGGCGACTGCAACCTCTGGGGGCCGGGTGTGGTCGCGATCCTGCCGGGCTGGAAGCGAGCGGTGCGCGGGCGAACGTGGCCCGCGTGGTTCCCGCACAGTCAGATCGACCACGTCCTCGTCAACGGCCTCGTCGAGGCTCGACACGGAGAGGTGCTCCCGTCCTGCCACTCCGATCACCGGCCCGTGAGAACGCACCTCGCGCTACTAACCTGACCCATATGGCCGAAGCCGCTCGCGACGCGCGCATCATTCGATCGCGCATCGGCGCGTGGGAGCGGTTCGTCCGCATCTGGCGCTACCGCGAACTCCTCGTCGGGATGACGCGCAAGGAGCTGAAGGTCAAGTACAAGAACAGCGTTCTCGGCTTCGCGTGGTCGCTCGTGAACCCGCTGTTGTACCTCATCGTCTTCTACGTCGCGTTCCAGGTCATTCTCCAGAGCAACACGCCGGCGTTCCCGCTGTTCCTGCTCTCGGGGTTGCTCGTGTGGAACCTGTTCTCGACGGGCCTGTCCGGCGCGACCGGGTCGATCGTCGGCAACGCGGGGATCGTGAACAAGGTTGCGTTCCCGCGCGAGATCCTTCCGCTCGCGTCGGTCGGCGCCGCCCTCGTGAACTTCGCCCTCCAGGGCATCGTGTTCATCGCCGCGCTGGCGGTCGTACGGTGGGACGTCGCGTGGGAGTACCTTCCGCTGGTTCCGTTGGCGCTGATCGGCGTTCTGCTCCTCGCCGGCGCGCTTGGCATCTTGCTCTCGGCGCTCAACGTGTACTTGCGCGACACGTCGCACTTCTTGGAGCTCGCGCTGCTCGCGTGGTTCTGGATGACGCCGATCGTCTACCCGTTCATGACCATCGGCGGGCGCGACGGCTGGTCATCGAAGGTGTACATGATGAACCCGGTGACGCCCGTCGTGCTCGTGTTCCAGCGCGCGTTCTACGCCAAGGTCGACAACGACGGCATCGCGATCCTTCCCGACTGGTCGTGGGGCGAGTACGCCGGGTACCTCGGGCTCACGTTCGGCGTCGCGCTCGTTGCGCTCACGATCGGTGTGAGTGTCTTCGGCCGG
>JAWXCJ010000118.1:0-9373 GCA_034408875.1 Actinomycetota bacterium
GCGCGTTCGGCGAAGCTCGCCGACGACGCCATCGAAGTGCAGGTCCTGCACGGGATGGCGACGCCGCTCCACGATGCCGTGCGCGACCTCGGTGTGCGGACACGCGTGTACGTCCCGATCGGTGAACTCGTCCCGGGCATGGCGTATCTCGTGCGGCGGCTGCTCGAGAACACGTCGAACGAGTCGTTCGTGCGGCATCGCTACACCGAGGGGTGGGAGATCGACACCCTCGTCGCGGCGCCGCACGCGGCGCCGAAGCCGCGGCGGGCCGACCGGCGGCCGCCGACCGACGCCGACCATCCGGGGCCGTTCGACAACGAGCCACCCGCCGAGCTGCGCCGGGCGGAAGTACAGGACCAACTCGTCCACGCGGTCGAGCGGGTCGAGCGCGACCTCGGGTTCCGTGCGCCACTCCTCATCGACGGCCGCGTGTCCGACACCGACCGCACCATCACGTCGGTCGACCCCGGGCGCACCGACCTCGTCGTCTGCGCGAGCGCGTCGGCCACCGTTGCCGACGCCCAGCGCGCGGTCGCCGTCGCCCACCGTGCGTTCCCGGGCTGGGCCGCGACGAGTTGGCACGAACGCGCCGCGGTGCTGTTCCGGGCGGCCGACATCATGCGCCGCCGGCGCGACGAACTCGCCGCGCTGTGCGTGCTCGAAGCGGGCAAGCCGATCGCGGAAGCCGACGCCGACGTATGCGAGGCGATCGACTTCTGCGAGTACTACGGACGCGACGCACTCCGGCTGGCGGAAGGTGCTCCCCTGCTGCAACCACCCGGCGAAGCGAACCGCTACATGTACCAGCCGCGCGGTGTCGGCGTCGTGATCGCGCCGTGGAACTTCCCGCTCGCGATCCCGACCGGCATGGTCACCGCCGCGCTCGTTACCGGCAACACCGTCGTGTTCAAACCCGCGGAGCAAACACCGGGCATCGCGTTCCGGCTCGTGGAGATACTGCTCGAAGCCGGTGTGCCGACCGGCGCCCTCGCGTTTCTCCCCGGTGTCGGCGAAGAGATCGGGCCGAGCCTCGTCGAGCATCCCGACGTGTCGTTCATCACGTTCACGGGTTCGAAGGCAGTCGGGCTCGACATCATGGCCCGGGCCGCGGTCGTGCAACCCGGACAACGCCACGTGAAGCGGGTCGTCGCCGAGATGGGCGGCAAGAACGCGATCGTCGTCGATGGCGATGCCGACCTCGACGAAGCCGTGCCCGCGATCGTGCAGAGCGCGTTCGGTTACGCGGGTCAGAAATGCTCCGCGGCGTCGCGGGTCGTCGCGCTCGACGCCGTGTTCGACGCGCTCGTCGAACGCCTCCGGGGCGCGGCCGAACTCGTCCCGATCGGCCACCCGCGCGACCCCGGTACGGTCGTCGGCCCCCTCATCGACGCCGACGCGCTCGAGCGGGTGCGGTCGTACCAGGACCTCGCGCCGAAGGAGGGACGGGTCGTGCTCCAGCGCACCGACGTCCCCGACGGCGGCTGGTACGCAGGCCCGACGCTCGTCATCCCCGACGACGCACACAAACGCGTCGCATGCGAGGAAATCTTCGGACCGGTATTGGCGCTGTTGCACGCGCCCGACTTCGACGCCGCGCTCACGATGGCGAACGACACCGAGTACGCGCTGACCGCCGGGTGCTTCTCGCGCACACCGTCGCACCTCGAGCGCGCCGCCAAGGAGCTGCGCGCGGGAAACGTCTACCTCAACCGGGGCACGACCGGCGCGGTCGTCGGCCGCCAACCGTTCGGCGGGTTCGGGCTCTCGGGCGTCGGCTCGAAAGCGGGCGGGCCCGACTACCTCCACCAGTTCGTCGAACCCCGCGCCGTGAGCGAGAACACCGTGCGCCAGGGGTTCGCGCCCGACTGATCTGACGTAGGCTCGCCCGGTGGCGGCAGACATCCGGTACGCGCGCAGCGGCGACGTGCACATCGCGTACGGCGTCGAAGGCGACGGACCGATCGACGTCGTCTTCGTGCCCGGGTTCGTGTCGAACGTCGAGTACCTGTTCTCCGACGAAGGGCGGACTGGCGGGAAATACTTGTTGCGCCGCCTCGCGACCTTTGCCCGGGTCATCGCGTTTGACAAACGCGGCACGGGCCTGAGCGACCGGTCCACGGGAATCGCCCCGCTCGACGTGCGCATGGACGATGTCCGGGCAGTCATGGACGCCGCCGGCTCCGAACGGGCCGCGCTCGTCGGCATGTCCGAAGGCGGGCCGATGTCGATCCTGTTCGCCGCGACGTTCCCCGAACGGACCCAGTCGCTCCTGTTGTACGGATCGTTCGCGTCGTTCGTGGTCCGCGCCGACCACCCGTGGATGCCGACGCTCGAGGAACGAGCGAAGACCCGCGCCCTGATCGACGAGTTCTGGGGCACCGGTCAGGTCCTCGCGACCTTTATGCCGGCCGAACAGCGCACGCCCGAAGCGATCGCGTTGCTCGCCGCCGGCGAACGAGGGTCGGCAAGTCCGGGCGCCGTCGACCAGCTCATGGAAATGAACGAACAGATCGACGTACGGGCGGTCCTCCCGACGATCGCCGTCCCGACGATGGTCGTCCACGCGACCGGCGACGAGACGGTTCCCGTCGAGTGCGGGCGTTATCTCGCCGAACACATCCCGGGCGCGAGGTTCGTCCCTATCGACCGCAACTCCCACGGGACGCTGGAGGCCGACGCGAAATCGGAGGCGTGGCTCGACGAGTACGAGGAGTTCGTCACCGGCGTCCGGCCCGCGCGCCCCGTAGACCGGGTCCTGTCGACTGTCCTGTTCACCGACATCGTCGGCTCCACCGAACGGGCAGTCGACGTCGGCGACGCCGAATGGAAACACCTCCTCGACCGTCACGACCACGTGGTCAACCACGAGATCACCCGCTTTCGCGGCGTGCACGTGAAGCACACCGGCGACGGCGTGCTCGCCCGCTTCGACGGCCCGGCCCGGGCCGTGTCGTGCGGGCTGGCGATCTCCGGTGCCGTGGGCAACCTCGGCATCGGTATCCGCGCCGGCGTACACACCGGCGAGATCGAACTGCGCGGCGACGACATCGGCGGCATCGGTGTGCACATCGCGTCGCGGGTCATGGCGCTGGCCGAACCGAACGAGGTGCTCGTGTCGCGCACGGTACGCGACCTCGTCGCCGGGTCCGGATTGTCGTTCGCCGATCGCGGCGAACACACGCTGAAGGGCGTCCCCGACCGTTGGGCGCTGTACGCGGCGCAGAACTAGCCGACGGGCGCGGTCGGGAAGTTGTTCTGCGCGCCGAGATCGAGGCAACGGCCGAGAGACTCGTCGATCAGTCCGTCGAATTCGTCGCCGGTGTCACTGGCAACGGCCGCTTCGGCAAGGTAGGCCACCCAGGCGTCTTCGGCGTCGTGCGCGAGCGGGACGAGATCGTCGTCGCCACTCGCCTCGGCCGCGGTCACGTAACCGGCCAAGGGCTGCGCCACGGCCGCCTCGACCTCGGCGATCGTCTCCGCGGCCCGCACACCCTCGATCGCGAACGCGAGGACCTCGAGCTTGTCGCACGCGCCGAACACGTCGCCGGCGACCTCGACGTCGCTTGCACCGTCATCATCGTCGTCGTCGTCGCCGCCGCTACAACTTGTCGCGGCAAACGCCAACCCGACGACGCACCCGAGGCTGATCACCTGCCGTAGATCGTTCACGGCGAGATGATCGCACGCCCGGCGGCTAACGGCGCGGCTTCGAAAGCTCCAGGCAGTTCTCGCGCATGACGAGGCGCACTTCGGCATCCGTAAAGCCGCGCAGGTCGTCGACGAACGACAGCGGGTCGGCCAAGCCTTCGGCGTGCGGGTAGTCGCTGCCGAAGATGATGCGTTCCGCACCGATCGTGTCGCGCAACTCGGGGATCGGGTCCTCGTAGTACGGGGACACCCACACGTGGTCGCGCACCTGCTGGACCGGGTCGACACCGTCGTACGCGCCGGGCGTCTGCCCGTACGACTTTTTCAGTGTCCGCACGAGGCCGGGCATCCAGTCGGAGCCGCTCTCGATCGTCGCGACGCGTAGGTTCGGGTGGCGGCGGATGACGCCGTGACACACGAGCGCGGCGACGGTGTCGTAGATCGGCCGGTGCCCGGAGGTCACGGAGCGGAACGGGTCGTTGCGGAACGCCTGGAAGTCGCCGTCCGAGCCCCACTCGTCGGCGTAGCGGCCGTAGCCCGCGTCGCCCGAGTGGTACGCGGCGACGATGCCGGCCTCGGCGATGCGCGCCCACACGGAGTCGTACACCTCGTCGCCCGGGGAACGGCTGAACCCGGGGCCGCGGATCGGGCCCGCCCGCAGCACCACGACGTGCGCGCCACGCTCCAACGCCCAGTCGACTTCCTGCGCGGCGCGTTCGGGGTCCTGGAGGCATATGTAGGGCGCCGCGTAGATGCGGTCGCGGAAGTTGAACGTCCAGTCGTCGTGCATCCACTCGTTGAACGCGTGGAACACGTCGTGCACCTTGTCGACGTCGTGCAACAACGCCTCCTCCACGCCGACCCCGAGGGTCGGGAAGAGGAAACAGCCGAGCAGACGCTGCTGGTCCATCAACTTCACCCGCGCCTCGGGTTCGCGGTACGCGGGGTTGATCGGTTCGAGTTCGCCGAACGCGTCGCGGATGTTGTCTCCCGCGGTCTTGCCCCGGAAGTAGTCGTCGAGTGATCCCGGCCGCGCGACGGGGTCGAATGTCGGGTTCGGGATGAATCGGAACACCTTGTTGTCCACGACCATGCGCTGCCTGCCGCCGATCGTCGCCCACTGCACGAGCTTCGAGCGGTGCGGAGGCAGGTATCGGATGAACGCATCCGTCGCCTCGTAGTAGTGGTTGTCGGCGTCAAAGGCGTCGAAATCGACGGTCGCCATCACGCACCCCCGTTGACACAAGTAGAACGTGTTCTACCGCACGGTACCAGTACGCGCGAAACTCCCGCGGTGGATCGCCTCTGGGAGCAACCCGAAGTCACGTCCGTCGGTCGGGAACCGATGCACGCGCCGTTGGTCGACCGCGCCGGCCCGTGGTTCCGCTCTCTCGACGGCATCTGGCAATTCGCATTGCTCGACCGGCCGACGACCGAGCCCGACTTCGATCGGCCGGATTGGAAGGACGTCGACGTCCCCGGGTGCTGGACGATGCAGGGTTTCGACACGCCGATCTACACGAACGTGCAGATGCCGTTCCGGTCGCTGCCGCCCGCCGTCCCCGACGAGAACCCGACCGGCCTCTACCGCACCCGATTCGACGTGCCGCACGAATGGACGGGACGGCGCATCGTGTTGCACGTCGGCGGCGCCGAGAGCGTGCTGTTCGTGTGGGTCAACGGCGCGCCGGTCGGGATGAGCAAGGACTCGCGACTCGCCGCCGAGTTCGACATCACCGACCACGTGCGCGCGGTAGGCGCCAACACACTCGACGCGATGGTGGTGCGCTGGTCCGACGCGTCGTACGTGGAGGACCAGGACCAGTGGTGGCACGCCGGCATCCATCGCGAAGTCTTCGTCTACGCGACGCCGCGTACGCACATCGCCGATGTGCACGCCCGCGCAACCATGGCCGACGACCTCGAGACAGGGACCCTCGACGTCGACGTACACGTCGCGTTCGGCGCAGACGAGCGCACCGAGGGCTGGACCGTCGACGTGCGCTGCGTCACCGACCGCGGCCGGACCGTGGCCCGGGCAAGTAGCGCGGTGCCGAAGTCGCGGGCGGCATACGTGTTCCGCGGTCACGTCGCACGCATACACGCCGAGATCCCGCGCGTCGCGGCGTGGTCAGCCGAGCAACCGCGCCTGCATCAACTCGAGGTGAGCCTGGTCGACCCCGGCGGCACCGCGCACGAGCGGGCACAGGTGACCGTCGGGTTCCGTCGCATCGAGATCGACGGCCGCGAGTTGCTCGTCAACGGCGAACCGGTGCTGTTCCGCGGCGTCAACCGCCACGACTTCGACCCCCACACGGGGCGGGTCGTGAGCGTCGACGCCATGCGAGCCGACATCGTGTTGATGAAACAGTTCGGGTTCAACGCGATCCGTACCTCGCACTCGCCCAACGACCCCCGCTTCCTCGACCTGTGCGACGAACTCGGCATGTACGTCGTCGACGAGACCAACTTCGAGTCGCACGCGTTCATCTTCAGCCTCTGCGACGACGACCGCTACGCGGCCGCCCTCCTCGACCGCGGCATGCGCATGGTGCAACGCGACAAGAACCACGCGTGCGTCGTCATGTGGTCGCTCGGCAACGAGTCCGGCTACGGCGCCATGCACGACGCGCTGGCGGCGTGGATCCGCCGGTACGACCCGTCGCGGCCGCTGCACTACGAGGGTGCCATCTTTCTGGACTGGAAACGGAAGCAGACCGTCACCGACGTGCTGCCGCCGATGTACCCGGAGATCGCCGACATCGTGCGCTGGGCCGAGAAGGGCGCGCCGCCGGACATGCCGCTGATCATGTGCGAGTACTCGCACGCGATGGGCAACAGCAACGGCTGCCTCGGCGAGTACTGGGACGCGATCGAGACTTGGCCCGGGCTCCAGGGCGGATTCATCTGGGAGTGGTGGGACCACGGATTGCGCCAACGACTCCCCGACGGGCGCGACCGCTCCGCGTACGGCGGCGACTTCGGTGACGAACCGAACGACGTGAATTTCTGCATCGACGGTCTCGTATGGCCCGACCGACGGCCGAAGCCGGCGTTGTGGGAACACAAGCACCTCGCGCGCCCGGCGCGCGTCGAGTTGCGCCGCACCGGCGTGCGCGTGCACAACGTGCAGCACTTCGCCGACCTTTCGTGGCTCCGGGCGCGCTACCAGATCACCGTCGACGGCGACGTCGTGCAGCGCGGGCCACTGCGGCTGCCTGCGATCGTGCCCGGTACGTCGGCCAACCTCGAGATTGCCGGACTCACACCCGACGCGAGCTCGGGCCAGGAGGCGTGGCTCACGGTTCGTTTCGAGACCGCACGCGACCTGCCGTGGGCACCGAAGGGATTCGAGGTCGGCTGGGACCAGTTCGCGTTGCCGACCCGCACGCGCAAGTCACGGCGGGCGCGGGTCCCGGAGGTCGTTGTCGACGCCGAATTCGACCGCGCGAACGGTGTGATCGGATCGGTGCGCTTCGGCGACCGCGAGATGCTCGTCGCGCCGCCGCGCCTCTCGTTGTGGCGGGCACCGACCGACAACGACGGCCTCAAGCTCGCACCGCTCCAAGAGTTCAAACCGCTCGGTCGTTGGCGCGAGTGGGGCCTTCACATGTTGGAACGCACCCTCACCAAAGTCACCGTGAAAGAAGGAGTGATGACGGTGCGGGCCGCGTACGGCGAGATCACGCACAAGACCGTGTACACGCTCACGGGTGGAGCACTCCGGGTCGACGAAGACGTCCGCATTCCGAAGTCGATCGGCGACCTGCCCCGGATCGGTGTCGAGTTCGCGCTCGCACCCGACCTCGAACAACTCACCTGGTTCGGCCGCGGGCCGCACGAGTCGTATCCCGATCGACAACGGGGCGCGGCCGTCGGGCGCTTCACGTCGACGGTCACCGACCAGTACGTGCCGTACGTGATGCCCCAAGAACACGGTCTCCATGTCGACACGCGTCGATTCGCGCTGCACGACGGCGCGGTGGGTGTGGAGATCGCCGGCACCGAGCCGTTCGCGTTTTCCGCGAGTCACTATTCGGCCGAGGACCTGACCGTCGCGACCCACGACGTCGACCTTGCGCCCCGGCCCGAAGTGATCGTGCACCTCGACCATCGCCACCGCGGGCTCGGCACGTTGTCGTGCGGGCCGGACACGCTCCCCGAGTACCGCATCGGGCCCGGCCGCTACCGCTGGAGTTGGGCGCTACAACCGTTCGTCGCGCAACGCTGATCGGCGCACCTTGCCCGCGTCGTCGCGGAGTGCTTCGTCGGTGTACTCGTACGTGCGCGGGGTCTTGTAGCGGACGAGCCGGTCGGCGAGGTGCGTGCGCATCTCGTCGTCGTCGATCGGTTTGCCGTCGTCGGTGTGGATGATCGCATGCACGCGGCTGCCGAGGTCGTCGTCGGGCAGACCGATCACCGCACTTGATTTCACGTGCGGGTGCTCGTCGAGCGCGGCCTCGACCTCGGCCGGGTACACGTTCGATCCGCCGACGAGGATCATGTCGGTCTGGCGGTCACTGAGAAACAGGTAGCCGTCGGCGTCCATGTAGCCCATGTCGCCGAGCGATTCCCACCCGCCCGGCAGGGTCTTCGCCTCGGCGCCGACGTACTCGTACGTTTTCACCGACCCGTCGGCCGACGACCGCATGAAGATCTCGCCCACCTCACCCGCGGGCAGATCTTCGCCGTCGGGACCGACGATCTTCATCTCGCCCGCGAGCGTCTTGCCGACGGTGCCGCGGTGCTCCATCCACTCGCGGCCGCTGATGATCGTGACCGACTGCGCTTCGGTACCGGCGTACAGCTCCCAGATCGCGTCGGCACCGAGCCACTCGATCCACGCTTCCTTGAGCCACGGCGGGCACGGCGCCGCGAGGTGCCACACCACTTTCAACGACGACACGTCGTAGCGGTCGCGCACCGACAACGGCAGCTTCCAGATGCGCGCCATCATCGTCGGCACGACGTACATCGAGTCGGGCTTGTGTTCGTCGATGAGTTGCAACGTCCTCTCGGCGTCGAACTTGCCACCGAGGACGAGGTGGTTGCCCGCGAGGAGCGCGGTCGTCGACCACACGAACGGACCGTTGTGGTACAGCGGGCCCGGCATCATGTGCGTTCCGTTCAGCCTGATCTGCAAACCGGGAAGCGCGTCGGGGTCGATCTCGCCCGGCGTACCCGCGAGGATCAACTTCGGGCGGCCCGTACTGCCGCCCGAGGTCATCGCCTTCCACGGACGCGACACCGCGTCGGGCAGCGGGCCGTCGTCGACGTCGGCGCCCGCCGCGAGGTCGGCGACGTCGCGCACGACGACCTTCGAGTTGGCGAGTTCGATGATCGCTTCCAGCTCGCGCTCGGGCAGGCGGGCCGACACGGGTTGCGGTACCGCGCCGAGCTTCCAGCACGCGATGACGGCCGCCACGAACTCGATGCGGTTCGGGAGCCCGATCGTGACGTTGTCGCCCTCGACCACACCCCGAGCCGCAAGCACCCGGGCCGTGCGGTTGGCCAGCGACTGGAGTTCGGCCCGCGTCACCGTCCGGTGCTCGTCGGTGATCGCCGCCCGGTCCGGGTCGGCGGCGGCATGGTTCGAGATGCGTTGCGCGTACGAAATCATCGGCACGTCAACATGGCTCCCTCGCTGCGCCGTCCGTGGCTCCGCTGCGTCCGCACGGTCAACATGGCTCCCTCGCTGCGCCGTCCGTGGCTCCGCTGCGTCCGC
>JAWXCJ010000119.1:0-10286 GCA_034408875.1 Actinomycetota bacterium
CTCGGCTTCTACCGCGAACGCGACGTGTTGGTACCGGTCGACGCGGTGCAACCTCCGGCCGCTGTCACGGCCGCGATCCTCGAATCGCTCGAAGCGCTCGACACCCGCTAGCTACGGAACGATCGGCGGGTTGTAGTTCGGATCCTCGAAGTTTCCACGCTTGACGCTTGTCCAGGAGCGCCCGCAGATCCAGGCACACGTTGCGCACCTCGATCGTCGTCCCCATGCGGATCGCCGCGAGCTGCAGCCGCGCGAGCGCGTTGACGACGACTTCGTCGGGCACGGCGAGCGCGCCGACGTCACCCACGATCGGCCGGGCCCGGCGCGGGACGCTCCCATTGCACACGGGAAAGACCGTCGTGCTCCCCGAATCTCACCGCCTGCGGATCATTCCTCGTCTTCGTCGAGCGCGAGCAGCCCGGATGCGGCCGCGAGCGCGATCGCCGACGTCGCGGCTTTGTCGAACACGGCGGCGAAATAGTGCTCGGCCGCCGTTTCGTGACCCGGCAGCGGCGGCGGACCGAGCGACGCAATGAGCGCGCTCGGGTCGGTGATCGGACGAATGTCGTCGAACTCTTCTTCCTCGACGTCTTCAGTGCCCCAGAAATCGCGGCCGGGTACCTGCTTCCGGCGCGGTTGTGACCGGGCGGGTGCCTTGCGGCGCCGTTGCGCGCTCACGCGGACGCTCCTTCGGAGGCAGTGAGATCTTCGGTGAGAACCGCGTCGGGGCGAATACCGAGCGCCGTCTGGAGCTGGGCGCGGTCGAGATCGGCAAGCGAACTCGACTTCGGCAACACGAGATCGGCGATACGGCGCTTGCCGGCCACCACTTCTTCGACACGTTCGTCGACGGTGCCCGGGCATATCAACCGGTGGCAAATCACCGTGCGTTCCTGACCAATCCGCCACGCGCGGTCGCGCGCCTGGTCTTCGACGGCCGGGTTCCACCACCGGTCGTAGAGCACGACATGACTCGCAGCCGTGAGGTTGAGGCCCGTCCCACCGGCCTTCAACGACAGCACGAGCGCGCCCGCGCCTTCCTTCGCCTGGAACTCCTCGATGATGCGGTCGCGCGCGATGCGCGTGAGGCCACCGTGGTAGCACTCGATCGCCGTACCGGTGCGTTCGCTCAAATGTTCGGCCAGCTTTACGCCCCACGTCGCGAAGTGGGTGAACACCAGCACCCGCTCGCCGGCCGCGAACACGGCGTCGACGATCTCTTCGAGTCGGGCGAGCTTCCCCGAGCGCGCCGTCAGCGGACGATCGTCGGCCTGGTACGCGGCGGGGTGGTTACAAATCTGTTTGAGCGCGGTGATCGCGGCAAGGATCTGACCCTTGCGCGGCTCGGCGTCCTCGGGAAGATCGCCGGCCTTCACGAGCGTGTCGAGCACGGCCTGGTACATGCCGATCTGTTCCGGGGTCATCACGCAGTGGTCGAGTTCGTCGATCCGGTCGGGTAGCTCCGCCGCGATTTCGGGCTCGGCCTTCGTGCGGCGGAAGACGAGGATCCCGTTGAGCGCACGCATCGCGTCTTCGGCCTGGACACGCGCCGCGCTCCCGTCGTTCGAGAGCCGGGCAATGAACTGCGGCCGGGTACCCACGAGGCCCGGGTTGGCAAAGTCCAAGATGGCCCACAGATCGCCGAGGCCATTCTCGATCGGCGTACCGGTGAGCGCGACGCGCGTGCGCGCCGGGATCTTGCGGAGTTGTTGCGAGGTTTCGTTCGCCGGATTCTTGATGGCCTGCGCCTCGTCGAGGACGACGCGCGCCCAGCCGACCTCGGCCATCGCGTCGACGTCGCGAACGGCCGTTCCGTAGGTCGTGAGCACGACATCGGCGCGCGCAACCTCGGCCGCAATCTCGTCGGGCGCGGCGCGGCTCGCGCCGTGGTGCACGACGACGCGCAGTTCCGGTGTGAACCGCGCCGCCTCGGCGGCCCAGTTCCCCACGACCGCGGGCGGCGCGATGACGAGCGCGGGTCCGTCGGCGACGCCCGCCAGCAAGTGGGCGAGCATCGTCGGCGTCTTGCCCAGACCCATGTCGAGCGCAAGACAGCCACCGAGACCGACCGAATCGAGGAACCCGAGCCACGCAAGGGCTTCGGCCTGGTAGCTGCGGAGTTCGCCGACGAACCCCGCCGGCGCGCGCGCCGGTTCGGTCTTGGTGCGTTCCGAGGCGGCGAGCAGGTCGGCCGCCCAACCACCACCCTCGAACGACACCCCACCCGCGAGCGGAGACTCTTCCAACCCGAGCGCGAGGCGCAGCATCTCCGCACCGGAAAGCTGATTCGTGTTCGCCCGGTCGGCCAGTGCTTCGGCCGCAGCTTTCAGGTCGGCGTTGTCGATGGCGACCCAACGCCCGCCGGACCGAATGAGCGGGCGCGCTTCCTTCGCCAGTTGGGCGATCTCGGCGGCGGTGAGTTCGACGTCGCCGAACACCGCTGACCAACGAACGTTTGCGAGTTGATTCGCGCCGACCGTCGACTCCGTCTCCTCCACGTAGACGCGCAGCGACGGCGTGGCGCGTCTCTTCGTCATCTGCGGCACGCGCACGTCGTATCCGGCGTCGCGCAACCGCGGTCCGGTCGTCGCCATCATGTCCCACGCTTCGTCCGCGCTGAGGACGACCTGACCGCGCCGCGTGCCTCCGGGACGCAACAGCGGCGGGACCATGCGTTCCAACCGAATCATCTCGTCTTCGAGATAGCGCCGATCGGAGCCGGCCATCACGATCGCCTGCTCGATCGGCGCGGGCGCGCCCCGTGGGTTCGGGGCGAACACAGCGAGCCGCCAGGCGTCAGACGAGTCGGGCGGGTCGAGCTGGACGATCAGACGCGCTCGCGTGTCGACAGCCGATCGGGCCCACCGTTCGACACGCGCCACGATCTCGTTGCCAACCGAGAGCGGCGCGTCGAACGCACTGCCGTCGAGCCGGGCCAAGAACGCTTCGGCGGCGTCGTTCGCGGTACGCACGCGGGGTGGCGGCGCGGGCACTTCGAGGCGACGCGCACTCTCGCGGCCGATCGCGTCGACCATGCCGGTAAGCGCGGAACGGGTCAGGGCGCGGGCGTCGACCTGTGCATCGAGGGCGAGGATGCTGCCCGGTACCGCTTCGGCCATTTCGTCGAGCCGCACCGGGTCGACCAGCGCCGGCGTCCACCGCACGGAGTACGAGCCGTTGGTACTGCTGGCCTTGGCGCTGCGTCGGGCTCGGCGCCGCAGTTGCGGAACCATCGCACCGCGCGCGGTGAGCTCGACGGCCCAGATCGCGACGCGACCGAGCCAACGGATGCTCGCGCCCACGTCGTCGCCGACTTCGCCCGCGCCGGCCGCGACGAGCCAACCGAGGACGCTGCCGACGGGCATTGCGAACGAGTCGGCGCTCGCGCCGTCGGGCAACGGCACCTGCGTGTGCTTGGTCCATCCGGCTTCGGGCGCGCCGGCTGCGACGAGCATCGTCATGACCTCGTCGGCCGGGGCACTCCCCGCGCCGCGCCCACCGGCCCAGGCCACGACGCGCCCGGGCTCCCAGGCAACCTGCAATCGGATCCGGTCGACGACGGTCGGCGCGACTTCACGTTCCGGTCGGGCCCGCTCGGGACGCTCGACGGGCGCGGGCTCGAAGCGGACGGCCGCGGCCGTGAATCGCCGGACCTCGCCATCGAAGTCGGCCACGACCTGGTCGCGTTCTTCGCCCGTGATCGACCGGGCGCTGCGCAGGTTGTCCTGTGCCTCGTGCAACATGCGCGCCAGCGCGGCGCGCCATGCGGCCGGGTTGGCTTCGAGCGCGTCGAGCTGCGCGGGCGTCGCGTAGCCGTCGGCCTGTGCGATCACGCACTCGTCGAACTGCCACGGCGTCATGCCGTCGACGTCGAGTGAACTCACCCGACCACCTGGCTCTCTGTGCGCGATCGCCGGCGGTGCTCGCCGGGCCGCGTCCTTGGGTTCATGCATCTCCCATAGGGATCTTGCGGAGGGGAGTGCCCTCGAAGAAGCTCGGGCGGTGAAGCCCGGGTTGGCGCATCTCGCCGCCGGAGAGATGTTCCAACACGCGGTCACGACGACTGGCGTCGTGACCGCAGAACCAGTGTACCGGAGCCACGGGGGTCTCTAGGCAACCGGCTACCGATGCGGGCCGGGCCCCGGCGGGCGCAAAATCGCTCCATGGGGACCGTGGGACGGAAGGCTTCGCGCGCGCTGCTCGTCGGCGTGATTGCCCTGGCCGGCCTGCCGGCAACGTCGGCGGCACCGGCCGCCGCGGCCGAGCCCCGGCCCGTGCCCGACCCGGTCGAGGTCTCGATCTCTACGGGAGGGTTCGTTCCCGCCGTCGTCACGCTGGCGGTCGGACAGAGCGTCGAGTTCACGAACGACTCGGGGGCCCCGCAGACGGTCACCGCGACCGACGGTGCATTCGACTCCGGGACGATCCCGCCCGGCGGCGGTTTCACCATGGCCATCGGGGTCACCGGCACCTTCTCGTTCGCGTCGGCGAACACCGCCGCGTTCACCGGCATGGTGATGGTCGGCCTGCTCGACCTCCCGGGCACGCCGGGCGCGCTCGTCTCGGCGACGATACCGCTGATCGCGATCCCGCCCATCGCCGACATGGACCAGCACCCGGCCGGTATCTACGCATCGCGGTCGCGAGCGCTCGTGATGTTCAAGGACGGCGCGACCGTCGCCGACGCGAACGACGCGCTGGCCGACGCGGGCGTGACGATCGTCGCGACGATCCCCTCGCTGAACGCGGCGGTGGTGCAAGTGCTGCCCATACCCGCGACCGGCGATTTCGCGCCGTTGACGTCGGCACTGGCGACAGTGCGCGCCCATCCGGCGGTCGCCGCGGCGACGATGGACAAACTCACCGAGCCTTCGTCCGCGACGATGCCCGCCGATTCCGCCGCGCCGACCGCGTGGGCGTGGGACGACGGGCGCGGCACCACTGGCAGCGCGCCGGTCGGCACCGGCGACAACTGGGGCCTCGAATCGGCGCGCGTCCCATCGACGTGGAACCTCCTCGACGGTGTACGCACGAAGAGTCCCAACGTACAGACGGTTATCTACGACCACGGCTTCGAGCCGACGCATCCCGATCTCAAACTCCCGGTCGTCGACATCTGCCGCGGCTGGATCGTCGCGTGCACCGGTAACCCGTCGGGCGGCGACAACCGCGATCACGGAACCCACGTCGCGGGCACCATCGGCGCGACCTTCGACAACGCGGGCGCGCAGCCCGGTACGACCCTCGGCGTCAGTGGCGTCAACCCGGTCGCGAAGATGGCGGCGGTTTCGTGGAAGGGCAACTTCGTCCATTTCGCGCTCGGCACGATCGACGACTCGTACGCCCAGGGGTCGAACACCTCGGCCAACTGGGCCGCGTGGACGGAGATCATCGATCAGAAGAAGCCGGACGGGAGTTTTCCGAACCTGCGCGCGGTCAACATGAGCGGGACCACGATGGTGCTCGTACGCAACCCCACAACCAACGTGGCGCTCTGGGGGGCGAACAACACGTTGAAGCGGTGCGGCCCGGGCCTGAGCGACGACGCGGGTGGAACGGGCCCGTGCACACCCAACACGCTCGACGGACTTCTGGCCGAGGTAGCCAACGACGGGGTGTTCGCCCGGCGCATCGCCGAACGGGCGTCGAGCAAGGACATCCTCCTGTCGATCGCAGCGGCCAACGACAGCAACAGCGTCTGCGCGGATTCTGTCCAGACCGCGTCTCCGGCCAACGGCGCGTGCCCGGCCGGCTTCACCTTCGTGCTGGTCGACACTCGGCTTTGGCACGCGTTCGGTTGGGCGAACGCCAACTGGCAGAGCACCGCGGCCAACCCGATCCTCATGGTCGAAGCCGTCGACATCACGAACGCGCGCGCCGGTTTCTCGAACATCGGCGGCGACGTGTCCGCACCCGGCGTCAACATCTGGAGCACGTTCCCACCGGGGCGGCCGTCACCGATACCCGGTTACAACTCGCTGGGCGGCACGTCGATGGCGGCCCCCCACGTCACGGGACTCGCGGGCTGGCTCGCCGCGTACAAACCGTCGTTGAGCGTCGGGCAGATCAAAGCCGCGATCGTCGCCGGTGCCCGTAGCGACACGACCGGTGGCGCCAAACCGCGCATCGACGCGTATTCGTCGTTCCTGATCGTCGGCGCGCTCGCCGATCTCGCCGACGTCAACGACCCATCGGCCGACGGCAACCGGCGCATCATCCGTTCGCGCACCCAGACCGAAACGGTGGACACGAACGTCGGCACCACCGTCGGCGGCGCCCAACTGCACTCGGCGCCCGACGGCAAGGTCGACATGCGCGACTTCCGCCGCTTCCGCGACGCGTTGCTGCAGACCTGCTCCAACCGCATTTCTGTTCCCGGCTGTCCGCCCGTCGGCACCGAAACCATGGACGGCGCGAACAACCATCCGAAGAACGACCTGAACTACGACGGTTGCGTCTTCCCGACCGCGTGCCGCACCGAAGAGGCGTGGTCGCGCTTCGACCTGAACGGCGACGGCATGGTCACGCCCAACCGGGCCGCCCCTGTGCCCCTCGGCTCCGGCGGCGCCGACGTGTCGCTGAGCGACATGGAGATGTTCGCCCGCGTTTTCCAGGAGCCGTCGGAGGGCTGGAACCGCAACGACCTCGCGATGCTGCTGCGGTCGGGCGACCTCGAAGTACACGCCGACACGATGTTCCAGGCCGGCGCGACCGGAGTCACGATCGAGGTGCGGTACGGAGCGTCGGGCTCGCTCGCACCCGGTCCGTACAAGATCGACCGGCGTGGTGGTTCCGTCATCGTCACGGTCCCCACCGTCGATGCGGGCACGCCGGTCGAAATCATCGGGCGGGCGACCGTCGACGGCAAACCGCTCGTGTCCGCGTTGAAGAAGCGCACGCTGAAACATGGTGAAGACGCACGCATCGACGTGTGCGTGCCGGTCATCAATGTCACAACGGGCGACCCCACGCTGTACGCCGACGGCAAGGACAAAACGAAGGTGCACGGTACGTTCGTGCGTTGCGACGGGGACACCGTCGAAGCCGAGCACATGTCGTTCAAGCTCGAGACGGAAGAGACGGCGCCGCTCGCCACATTGTCGGCGCCGACGGCCGAAACGAACGAGAGTGGCCGCGCGACCGTCGAGATTGCCGCGAGCACCGAGGCCGAGACGGTCACCGTGCTCGCCGAGATCACGATCGTCGGGAGCGCAACGACCCCGCCGCAGGTCATCCGGGGCAAGAAGGAGATCCCCATCACCAACCCGCCCCGCATGATCTACAAGTGGGAGCAGGTCACGAGCGACTGGAACGTGCACGGCGAAGCCAACATGTCGGCCGGTCCGGGCGGGGGCACGATCCACCGCGTCATCGACCAGACGTCGATCGGGCCGGTCACGATCGGGCGCACTGGTCACCTCACGCCCTACGACGGCACCGGTCCCGGTTCGGGCAACGACCGCGCGAGCGTGCGCGTCTCCGAAGTCGCGGGCCCGTCGGCAGTCGATTACGCGAGCGTCATCACGGAAACGCCCGGCGGAACCACGACCCGGA
Organism: Actinomycetota bacterium; assembly: GCA_034408875.1. Lineage (GTDB taxonomy): Bacteria > Actinomycetota > Acidimicrobiia > IMCC26256 > PALSA-610 > JANNHK01. Next base: position 7,555 of record JAWXCJ010000119.1, read on the forward strand.
CGTCCCGCCTGGTGATACCGACGAGCAGCGACGAGATCCGCAACGAACTGCTGTCGCCGCACATCCTCGACTTCAGCGAACCCAGCGGCCGGACGCGCGACGTGTGGGAACTCCCCAACACGTTCATGGACATCACCGACGGCACGATCGTCGTCAACAACGTGAGTCACGTCAGCGCGCTGCACTACAGGTACGCGTCGAACGAATCCGTCGACTGCCAGGCGGCGGGCTTCGGATGCGACACGATGTTCTTCCTCGACCAGGTCGGTTTGACCGAGCGCGAAGAAGGTTCCGCGTTCCAGGTTGCACCGGACCTGCGCGCGGCCTTGACCTTCACTCGCAAACCCGACAACACGTGGAGCACCTACCGCTGGTGCGGCGCCCCGCAGACGTTCGACTTCGCGCCCCGCGACCTCGCGGCCGAGCTCTACAAGCAGTCGGGCACGGCGACGTCGAAGTTCCGCTTCGTCGCGACGATCACGACCGACCCCGACATGACCGAGGCCGATCTCACCCTCCCCGACCCCACGAGCTGCATCACCGAGCAGAAGCCGCCCGTCGCGGCCATCGCCCGCGACTTCGTGACCGCCAAGGAAGGCCAGGTCGTCAAATTCCTCGACGCGTCGAGCGACCCGAACAGCGACGTCGACCGGTGGCACTGGGACTTCGGCGACGGCGCGACGAGCGACGAGCAGTTCCCGACCCACCGCTTCGGGGACGACGGCTCCTACCGAGTCACCCTGACGGTCACCGACGCCGCCAACCTCACGGACAGGACCGATATCACGGTCGACGTGGTGAACGTCGCGCCGACGGTCGGCGCCGACGACATCAACGTGGCCAGCGGCGATTCGGTGGAACTCGCGGTGCGACTCTTCGATCCGGGCGAGCGGGACCAGGAAGCGCTGACGCTCAAGAAGTCGTTCGGCGGAGAGGCCGGTCTGCCCGTCTACGTCGACCAGACGATTCCGGCCGGTTCACTGCACATCAACCTTGGCGTGCTGCCCGACGGGCATCATGAACTCACGCTGACGGCCGTCGACAAGGACGGCGCGTCGAGTGCGTCGGTCACGGTGGCGATCGATGTCGGCGAAGGCGGCACCGTCGAACCCGACGAGGACATCGAAGTCGAGGCCGCGCCGGGCTGCGACTTCGGCGTGAAGCTCGACACCAGTGAGAGCGACTTCGTCGATCTCGTGACGCAGTACCGCGTCGAGAACAGCCTCTACCGTGTCTATCCCTCCCCCACTCTGACGCAGGCCGCCGAAGACTTCGCCGAATGGCTGCGCGACAACGACCTGTTCCAGCACGAAGGACCGGGCGGTAACTCGCCGAAGGACCGCGCCGAAGACGCGGAGTACCCCGGGCTTGCGGTCGGCGAAAACCTGGCCCGCGGCCCGCGGAGCGCACCCAACGTGATGGTCGGGTGGCAGGTCTCCGACCCGCACAACGTCAACATGCTCGACGGACGTTGGCACGCCATCGGCATCTCCAAGCTCGACACACCGCGGGGCCCGTTGTGGGTCACCGTCTACGGCGACGTCGTCGACTGCCCCGACGGTCCCCCCGATCTCGCCGAGTCGTTCTCCGGTGCTTCCCTGGCACCTCGGTTCCGGCTTTCCGACCTTGGTGAGACCGAAGTGTTGGGGTGGCGCACCGCCGAGCCCGCGGCGCCCACGATTCCGATCACCGCGTTCACAGTTTCGGACACGACACCGGCGACCGGTGCCACCGTCGCGGTCGGCAACCGTTCGAGCGGAAGCGCGCTGTTCCAGCCGGGCGACGGGCAGTTGCCATACACGGTCGCGGCCGGCGCGACGGCCGGCGCGGTGTATCTCGACCCGGGAACGTTCTCGATGTCGATGATGCTCGGGAGCCGGGTCGCGAGAATCGCGGTCGACGTCGGCGGCGTCGGCCGCACTGTCGAGATCACGCCGCTCGGTCCGCCCGGCGCCGCGTTCGGCGCGCGCCCGACAGTGCGGGCCATGGTCGCGACCGCGGGCGGCGAACCCGTTGCGAACCGCACGGTCGAGTTCACGATCTCCGGCCAGTCGACGGCGGGCGTCACCGACGCGACCGGCACCGCGGCGGCATCACTGCTCGTCGACTTCCTCCCCGGCCTCCACACACTCACGATCACCGTGCCCGCGCTGCCCGGCGGCACCGACGTGTCCACGACCACTCCGTTCACGGTCACGCCGAACGCACTCCCCGTCGCGACGCTCAACGGTCCCTACGACGTACTCATAGGGTCGGGTCTCGCACCCGACCTCTCGGGATCGTTCGACCCCGACGGCGTACCGCTCGCCAACGTCACCTACGACTTGAATGGCGACGGCATTTTCGGCGACTTCTTCGGGTTCGGCCTGATCCCGGCCGACGTCGTGCGCGAGCAGATCTGCGGCGGCACGTGCACGCCCGGCGTCGACAAGACGATCAGGGCGCGGGTTATCGACGTCGCCGGTGGGCAGGCCGAGGCGAGCGCGCTCGTGCGCTTCACGCGCGACTTTCTCCTGTCGATCACACCCGGCACCGCCACCGTCAACCCCGGTGGTTCGATCAGCTTCCAGGTGGGCGTGATCACGACGAGCGGTTTCGCCCAGCCGGTCGCGCTCACGGCTCCCGATCTCCCCGTCGGCGTGACCGCAACCTTCTCACCCGCGATCGTCACGCCGACCGGTACGTCGATCCTCACACTCACCGCCGCCCTCAGCGCCCCGTCGTTCGACACA
>JAWXCJ010000120.1:0-4112 GCA_034408875.1 Actinomycetota bacterium
CCGTCGTCGTCGCCCGACCCCATCGCGAGTGCCGCCGTCGCCACGAGCACGACGATGCCGACGCCGCCCAAACCTGTCGCCACCATGCGCTGCCGCTTCCGGTGCGCGACACCGACCCGAGTGTCGAGATCGTCGAGGTCGGCGAGTGGTTCGATCGTGCCAGTACCGCAGCACGATCGCGCTGCGCTGGCGCGCCGGAAGTTGCATGAGCGCGTCGGAGATCTCGTCAGCCTCGAGGCTCGCGACCCGCGGCCGTTCCGCCGGGAGCTTGCGCTGACGAGCGACGCGCCGGTGGTGCGAGTTGCACGCGTTCACGACGCTGCGCCGCAGGTACCACTCGGCTTCGCGCACCCGGCGCCACGCCTGGTGGAGGCGCACGAACGAGTCCTGCACGAGATCCTGCGCGGTCTCGGCCGAGCCGGTCATGAGGAACGCGAGGCGCACCATGTCGGCATGGGTGCGCTCGTAGAGGACTACGAACGCCTCCCGGATGTCGGTCACGGGTTCGACATTGGCTTGGACTGGGGCTTCCACCGGCCCGTCGGGGCGCGCGAAGGGTCCGACGAACGGCGTGGTCGGCACCTCCAGCAGCCTGTCGAGCACACTTCACAGACGCCCGGCCGCACGAAAACAGTCCATCGGCCGGACAGATTCTTTTCGGCCGAACTCGGGAAGGAATCAGCGGTGGTCCCGGATGGCCCGCCAGAGCCGCTCCGGGGTGCAGGGCATGTCGATGTGGGCGATGCCGAGGGGCGCGAGGGCGTCGACGACCGCGTTCTGCACAGCCGGGGTCGACCCGATCGTGCCCGACTCGCCGATGCCCTTGGCGCCCAGCGGGTTGAGCGGCGTGGGGGTCTCCATGGCGATGCGCTCGAAGTACGGGAGCTCGGCCGCGGAGGGGAAGGCGTAGTCGGCCAGGTTGGCGGTGCGGGGGTTGCCGTCGTCGTCGTAGGCGAACACCTCGAAGAGCGCCTGGGCCGCGCCCTGCGCGATGCCGCCGTGCACCTGACCCTCGACGAGCAGCGGGTTCACGATCGTGCCCGCGTCGTCGCACGCGACGTGGCGGACGAGCCGGGCTTCGCCGGTCTCGGTGTCGACCTCGACGACTGCAATGTGCGCGCCGAACGGGAACGTCGCACCCGGCGGCTCGAAGTCGTATTCGGCGTGGAGGCGTTCGGTACCGGCGACCTCGGCCCATCCGCGCGCGATGGCGGGCGTGCCCGCGACGTGGAACCGGCCCGTCTCGATGTCGAGCACGATGTCGTTCGGATTCGCTTCGAGCAGCTCGGCCGCGCGTTCGCGCGCCTGTGCGATCAGCGCGTCGGCCGCTCCCTGCAGCGCACTTCCGCCCGCTTGCAACGAACGCGAACCACCAGTGCCGTTGCCGCGCGGGATGTCGTCGGTGTCGCCGTGGCGCACCTCGATCCGCTCGAACGGGATACCGGTCTGCGCCGACACCACCATCGCGAACGACGTGGCGTGGCCCTGCCCGTGCGCCGACGTGCCCGTGCGCGCGATCGCGCCGCCGTCGGCGAGCACTTCGACACTCCCGTATTCGGGTTCCCCGCCCGGGTTCGTGACTTCGACGTAGATCGACAGGCCAATACCGAGCTGCACGGGGTCGCCCGCCGCCCGACGCTCGGCCTGTTCCTTGCGCAGCGCGTCGTAACCGGCGCCCGCGAGCGCGTTGTCGAGCGCGGTTTCGTAGTCGCCGCTGTCATACGTCGTCTTGGTCGGCGTGGTGAACGGGAACGCATCGGGCGCGATGAGGTTGCGCCGGCGTACCTCGGCCGGGTCCATGCCGATCTCGGCGGCGAACCGGTCGACCATGCGCTCGATCGCGGCCGTGGCCTCGGGCCGTCCGGCACCGCGGTACGCCTCGGCCGGGGTCGTGTTCGTCACGACGTCGACCACGTCGACGTCGACCTTGGCGATGTCGTACACGCCCGACGCCATCATCCGCGTCATGTACGGCAGCATCGTCGCGCCCGCCGGGTACGCGCCGACGTCGTGCACGATGTTCAACCGGTACGCGAGCAACCGGCCGTCGCTCGTGCCGCCGAGCGTCGCGAATTGGAGTTGCCCGCGGCCGGTCCCGATCGAGACCATGCTCTCGCCGCGCGTCTCGACCCAACGGACCGGGCGGCCCAACCGGCGCGCGAGCCACGGGACGAGCACTTCCTCGGGGTAGGTGCCGTGCTTGGCGCCGAACCCGCCGCCGACATCGGGCGTGATGACGTGCACCTCGTCGCGCTCGACGCCGAGCGCGGCGGCGATCCCGTTGCGCGTGTGGTGCGGGTTCTGCGTGCACGCCCAGTGCGTGAGCCGACCGTCGGCTTCCCACCGCGATGCCGCCGCTCTGACTTCGAGCGGGCACGGTGCGACCCGCTGGTTCACCATCCGCTGCTCGACGATGACGTCGCACCCATCGAACAAGTCGTCGCCGGCCCGCGACGGCATCGTGAACGCGACATTCGTGCCCGCGTCGGGAAACAAGAGCGGGCTGCCGTCGGCCGCGGCCCGCTCGATGTCGACGACCGCGGGCAGCGGGTCGTAGTCGACGACAACGGCTTCGGCCGCGTCGATCGCCTGCGCTCTTGTTTCGGCAACGACCGCGGCAACGAGCTCGCCGACGAATCGCACCGTGTCCGTCGCGAGGCGGGGCCGCGCCATCGACTCATGCACCCGCTTGTGCGGCGTGCTGTCGGGTCTCATGTCGAGGTCGGCCGCGGTGACGATGTCGACGACGCCGGGCCGCGAGCGGGCGGCTGTCGTGTCGATCCCGAGGATCCGCGCGTGCGCGATAGTCGCCGCGACGTACACGACGTGCAGCGCTCCGGGTACGTCGATGCCCTCGATGTAGTTGCCGCCGTCGGTGAGAAAGCGGGGGTCTTCCGTGCGCAGGACGCGCGTGCCGAGAATGCTCACGGGCGCATTGTGGGCCCGTGAGGCATTCTCGGCGCAAGAGTGGGACTAACTGGTGGGGTCCTGCGGAACCTCGCCGCGCCACGCGCCGGTCTCGGTGCCGCGGTCTTCGATGAACTCCTTGAACCGGTTGAGGTCACCCTTGGTCCGCAGGCGGACGACGCCGAGGGCGTCGGCGGCCGACTCCACGAACCCCTCGGGGTCGAAATCCAACTGGAGCATGACCTTGGTCGTCTCCGGAGCGATGCGGTGGAAGGTCACGACCCCGGCATTTTCGGTGCCGTCGGTGCTCTTCCACGCCACGCGCTCGTCGGGGATCTGCTCGGTGATTTCGGCGTCCCATTCGCGCTTGACGCCGGCGATCTCGGCCTTCCAGTGCAGTTGGGTGTCGGTGACCTGACGCACCTCGTCGACGCCCTCCATGAAACGGGGGAATTCTTCGAACTGCGTCCACTGGTTGTAGGCGGTGCGGACAGGTACTTCGACTTCGATGCTTTGTTCGATGGTGGACATGCCTTCGCACTACCCGCGCGCCTGCATGTTTAATCGAGAACGACGTCGGGTTTTGGCAGTCCTTCGGCTTCGCACAGCATGTAATACGCCTGAAGAATTCCTCCCGCGTCAACAATGCTCTCAATGTTGCCGTCGGCGTCCAGATTGAGGTTTGCTCCCCAGATCGCGAAGAACACGTCGGTGGTCTCGGTGTTGTCTTCCGGGACGATGAGCGTGTGCACCGAACCGGCGGGTTCGTAGAGAAACGACCCGGCGCGGTTCACAAAATCGGACTCCTTGTACTTCCACGCACCGCTCGTCGTGAACGCGTACACGGGACCGGTGTGTTTGTGCGTCTGCACCGCGTATCCGGCTTCGAAGCGGTTGCGGATCACCCAGAGCCCTTCGCGTTCCTTCACCTGGAGCACTTTGAGCAGCGAACCGCCGCCGATATCGACCCACGGCAACTCGTCGTCGCCCCGATGAATAGCGCTGGGAAGCTCAAGCACGGTCGTGGACACGAGCGTAACCGCGCGCCAGAATAGCGTCGCCGCGTCGCCGCACTCGAGCGGATCGCGTTGAAGCTCAGGCGGGGGTGACGTCGCCGTCGACGGTTGGGGTGGGGACGACGACGAGGGGCATCTCGGCGGGGGCGCCGAACGCGACGGCCGCCTTCGAGAACGCAATCGCGGTCG
>JAWXCJ010000121.1:0-11304 GCA_034408875.1 Actinomycetota bacterium
TCATCGCGCCGCCGTACCCGCCGCCGGTCGCGAGCACCTACAGCGCGATGTGCGCCGGCCCCGAGGGCGTCACCGTGCTCGACGGGTTCGAGTACTGGCTCTACCAGCACGGCTTGCGGCACATGGGCGAGATCGAACTCGCCCGTGGGCTGGTCGGCCTCGGGGGAATGACCTCCTAGACCCCTGACGCGCTGGTGACGCGCCTGACGTGCGACCCTTCCGAGGGCGCGATCAGGACGGGAGCATGGCATGGAGCGGTCGGCGGGGATGAGATCGCGGCCTCGTCGCGGCATGGGGGCCATGCTCGTGGTCACGTTGGTCGCCGGAAGCGCCTTCGTCGCGCTGACGCCGAGTCCGGCCTACGCCGAGAGCTACGCGGCCCCGCTGACCCCCCCGACGATCAGGTGCAACCCGGCGGGCGACCCGGCCTGCGACGGAACCTGGGTAGGCGACCTCTACACCTCCGAGAACATCGTCCCCGACGGCGGCACGGTGACCGCGACGTGGGTGGGTTACGACCGGGGCGTGCTCGGCATCACCACGCCGGCGTACATCGCCGTCAACGGTGGGTCGGTCGACTGCTGCCCGATCGGCAGCCAGGGCGGTAACCCGCAGACCTTCTACCCCAAGGCGTATCCGATCGGCGGCCCGTGCCAGCCCTCCGGTCAGCAGTTCGGGAGCTGCAGCTTCCACATCGTCGGCGGCGGTGCCCCCTCAGCCGACGACGGCACACCGCGGTGGGGCCTGGTCAGCTCGTCGTTCGGGTTCAACGCGCCGGCGGTGCAGGACTTCTACGTGCCGCCCGTGTGGTTCTGGACGCGCCTGCAAGCGCGGAACAGCCTGGGCCAGCCGATGATGACGCCGTGGTTCGGTCAGCTGCCCCAGAACCTCGACGAGCTGCGCCACGGGCACGTGCGCGTCTACTCGCCCGAGCGCACGATCATGGGTTACGACGGCATGCGCGCCTTCGACGTCGTCCAGCAGTGGATGAACGGCAACTTCACCATCTACGTCGACGGTCAGAAACTCGCGACGCAAGACGCGATGGTCCTCGCGCTCGAGGCCGCCAACCCGGGCCGGTTCGGCCCGCTCACGCCCGCCGCGCCGCTCCACAGCCTCCGCCCGGTCATCGACGGAATCATCACGCTGCCCGCGGTCACGCTCGTCACCCCGACCGGAGGCCCCCGAGTCGACCTGTCGATGCGCTCCACCATCACCTACGGCGTACAACTCTTCGACGGCCGCGGTCACGTGTCGCGCGTCGCGACCGTGAACATGGGCGTCTCGAACCAAGATCTGCTGCTGGCCACCAACGGCCCCGAGGTCACGGCGAGTAACACACCCGTTGCCGGCGCGCCGCGCGGGACAACCAGGTTCACGGCCGAATCGACCGGCGGCGAAGCACCCGTGGCCATCACGTGGAAGTTCTCCGACGGCACGACCGCAGCCGGCGCGACGGTCGAGAAGCTCGTGCCGAAGGGCACATTCATGACCGCCACCGCGCGCGCGACCGACGCCAACGGCGCGTGGCGCGAAGCGGAGACGTACCGCTCCGTTGCGCTGGCGCTCATCACCACGAGCGTGTTCATGGACGCGCCCTACGCCGAGGCCCGACCGGTCGGCAAGACCGTCGACGCGTACATCATCGTGACCGCGTCCGCGCAGGCCGACGGGCCCGTCACCGACATCCACCCGAACTTCGCGGGCGGCTACGAGGTCACGGGCGATGCGGTCCCGGAGGTCCTCGAAGAAATCGGCTCGGTCGCGCCGTTCAGCCTGAACCCCGGGCAGTCGCGCAGCTTCCACGTGAAGTTCCAGGGCAACGAACCCGGCCGGCTCAACATGGCGACAAGCTGGACCGGCACCGAACCCGACGGCACCGACTCCACCAGCGCGGCGCAGGACTCCCGCCGCTTCGCCGACACCAAGATCTCGATCACACTGAACGTCCCCGACGAGGAGACGACACCCGGCGAGTCACAACAGGTGGCGCTCGTCGTTCACAACGAGTCGACCACCGAGCCCGCCGAGAACATCCAGGTCACCGAGTTCCGCACCGACAACGGCGACTACGAGTACGAGGACGAAGAAGAGAGCACCGAGGTGATGATCGTCCCCTACGAGTCGATCACACCGCAGCCCTACGAGAGTTTCACGCTGGCACCGGGCGAATCGAAGGAGGTCACCGCCGAGTTGCGCGCGCTGCTGCCCGGCGAGGAAGACATCTGGGCCACGGTCCACGAACCCGACGGCGAAGGCCACGTCGAACAGACCGCGCGCCGGCACGTGAAGGTCGGCGACTTCAAGGTCGGCGGCAAACTCACTGCCGCCGCCGACACAGTCGCGATCGACGAGAGCACCGAGATCAGGGTCACCGAACTGCAGAACAAGGGCGACCAGGAACTGACCGACCTCCGGCTCGGCACGCCGAAGGCGATCGACGTGGAGTCGGGCACGACGACGACCGACGTTGAGTTCGGTTCACCAGTGACGACGCTTCCCCAGACGCTGGCTCCCAACGCGACGGTCGCCGCGAACAACCCGGCGGGCGACGTGAAGTTCTCGGCGCCCGGTACGTTCCGCGTCGAGATCCCGATCACCGCCCGCACCGCCGACGGCGAAGACGTCCACGCCACGCTGAAAAGCGGCGATATCGAAGTCACCGAATCGGAACTCGAACTCGAGTGGGCGATCGCGCCGCGCTACACCGACGCCGACGACGCGGCCGTGACCGCCGACGAGGCCAACCCCTCCTCGTGGGACTTCATCGTGCGCTTCCGAACCAACGAAGGCGAGTGTGAACCGGCGTTGGTGCCGCACCTGAAGGTCGGCGAAGACAACGTCAGCTTCACCGTCGAAGACTCCGACGCGTGCGCGTTGCGCTTTGCGCGCCCCGACCTCGACACATTCACCCTCAACCTCGAACTCACCGATTCGGGCAACACGATCGCCACCGGCGACGTCGAGATCGAGGGCGACGACCTCCTTGTGTTCTCGCTCGGCGACTCGCTCTCGTCCGGTGAAGGTGCATCCGCCGGAGGCGGGTGGACCGACCAGCAGTGCCACCGGTCGTTCCTGGCCGGCCCGTCGCAGGCCGCGCTGCTGCTCGAACAATCCGACCCGCACACGGCCGTGACGTTCGTACACCTCGCGTGCTCGGGCGCGTCCACACCTACCGGCCTGGTCGGACACTTCGGCGGCATCGAGCCGGCCGCCGGGCCGCTGCTCTCGCCGCAGATCTACCAGATGTCGCGCTTCGCCCGTGACCGCGAGGTCGACGCGGTGATGTTGTCGATCGGCGCGAACGACGCCCGCTTCGCATCGGCGTTGGTCGCCTGCGCGACCGCGGTTCTCACCCAGTGCGACACGCCCGGTTCCGAGGCGAATGCGATCCTCGATGTGACGATGCCCAATCTGCCGACGCGCTACGCGATGGTGAACAACGCGTTCGCGAACGTCGGCATCGACCCGGGCAAGGTCCACCTCATGGAGTACCCCGACTCCACGACCGACGACGACGGCGAAGTGTGCGACAGCGGCTTCGACATCGCCGACATCTTCAACGGCACCATCTACGGATCGTTGAACGAAGACGAGTGGACGTTCCTGCGCAACGAACTCGCGATCCCGCTGAACGACTGGGGCGACGTCGCCGCCTCCGACTACGGATGGCGGCGAGTCGGCGGCATCCAGAACGCGTTCCTCACGCACGGGCTGTGCGCGACCGACACCTGGATGACCGGGCTCTTCGCTTCGATCTCGGTGCAGGGCAACCACCAGGGCGGCTTCCACCCCAACATCACGGGCCACGTCTTCTACGCCGACAAGCTCTACGAGTCGCTCGCCGGTGCGATCTCCCCGGGTGAAGGTGGCGGCAGCCCGATGTCGGCGTCGCAGTTGCGGGCGCGGCTCACGCCCGACCGCATCGAAGTCTCTGTCGACAACTTTTCCGTCGGCGACGTCGTGACCATCAACCCCGGTGGGGCCAACGAAGAGACCCGCCGCATCAAGGCCAAGGGTTCGCTGATCTTCGACGAACCCCTGTACTTCGACCACGAGCCGGGCGAAGTCATCGTGCTGACGTCGAGCCTCGACCCCGCAACCGGGACGAACCAGGCGCCGATCGCCGCTGACGACGCGTTCGACGTCGGCTCCAACGGGCTGACCGTCCTCGACGTGCTCGCCAACGACCAGGATCCCGACGACGGCGACACGCTCTCCGTCGCGTCGGTGTCGTCGCCCAATGCGACAATCGTCGACGACACGCTGGTGCACTACGACACGGCCGGATCGCCGTCGTGTGCGCCGGAGACGTTCACGTACATGACGCGTGATGACGGCGGCGCGACCGACACCGGCAGCGTGACCGTGACGCCCTCGTGCGAGCCGCCGGGCCCCGAGACGACAATCAAGGCCGGTCCTGTCGCCAACGTGCGCACGAAGCGGACGATCGCTCGGTTCACCGTGCTATCGCCGGTGAAGGGCGCGACGTTCGAGTGCCGACTCGACGGTGGCCCGTGGGCGCCGTGCGCGAAGGGCAGGATCACCTATAAGGCGCTTGCCCAGGGTCCGCACACCTTCGAGGGCCGAGCCCGCTTCGGGGGTGTCGCCGACTCGACACCCGTGGTTCGGACATGGACGGTCGACACGACACCGCCGGTCATCAACGTCACTGCGCCCGTCTCGGGCGCGACCTACACCGTCGGTCAGGTCGTCGTACCGGCATACACCTGTTCCGACCCGGCAGGCGGCTCCGTCGTATGCAAGGGTCCGGCCACCGTCGACACCAAGCGCGCGGGCAAGAAGACGTTCACCGTCACCGCCAAGGATTCGGCGGGCAACAAGGCCACGCTGAAGGTGAACTTCACAGTCGTGAAGTAGACCGGCCCCGAGCGTTTTCTGGTCGCGCGTATCTGTTGCCAGCAACACATACGCGCGACCAGAAGCGTTCTCGGGCTACAAGCTGCCGAAATCGGTCGACTTCGCGGACACGTTGCCCCGAAACCCGTCGGGCAAGCTGCTCAAGCGCGAGCTACGCGAGCCCTACTGGGCCGGCGTAGATCGTCGCGTTGGTTGAACGAAGAACAGGTTACGGCCGCAGCTTCACCCAGACACTGAGTCCGGGTCCGGTGTCCGCGGTCGCGCGCACGGTCAGCTTGTAACACGGCTTCGACGGGTTCGGGATCGGCTTCGGTGCTTTCCACAGCCATTCGAGCGTGTCTTGGTCGTAGCCGAACGATGAACCCGAATAGTCGTCGTCGATGCCCTCGGTGCCCATCCCGGTCGGGCACGTCTGCGGGCTCGACACCGTCTTCGTGATCTGCGCCGCCGACGTTATCTGGGTCCCGTCCGGGCGGAACACCCGGAACTTCAGCGGCAGGGTGCGGCCCGCCTTCACGACGTTGAGTTCGTCCATCTCGACCGGCGAGAAGAAGCCCTCGTACTTGTACGGTTTCACCACCGTGTAGGAGTACGTCTGCTCCCGCGCGTTCCCGGCGCCGTCCGTGGTTGTCACGGTGAACGACTTCTCGCCCGCGGTCGCGGTGCTGAGCACGACCGACGAGGGCGAGCACGACTCGACACCGGAACTGTCGGGCGCGTTCGGGTCGACACACGTCACGTGGATCGTGACCGACTGACCGACGGTGTACGTGCTCACGAGCGCGGGCGTGAGCGCGATGCTCGGTGCCAGCGTGTCGATGTTCACCTGGAACCAGCGCGGTCCGCCGGGACCGGTGATCTCGATCTCGATCGTGCCTTCGCCCGGCACCGTCACCGGCCCGGTGTACGGAACCGGCGAGCCACCGTCGAAGGCCACCGCGTAGCCGCTCGTGTCGAGGCCGAGCAGGTGCAGCGTTGGCGGCTCGACGAACCACCCGCCGCTCGTCTCGCCCTGCACGGTCGCGGTCACCTGGTGCACGGCGCTCGCGTTGCCGGCCCGGTCGGTGCTCGTGGCGTCGATACCGTTGTCGCCGAAGTTGACGTCGCACGTCGCGATCCCCGACGCCTCGGCTCCGGGGTCGGCGCACGCAACTTCGCCCTCGCCGCCGGACTCGTCGCCCGGGAGGATCAAGAGATCGATGGGTGCGCCGCCGCGCGTGATCGTCGGTACGGTCGTGTCGATCGGCACGGTCAGGGTGATCGTCGTCTCGCCATTGGTCACGACGACGCTGTACACGCCGTCGGCTGCAGGCAAGCCGGGGAACTCATCCAGCGGCGCGGGCGGGCCACCGTCGACCGACACGAACACCTCTGACGGATCGGAACCGACGACTTCGAGCGTCGGCGTGCCGGTAAACCAGCCGTTGTCGCCCTGCGGGCCTTCGGCAAACGCGATGAACGGCGGGCCCTCGCCGTTGACGACGTAGAAGTCGCCCTTCTTCGAACTCGTGGCGCCGTTGCCGTACTGGTCGAACGACTGCACGATGTACAGCGGGTCGGTCACACCCGGGACTCCGCCGACCCACCCGTCGGTGTCGCCGACTCGTGCCAGGTCGAGCGGCAGCCACTCGTCGCCGTTGCGGTACAACACGACCACGCGCAACACGCCGCTCTCGTCGGTGGTCTCGACGCTGAACAACGTCGCGCCACCTTCACTCCGCGCGTCGGTGGAGCGGATACGTGGCGGTGTCGCGTCGGTGACATCGGCCGGTGCGTAGTACACGAGGCCCTGGACGTTGGTGAAGCGGCGCTTCGTCGCACCCGGACCGGGAACGTTGGACTCGACCTGTTCCGGCAACAGCACGAGCTTCTGCTCGTCGGCCCCGATGTTGACCACACCGAACTGCGACGGGAACGAGTACGACGCGGCCGGCGCCTGCGGTTCGTTCTCGGCCTGACCGACGGACGCGCGACCGAACGCGGGATTGGGAACCGCGATCTCCTCAGTAGTGAGCCCACTGAGCAGCACGCCGTGCGCGACGAGGTCGGAACCCTCGGGCTGCGTGACGTCGAACGTCATGCGGGGCACAATCGGGTAGCCGTTGAGTGCTTGCACGTCGCCGGCGACGCTGTCGTACGTCGTGCCGTCGGGTGCGGTGTTCTCCTCGAACTCGGGTTGCACCGAAAGCGGCGCCGCGGGCAACCCGGTCACCGGGTCGGTCAACACGTCGAACGACGACTGCGTCTCGGCGGCCGGCGCCGCGAACGGCGCCGCGCCTGCGAGCTGGTACATCGGGAGCCCGTAAAACACCGCTTGCTGCAACGACTTCTCGTCGTAGCCCTGGTACGCCCCCGCGCTCAGGAAGTAATCCTTCTTCGCCTCGACGAGCGCGTGGCCGACGTCGACACTGCCGTCGAGGTTCTGCGCAAACAACGCGTTCAGCCGCTCCGACAACGCGACGGCGCTGAAGTCGCCGTAGCCGTAGCCGGTGTTGGCGACGAACACGGCGGTACCCCGACCGGCGAGCGTCTGGGCCCAGTCGGCGCGCCGGTTCCCGCCGTAGCTGTCGGGTGCGTTCAACCCCGCGTGACAGCCCATCGAGAACACGACCTGGCCGTTGAACGCGTTGTTGAGCGCGTCCACGCCGAGAACGTCGGTCTGTTGAGGGGTGACGTTGCCCGCACTCGACAGCAGGTTCTGATGGTCGAAGTGCGCGTTCAGCGACGCGACGTCGGGGTCGGCGCCGAGCACACCGTTGAGGTCGGCCGCGGTCCACAGCCCGCTGGTTGCGCCGGCCGGGTCGATCAGGCTGTCGCCGCCGACCGCATCGGCGACTTGGGTCGCGCCGTCGGCGAGGAAGTCGTAGCCCGTGGTCAGCGCGCTCTGAGGGTCGAGCACACCGCCCGAGTCGAGGAACAGCTGGATCTGGAGGTCGACGTCGCTCTTCGTCTCGACGAGCCGCCCGACGGCCGCGTCGGGAAGGAACATCTGCCGGCCGAGGAACGTGGCCGGGTCGCGGTCGCCGTAGACGTCGTCGCTGAGGAACCAGCGCGTCCCGAACGAGTCGGCGATGGCATCGCTCCCGCCGACATGTTCGGCGTAGTCGCGCTCGTCGAAGAGACCCGTCACGTCGGGGATACGGCGCATCGGGATCACGTCGTCGGTGCCGACGAGCACAACACTGCGCGGCGCGTCGGCGGTGTCGAACAACGGCAGGATCGCGTCGTGGATGTCGCCCGACACCGCGTTGGCGACATCGGCCGCGCACTGGTCGTCGAGCGTCTCGTCGTTCCACGCGACGTTGGTCGTGACAGGTACGACCCAGCCGTTGGTCGCGTCGGCAAGTTCCTGCAGCTGGGCGGTGACGTCGCCACCGCTCGTCGCCGCAAAGCGGGCGCCGTTGTAGAGGATCAACGTTTCGGGGTTGGGCTCGCTACCCGCGGCCTTGTACGCACCCGCGAGGTCGACCGAAGCAGCTGTGCCCGCCGGGAGCGGTGGGCATTCGATCGGGTCGGTGGGCGCGATGACCGCGATGCGCAGCACGTAGTCGGTCGAGGCGCCGTTGAACCCGCTCACCTGCACGACGTAGTCGCCGCCGACCGATGTAGTCGCCACCTCCTCGTCGGAGGTACCGCGGCGCGTCGAGATGTCCTGCACGTTCTCGGTCGGTACGTCGACCGCGAGGTCGCGCAGCGTCTCGGGCGCGAGGTCGGTCCCGGCTTCGTCGCCCGGGTCGTCGACGAACGCGTTGCGTTCGAGGACGTCACCCGAACGACCGACGAACCCGGAGCGACCGACGAAACGGGAACGTCCGACGAAACGGGTGGACGGCGGACCGACGAGCAGCAGGTCGGCATCCTGGGCCGCGGTGCCGATCGGTGACATCTTCACCGTGACCTGGGCGCCGTTCGGGAACGACGACGGATTGATCTTGTAGTACTCGCGCTCGTCGGGGTCGAGCGTTCCGAAGTACAAGACGTCGGGAACGATCGGCGGCGCGTTGTCGGGGTCGTTGAGCGACGTCCCGGCCCACGGGTCTCGCACCACGGTGCCGCCGGCGGTCGACGCGTTCAGCGGGTTGCCACCCGCGAAGCTGAGCGACGCGGTCGCGTCGCCGAGTTGTCCGGCTTGCGTGACGACGCCCACGGGCGCGGCCGCGAACGTGATCGTCGCCGTTTCGCCCGGGAGCGCGAACGTTCCGGTGAACTCGAGCGTCGAGCCGCTGACCGTCGGCTCGGCGATCGTCGCCGCGCACCCGGGACCGGTTGCACCGGTGCAGCCCGCGGTGCCGGGGAGGTACGCGGCGCCGTCGGGCAACGTGACCGTCAGCTCCACCGCGCCGATGTCAGTGGGGCCGGCCGAATACTGCACGGTGTACCCGACGTGTTCGCCGCGTGCGAGCGGCGGCAGGTCGAAGCCGCCCGGGCCGAGCGGAAGCTCTTCCCACGGGAAGTCGGCGCGTGCGAGGAACCCGATCGCGTACTCGCCGAGGCTTGTCGTCAGCGGTACGGGGTTCTCGGCCAACTCGAGCGCGATCGGCGAGTCGGCCGCGGGCGTGATGTCGGAGAGCAAGATCGCGGAGAAGTCGACGGCCGCGGGGTCGACGTCGAGGAAGTCGAGGTCGAGGAGCGTCGCGCTCGCCAGGAAGTCGGCTTCTTCGCCGGGGAGGCAGATGTCGGGTCCGGCGATAGCGCACCAGTCGGGTCCGGCAATTGCACCCAACGTCGTCTGGCCGAGCAGCAACGAGACGATGCTGACGCGTTCGAGGATCACGCCCTGCGGGTCGAGGTCTTCGAGCGGCAAGTCCCAGAGCAGGCCGGGTCCGCTCGGCGGTGGGACGGGGCCCGGGTCGTCGACGAGGGCGAGGACTTCGGCGAGCGTGACCAGGTGCTCGGGCTGGCCTTCGTACGGGGTGCCGAGAAGCACGACGGCCCAGCCGCCTGGGAGCTGGATATCGAGCTGGTCGAGCGTGAGCTGGCCGAGGAGCGAGCGGCCGACGAACCGGCTCCGGCCGACGAACCGCGAACGGCCGACGTAACCACTGCGGCCGACGAACCGCGAACGGCCGACGAACCGCGAACGGCCGACGTAACCACTGCGGCCGACGAATCCGCTGCGGCCGACGAACCGCGAACGGCCGACGTAACCACTGCGGCCGACAAAGCCCGAGTCGAGGATCTGGTCGTAGAGACTGGCAGGAATGGCCGCGAGGGGAATGTCGGCAACCGCGACCCCGCGAGCACCTTCGGCCGTGACCGGACCGCTGATCGAAAGCGACGCTGTCACGCCGCTGCGAACCATGGCGAACACGTCGCGCACGCCCGCGTTGTCGGCGCCGAGGTTGGTGGCGTCCGACGCGAATGCGACGACCGAGCCGGAGCCCGAAACCGCGACGTGCGTGCTCGTGGTTCCGTCGGCACCCGACGCGGCGTTGCCCACGATTCCGCCCGGACCGATGCTCATCGTCACGGTGACGGCGGCATCGATGTCGGTCGCGAGTACCTGGCCGCCCGCGGAGTACGCGACGATCGCGCCGTCTTGCGAGAGGATCGCGTGCGTACCCGGTGTGCCGAACAGCGGAGCACCACCGGCGAGCGCGCGCACTTCGACGTCGGCTCCGGATTGGGACGCGACCCGCAGCCCGTTGCCCGAGAGTGACGGCGTCGTGCCCGGCGCTACGCGCGTGATCGTGCCGGTGACGAGGTTGCGCACGTAGATATCGGCTGCGGCGCCGTTCGGGTCGGCTCCGGCGACGAGGTTCGTCGCGGTCGACTCGAAGGCGACCAGCGTGCCGTCGTCGCTCATCGAGGGTGTGCGGCTCGCCCCGTTCGGGAGCGTCGTGCCGCGGCGGCTCGCCCACGCCGTCGACGAGGTGCTTGGTTCGTCCAGGATGCCGTCGGTGTCGGCGTCGCGGTCACGCACGTAGACGTCGACATCCTTGTTGGTGTCCTTCGGGTCGAGCTTTGTCGCACTCGCGAAGGCGACGTAGCGACCGTTGGCCGAGACGACGAGCTCTACCGGCGCGGCGAACCGCGGCGCCGGACCCTGTCGCTCCTTGGAGTCGACGCTCACCAGGCTCGTCGAAACGCCACAGCGAGTCGCCGAACCCGTTCCCGTCGGAACCTTGAGCTCGTCGAAGACGCCGTTGCCGTCGGCGTCGCGGTCGTGCACGTACACGTCGAGAACAGGTCCGCTCCTGTCGCGCGGCTTCGCGCCGGGCGTCGGCCGACAACCCGAACCCGACGGCTTCTTGATGACTGCGGTCGACACGAACGCGACGAACCGGCCGTCGCGACTGATCGCGGGCTCGGTGTTGTCGCCGGCGACCGGCAAGCTCCGGTCGGTCTTCGACACGAGAATGTTGGCGCCGGTAAGGGTGTCGCGCACAAAAACGTCGCGGGCGTTGTTGGTGTCACCTGCAA
>JAWXCJ010000122.1:0-34213 GCA_034408875.1 Actinomycetota bacterium
CATCGGCGAGGAACTCGGGCTCGTCGGCACGCTCGGCGTGCTGCTCATGTTCATACTGCTGATCGGCACCGCGTTCCGTGTCGCCGTCGACGCCGAGCGCCCGTTCGCGAAGTTGTTCGCGGCCGGCCTGGCCACGACGATCGCATTGCAGTCGTTCCTCATTCTCGGCGGCGTGACGCGACTCATCCCGCTGACGGGCATCACGTTGCCGTTCGTGTCGTACGGAGGGTCGTCGCTCGTCGCGAACTTCGTGATCCTCGCCTTCCTCCTGCGCATCTCCGACGACACCGCGCGCGAACGGAGCGACCCGTGAACGATGCGATCCGCCGCGTCGGACTCGCGATGCTCGTGCTGTTCGTCGCGCTCGCGGGCCAACTCACCTACCTCCAGGTCATCCGCGCCGATGACCTCGAGAGCGACCCCGACAACGTGCGCGTGTTTCTGAAGGACCTCAACCGGCCGCGCGGGTCGATTCTCTCGGCCGACGGCGCAGTGCTCGCCGAGTCGATACCGTCGATGGACGACGGCGACGACCTCGACCTGCAGCGCGTGTACCCGCCCGCGACCGCCGGCCTGTTCGCGCACATCGTCGGCTACCAGTCGGTGAACTTCGGCAACATCGGGGTCGAAGCCGAGTACAACGGCGACCTCGTCGGGCGCCGCATCCCTACCGTGCCGAGCGACTTTGCCGACCTGCTGGCGGGCGAGGACCTGCGGGGCAATGTCGTCCTCACCGCGTCGTTGCCGGCCCAACAACTCGCGGCCGAACAACTCGGCGACCGCAAGGGCTCGGTCGTCGTCCTCGACACCGCGACCGGCGGCGTCGTCGTCGCGTACTCGAACCCAACGTATGACCCGAACTTCTTGGCGTCACACAACGTCGAAATCGCCAGCGCCGCGTTCCAGCTCATCAACGCCAAGGACAACGGCGAACCGGGCAAGGCCCGATCGTGGCGCGAGATCTACGCGCCCGGCTCCACGTTCAAGGTCGTCACCACCGGCGTCGCGCTCGACGCGGGCATCATGACCCCGGAGGAGCCCCTGTACCCGAGCATCTCGGAGCTCGAGCTCCCGCTGACCGACAACACGCTGGAGAACTTCGGCGGCGACACCTGCGGCGGCAATCTCACCGAGTCGTTCCGGCGTTCGTGCAACACGACGTTCGGCCAGATCGGACTCGACCTCGGCGAACGCCTGGCCGACGACCTTGCGCTTTACGGAATCTCCGAGCCTCCGCTCACCGGCGACGGGCAACTGAACTCGGGTGCGATCCAGAACGGCAATTGCGCGGTGCGACCGCCACCGGCCGACGTGAACCCCGGCGTCTCGTGCAGCATCGGGCCGGCACCCGGTTCGTTCAAGGCCGACGCGCCACTCTTCGCACTCTCGGCAATCGGGCAGGGGCCGGTCGCGGTGACCCCGATCGAGATGGCGATGGTCGCACAGGCGGTCGCGAACCGGGGCGAGATGATGGTGCCGCACGTCCTCAGCCACGTCGAAACGGTCGACGGCCAACTCGTTCCCGAGTCGCGTTACGACCCGAGCGTGTTCCAGCGCTCCATGACTCCCGAGACCGCGGCGACGCTCACCCAGCTGATGGTCAACGTCGTGAACAACGGCACCGGCACGCGTGCGCAGATCCCCGGCATCCAAGTGGCGGGCAAGACGGGAACCGCGCAGGTCGAAGGCGACACCGCGCACGCCTGGTTCATCGGCTTCGCCCCGGCCGAGGCGCCGCGCTACGCCATCGCGGTACTCGTCGAGAACGGTGGCGACCTCGGCGACGAAGCGACCGGTGGTCGGGTCGCCGCGCCGATCGCGGGCGCCGTGCTCCAACGCTTGTTGCAGGGATGACCGGTAACGCGATGAACCCTCCCGGAGGTCGTAGGCCGAGCCCCGCCATTCCGGCGGACGGCAGATAGGGTTATCGCGCCATGTCCCTCGTCGGCCGAGTGTTCACGAATCGTTACGACATCGAGCGCGAAATCGCGCAGGGCGGCATGGCCGAGGTGTACCTCGCGCGTGACCGCCTGCTCGACCGACCGGTGGCGCTGAAGGCCCTCTTTCCCGAGTACGCGCGGGAGCCGTCGTTCGTCGAACGGTTCCGCCGCGAGGCACAGGCCGCCGCCAACCTGAACCACCCGAACATCGTGTCCATCTACGACTGGGGCCAGGAGTCGGGCACGTACTTCATCGTGATGGAGCACGTCGAGGGCCGGTCGTTGCGCGACCTCATCCGCAGCGAAGGGCCGCTCGAAGCGGCGCAGGCTTCGGAGATCACGGCCGAGATCGCGGGGGCGCTCGCGTTCGCGCACCGCTCCGGTGTCGTGCACCGCGACGTCAAGCCCGGCAACGTCCTGCTGACACGCTCGGGCACGGTCAAGGTCGCCGACTTCGGTATCGCGCGTGCCGGGACGAGCGACGGCCTCACCCAAACCGGCTCGGTCATGGGCACGGCCACCTACTTTTCGCCCGAGCAGGCGCAGGGTCTCCCCGTCGACGGCCGCGGCGACGTGTACTCGCTCGGCGTCGTCCTGTACGAGATGGTCACCGGCGTCGTGCCGTTCACGGGCGACTCGCCGGTTGCGGTCGCGTACAAGCACGTGCGCGAAGCACCGGTGCCGCCGAGTCGGCGCAGCCCCGAGGTTCCCGAAGATCTCGAGCGCATCATCCTCACCGCGATGGCGAAAGAACCCGACCATCGCTACCAGACCGCCGACGACATGCGCGCCGATCTCCTGCGGTTCCGCCGGGGCCGTCCGCTCGCCGCCGCGCCTGTGACCGCGCTTGTCGCGGAGGTCCCCACCGCGGCCGCGGCTGCCGCGTACGCGGCCAACGCAACCATGCAACAGCCGCGCGTTCCCGGACCCCCCGGGGGGCCGCCCGGGCCCGCGCCGCGGAGTCGGGCGGGCCGCAACCGAGCGCTCGCCACGGCGCTCACGCTGCTCGTGCTCGTGTTGATCGTGGCGTTGATCTACGCGGTCGGCAACTTCGCCGGCGACACCGACCCGGAACTCGTGCTCGTGCCCGACGTCACCACGACGAATGTCGACGCGGCGCGCGCGGCCCTCGAGTCCGAGGGTTTCGAAGTCGACGTCAAGAACGTCCCGAACCCCGATGTCGAGTTGGGCATCGTCTTCGACCAGGATCCGAAGGGCGGGGAACAGGCCGAGGAAGACTCGACGGTAACGATCAGCGTCAGCGAGGGCGCGAGCGACGTCGAGGTTCCCGACGTCGACGGCGAGTCGCGCACGGACGCCGCACAGATGCTGCTCGATGCCGGGTTCGAAATCGAACTCGTCGGCGAGCAGAGCGAAGAAGTCGACCTCGACTTCGTCATTCGCACCGACCCGGACGGGGGCGACACTGCACCCGCGGGCTCCACTGTGCAACTCGTCGTCTCGCAGGGTCCGCCGCCCATACCTGTGCCTGACGTTACGAACGAACTGGCCGAAGACGCGTCGCGCATCATCCAGGATGCGGGCTTCACCGTCGCGATCGAAGAGGCGCCGGACGACGAGATCGAAGCAGGCCGCGTGGTCAGTACCGACCCGCCCGGCGGCTCGGAACTCACGCCGGGCCTCAAGGTGACCATCACCGTGTCACTCGGCACGGACAAGGTTTCGATCCCGCCGCTCATCGGTGCCCCCGAGACCGAAGCGCGCACACAACTGGAGGCGTTGGGCCTGACCGTGCGCCGGGTCGAGCAACTGTCGACCGCCGGCAACGACGGCGTCGTGCTCGGCGTCGACCCGTCAGCGGGCACGCTCGTCGACCCCGGTTCCAGTGTCGTGCTCACGGTCGGCGTCACATCCACGCCGCCAACGACCACGACTCCGGCGACCTAGCAGGCGCACACGACATGGGTTCGCTCTCGCGGTGGTACGCGCGGAACGGGCGTGACGAGTTGCCCTGGCGGGCGACGCGTGACCGGTGGGCGGTGCTCGTCTCGGAAGTGATGCTGCAGCAGACACAGGTCGGGCGTGTCGCCGACGCGTGGCCTGCCTTCATGAGAGCGTTCCCCACACCCGAACGCGCCGCCGCAGCGGGGCCGGCGGCGCTGATCACCGCGTGGGATCGCCTCGGCTATCCGCGGCGGGCGCGCCGGCTGTGGGAGGCGGCCGACACCATCGCTCGAGACGGTTGGCCCGCCGACCTCACTGCGTTACCCGGCGTCGGTCGTTATACCGCCGCGGCGGTCGCGGCGCAGGTCGACGACGCCGACGAGATCGGCATCGAGGTGAACATCCGGCGGGTGTGCGAACGCACCGCGGGCCGGCGTCTGACCGACGTGGCGGCGGTTGCGCATGCGCGCGCACTGACGGGACGGCTCCGCGGACGCGCCCGCCTGCTCGCGCTGATGGATCTCGGCGCAACGGTGTGTACGGCGCGCGCGCCGCAGTGTGCGGCGTGCCCCGTGTCGTCGGTATGCGAAACGCGCGGCGTGCTCCCCGACGAGACCCGCCACCGCCAGGCGCCGTTCTCGGGTTCGTTCCGGCAACGCCGCGGTGTCGTGATGGCCCGGTTGCGAACCGGAACCGCGCCCGCCGACGAACTCGACGCCGACGCGCTGGCTTCACTCGTGCGCGACGGCCTGGCCGAGATCAGTCGCGGGCGGGCGCGGCTGCCGCGCGCGCGAGAAAGTTCGCCAGGAGGTCGTGGCCCGAATCGGTGAGGATCGATTCGGGATGGAACTGCACGCCCTCGATGGGGTATTCCCGGTGACGCAGGCCCATCACGAGCCCGTCTTCGGATTCGGCCGTGATCTCCAAGACGTCGGGCACGGAGTCGCGCTCCACGACGAGCGAGTGGTAGCGGGTCGCGGTGATCGGGTTCGGCAGCCCCTCGAACACGCCGACGCCGGTGTGGCGGATCTCCGACGTCTTGCCGTGCATCACGTGCGGTGCGCGCGATACGCGCCCGCCGTACAGCTCGCCGATGCACTGGTTGCCGAGACACACGCCGAACACGGGCGTACCCCGCTCGCCGAAATGCCGGATCGCGTCGTTCGACAGCCCGGCGTCCGAAGGCCGGCCCGGCCCGGGCGAGATCAGCACCGCGGCGGGCGCGAGGGCGTCCATCTCGGCGAGGGTGACCGCGTCGTGGCGGTGCACGACCGGCTCCGCGCCCAGCTCACCGAGGTATTGCACGAGGTTGTAGACGAACGAGTCGTAATTGTCGACGACGAGCACCCGGGGACCCACGCCCACCAGGCTAGGCGCAGCACTATCCTCTCCCCCCGTGCCGCAATCGAAGAGCAAGCGCTCGCGCTACACGCCGCCGCCGCCCAAGAAGGCGCCGCCGAGCCCCATGTGGGTTCCCGTGCTGATGGCCACGATGCTGCTCGCCGGGTTGGTGATCCTGGTTACCAACTACCTCGAGTTGCTGCCCGGCGAGACCCCGACCCGGTACACGCTGCTGGGCCTCTCGCTCATCACCTGCGGCTTCTTCGTCGCCACCACGTATCGCTGAGTCCGGCCGCTGAATTCAGGCGGCTGACCAGCGCATGAACGCCGGGTAGACGAATCGCAAACGTGTAACTACCCACAGACTTATCCACAGACTGTGGACAACGGCTACTCGCCGATCGGCACGTCCAGGACCATCTGCTCGCGGCAGTGGCGGGGGGCGTCGGGGACTTCGCCCTCGGGGGCCGAGTACAGCACCGCCTGGGCGCCGCAGACGATGCACTTGAACCGGTAGTCGACGTCTTCGAGCGGCACTTCGCCCGGCTCGGGCGGCGCCTCGCCCTGGGCGAAGCTGCGCACGAAGAAGGCGCCGATCAAGTAGATCACGACCGCGAAGAACAGGGCCCCCGCGACGCGCAGGATGTCCCAGATCATCGTGTCCCCAAGTTGTCGGGCGTCGGGTCGTCTAGCCGAGGCGCTCGATGATCGTGGCGTTGGCCATGCCGCCGCCTTCGCACATCGTCTGGAGGCCGTAGCGGCCACCGGTGCGCTCGAGCTCGTTGAGCAGTGTGGACATGAGGCGGGCGCCCGACGCACCGAGCGGGTGGCCGAGCGCGATCGCGCCGCCGTTCACGTTCACCTTCGCCATGTCGGGGTGGTGTTCCTTCTCCCACGACAGCACGACCGGTGCGAACGCTTCGTTGATCTCGACGAGGTCGATCTGGTCGAGCGTCATCTTGGCCCGCTCGAGCACCTTGGTCGTCGACGGGATCGGGCCCGTCAACATCATCACCGGGTCGACGCCCGCGAGTGCGAACGTGTGGAAGCGGGCGCGCGGCGTGAGGCCGAGGGCGTTGGCCTTCTCCTCGGTCATGATCAGCAGCGCAGCCGCACCGTCGGTGATCTGCGACGAGTTGGCGGCGGTGACGACACCATCGGGCTTGAACGCGGGCTTGAGCGTGGCGAGCTTTTCGATGTTGCTGTCGGGACGGATGCCCTCGTCGCGCGACACGACTTCTTCGCCGTTTTCGCCGTTCACCGTGATGGGCACGATCTCGCGGTCGAAGCGGCCTTCTTCGGTGGCGCGGGCGGCACGCAGGTGCGACTCGACCGAGAACTTGTCGTTCTCCTCGCGGGTGATGCCCCACTTCTCGGCGATGAGTTCGGCCGAGATGCCCTGCGGCACGAGATTCGGGTAGCGCTGCGTCATCTGCGGGCCGAACGGGTAGCCGTATTTGCCGTCGGCGATCGACGCGCCCATCGGCACGCGAGTCATGTTCTCGATGCCCGCGGCGATGACGACGTCGTAGGCGCCGGCGATGACTCCCTGCGCCGCAAAGTGCGCGGCCTGCTGCGACGAACCGCACTGGCGGTCGACCGTGGTGCCGACAACCGACTCGGGGAAGCCGGCCGCAAGCGCGGCGCTGCGGGCGATGTTGATGCCCTGCTCGCCGACCTGCATGACACAGCCCATGATCACGTCCTCGACGAGGGCGGGATCGACGTTGTTGCGCTCGACGAGCGCGCGCAGTACGTGCGCGGCCATGTCGACCGGGTGGACGTCCTTGAGCTTGCCGTTACGGCGCCCGAGCGGGGTGCGGACTGCGTCGACGATGACGGCGGTCGCCATGGGAGGCCTCCTGAGACCGGAAGAATGTGTACCGGAACGAAAACTAGACCGGCTGGTCAAGTTTCGCCGTATGGGTTCCCGGGGTCAAACCGTCACGGGGCCCACGATGTTCCGGAAGCGCAAATACGAACGTTGCACCTGCGCCGAGCTCGCTCTCGACCCAGATGCGGCCGCCCAGCGCGTCGACGTACCGTTGGGCGATCGCGAGCCCGAGGCCCGTTCCACCGCTGGAGTCGCGTGAAGGTGACGCCCGGTAGAACCGCTCGAAGATCCGCTCCTGTTCTTCGAGCGCGATACCCGGACCCTGGTCGACAACTTCGACGAGCACTTCGCCGTGCTCGCGCGAACCGCATACCGAGATCCGTGTCCCCGACGGAGAAAACTTGATGGCGTTGGCGAGCAAGTTGTCGACCACGTGCCGGAATGCGTCGCGGTCGGCAAGGGCAACGAGGTCGCCGGCCACGTCGACGACGATCTCGTGGCGCAACAGCGGCGTCAAGGAAGTCACGATCTCATCTACGGCGTCGACGACAACCAGCGGATGGATGTCGAGGTGCATGTCGTCGCTCTCGATGCGCGAGAGGTCGAGCAACTGGGTGAGGAGGCGGCCGAGTTCGTCCGCGCTCACCGCGGCCCGTTGGACCATGTTCTGGCGGGTTCCGTCGTCGAGTCGGTCCCATTGGAACAGCACCGTGTCGATGAAGCCTTTCGTCGCGGTGAGCGGAGTGCGGAGTTGATGCGACGCGAGCGCCACGAACTCCGACTTCAAACGGTCGGCCTCGCGGAGCCGCTCAGTCAGTTGGCGTTCGCGGTCGTACGCCTGGGTGCGCACGATGAGCAGCGTGACGTGCTCGGCGTACGTCTGGAGCAGACGGACGGTATCGGCATCGGCCAGCTCTGGGTCGCGGAAGAACGCGACCATGGCCCCGACGATCTCGTTGTCGGCGCCGAGCGGGACGGTGACCGAGGCCCGCGCCATATCGAGGGTCGCGCGATTGCGGAACCTCTCGACCCACTCGGGGAAGCGCTCATCGTCGAGCAGGTTCGGAACGACGACCGTCTCACCGAAGTTCACGGCCCGGGCGAGCGGGGTCTTGTCGACCGACGCCAACTCCCAGCGTGTGTGCCGCTCGATGCGTTTCACCGTCCAATCGTCGGTGGCGAGCCCGCCCGCGGCCAGGACGAGGTGGTCCCCCTCACGCAAGTGGATGATGACCATTTCGCCCCTGATCGCACTGCGGGCCGCGGCCATGATCGAATCGAGCGTCGGCTTGAGTTCCGGTTGCGAAGTCACAGTCCGCAACGCCTCGTGCAACCGTTCGAGACTCGCCGACGTGCGCGCCTGGGCGAACGAACTCGCGTTCGCGTACGCGACGAGTGCGAAAGCCGCGGACGCGAACATCGTGATGGGAACCCATCCGACCTTGTCGGCGTCGGGGAGCGTGGCTTCGCGAACGACAGCGAGGGCGATCACCAACACGCCACCCGCGAACGCCCACACCCGACCGGTGAGTGCGCCCAGGTACGCAACCGACGTGAGGTAGGCGAACAACGCGACGACCGACCACTCCGGCTCGACGTACGCGATCGCGGTCGCGATCGCGATGCCCTCTGCGGCGGAGAACCGGACGATGGGGAACCGCGGGTTGCGGGCCCACAGATGCCGCCACACGAGCGCGACGGCGAGATCCAGGAGACACAGCAGCACGATGGCGGCGCGCGTCTTCGTCGGAATGTCGGCGAGCATCGCGCCGACGACGATCAGGGTGATACCGATAATGCGGATGTAGATGCTTTCGACGATGGTCGTCCGCGGCAACGGGGTGCGCCGGAGCGGCGGCCCGCTGGAGTCCGGGCGATTGTCGTCGGTCACTGCCGCAAGTCTCGCGCGTGATTCACTACCCCCGTGCGCCGCGTCCTCGTCATCCGCCACGGAGAGTCGACATGGAACGTGGAACGCCGCTGGCAGGGCTGGCTCGACGCGCCACTGACACCGGCCGGCGTCGAGCAGGCCGTGACCCGAGCCCGCCAACTCTCACGCGACGGTGTGATACCGCGGGTGGTCTACACGTCCGATCTGGAGCGGGCGCGCCGAACCGCCGAAATCGTCGCCAACCGGCTCGACGCGCCACTGATTCCAGACCTTGGCTTTCGCGAACGCAACGGGGGCGAGTGGCAGGGCCAGACCGTCGACGAGATCGAGGCGGGATGGCCGGGAATGCGCGACGCATGGCGGCGCGGCGAACTCGACGCACCGCCGGGCGGCGAGACCGACTCGCAGGCACTCGCCCGGTTCGACGCCGCGCTGCACCGCGCGCTCGCACATGTCGGCGACGGCATGCTGCTCATCGTCACGCATCACGGTGTCCTACGCGTCGTCGCCAACCGCGCGGGCGCCGCGGTCGAGGCCACCATTCCCAACCTCGGCGGCTTCTGGTTCGAAGTCGACGGCGGCATGCTGGTCGACGCCGAACCGGTCGGAGAACTCGAGCCCGACGGCGAACGCCCCGCCGTCGAATAGCGCGCTCAGGCGCGCCGCACGACGAGGTTTCTTCGACATCGCCGCAGAGGCGATCCCGCCACCGATCGCGCCCCCGATACCGAAGCCGGCGGCGGACTGGGCGGTGACCCGCTGGTTCGCGAAACCGGCGGACCCGGGTTACCATGCCGAACGTACGCGCGCTCGCGATCGCGAGCGCGTGCGAAAGGGAACACGTGGCGCAGCCTCTGTCTCAAGGCCCCCGTCGCAGACCTACCGCGACGTCGAACTTCGGCGTGTCCCGCCGCGAGAGCCACGACGCATCTGCCTTCTACGACCGGTTCACACTCCCGCAGATCTCCGACGACGACGAGATCGCCGAACACGCCGCGCGCGATGCCATTTGGTGCGGAGACGCCCGCAAGATGGACGACTACGGCCTCATCAACGACAACTCGGTCGCGCTCGTCGTCACCTCGCCCCCGTACTTCGCGGGGAAGGAGTACGAGGAAGCACTCGGCGAGGGCCATATTCCCGCGAGCTATGTCGAGTACCAGACGATGCTCGAGGACGTCTTCCATGAGTGCTATCGAAAGCTCGAACCCGGTGGCCGCATCGCGGTGAACGTTGCGAACCTGGGCCGCAAGCCGTACCGATCGCTGTCGGCCGACGTCATCGGGATCCTGTCGCGACTCGGGTATCTGCTCCGGGGCGAGATCATCTGGAGAAAGCAGCAGGCAGCCAGCGGTTCTTGCGCGTGGGGTACCTATCAGCGGCCGGGCAACCCCGTCCTTCGTGACGTTACCGAGCGCGTCGTGGTTGCAAGCAAGGGTCGATTCGACCGCGCTCGTACGCCGGCACAGCGCCTGGAGAAGGAACAGCCGAACGAGGGTTCGATGTTCATGGACGACTTCGTCGATGCGACGATCGACTTGTGGGACATTCCTGCCGAGAGTGCGAGCCGCGTCGGCCACCCTGCACCGTTTCCAGTCGAACTTCCGCGCCGGCTCATCGAGTTGTACACGTATCGCGCCGACCTAGTACTCGATCCCTTCATGGGTTCGGGATCGACGGCTATCGCTGCGCTGCGTAAGGAACGGTTCTTCGTCGGGTTCGACACCGACGCCGCCTACACCGAGCGAGCGCAGGAACGCATCGCCGACGAACGCCGCCAGAAAGCGGAGCGAGAGGAGCAGGAACTTGACAGACGGGTCGTAGTGCCGCCAGTACGGCCGCGGCGCGACGAGGCACCGACAGACGAAAACTTCCAAGCACGCGCAGTTCGGCAAGGCCAAAAGGCCAAGGCGCTGGCGCGGGAGGTTCTCGAAGAGTTCGGGTTCGCAGACATCGAGGCCGAGACCAAGTACCCCGATCTTGGCGTCGAAGTTAACTTCCGGGCACGCGATCAGCGCGGCGGCTTGTGGTTGTTCGATGTCTCCGGCGCGTTCAGCAGCACGCGACCGGGGCTGAAACGAACCGACACGCTGTGGAAGGCGTTGGGGAAGGCAACCGTGCTGCACCAAGCTCGGAACCACACACCGAAACGCGGTGACCTCGGCCCGCTCGTCCTCCTTTCGACCGATCTTCCCCCGCGCAACAGTTCCGGGCGCCGCGCGCTCGAATCGGTCACGTCGCAAGACGGCACGGCTCCGGTTCATGACTTCATCGAGATCCTCGATGCCGACGGACTCACTCGGCTTGCCTCCTACGCAAAGGGAACTGCCAAGGGCTCATGAGTGGAGCGTCCCTTCCTCCACGGCAACTCGTGGCGTTTGCGGTCACTCACGAGGATCCTCCGCGAGTCCTGATCGCCGAGGACGAGCAAGTTCTCAGCAGGCTTCTCGCACTCGAGCTTGTTGCTGCCACACGGCCGTCCGACTTGAACGCGGCGCAGCTCACGGCTATCCGAGACGCGCTCCTGGATGAGCGATGGGCCGATGCCGTCGTGGCATGGATCGCGGCGACCGACATCATCGTCGATGTGTATTCGACCGAAGCCGTTCGGAGCGCCACTCACCTCGACGAACTCCGCACGAGCCTCGAGTTGAGGGTGGCCCCAATCTTCGACGACGGCGATGCCTGACGACCGGACAACGGTGACCGAGCTCGCGACGGCCCTCGGAACCGTCGGGCCCGCCGATCTCGCAACCGTTCTCGAGAAGCGGCCGCCCGTCGTCAAGATCAACGACGATGACTGGGACCGGATTGAAGCACTGCACGACTCACGGCGATTCGCTGCGGAGTTCGCCGCCGCGTTCGCCAATGGACAAGCATTCCTCACGGCCCGCAACGCGCTGCGGGGGCGATGTCCGATCGAGGTCGAGTGGATCGGGGGTCGTCGCTCAATCGGCGACGATGCCACCCCGACCGACATTCGCATCGACCACGTGTTCCAGATCAGCTGCAAGTATCTCTCGTCAAACATTGCGAACGTGTCACCCGCACGGTTGTTCGACGGACTTCTTTCGACCGCAGGCAATTGGCAACGCCGGGATTGGTATGAGACGACCGCGCCGGCGGAGTACCGAGAGCTGTACGCGGTATGCCGGAACGCGAGCGGGCTCAAGGAGCTCCCGGTGAATCATGGCGACCTCACAACTGCGCACCGGCGCCTTATCAGCAAATCGATCCGCGGGCGCAAGTACCCGGAGAACGCGCAGCGCGCGTACGCACAGCTCTGCGAGGCCGTGAGTATCGCATCGGCAGACCGCTGGAACACGAACATCAAACGCGCCGGCATGGGCGAACGGATGCTCTGGCGACTGTTGCGTATCGGAGGCGCTTCGTACTACCTCCTCGGTGTGGACGCCTCACAGTTGTTGCGGGTCCGCGTCGCTGGTCCCGGCGATTGGCGTCAGGAGTTCGAGTTCGTCTCGCTCGACATCACGGCCGCACGCGCCGGCCAACCGCAGGTGAATTGGATCGGTAGGTGCCGGGAACGCAGTTCGCACAAGACGCGCGAAGTACGCGGCCGGGCCGAGATTCGCTGGAGTCACGGTCGGTTTCGCCAGCCACCCGAGGCAAAGATCTACGTTGAGACGCCGGTGAGCGAATTGCCTGGATACTTCGCTCTCACGTAGCGGGTTGCCGCTCGGCCGCGCGCGACCGACGCGCCGGGTAGTACGGTCCGACGCCAGTGGACGACGAGAGGGCACGCCTCGCCGCCGCGTGGGGCAGGATGCCCATCGGTCTCGTGACGACCGGCGGCTCGGCCCGGCGCGTCCTGATGTGGAACCGCGAGGCCGACCTCATCTTCGGGTGCCCGCTGGAGGCCCTGCCGGTCCGCGACCTGCCCCTCGTGCGCGTCGACCGTACGCCCTATCCCGAGGGCGAGCAGCCCGTAGAGCATGTGCTCGCCACGGGAGAACCGGTCATCGCGGAGCGGGCCCTGGTCGCCCGGCCCGACGGCACCTGGGCCGACGTTCGCATCAACGCGGTGCCCATGATCGCGCGCGACGGGGCCGCCCCGAGCGCGTTGCTCATCATCGAGGACGTATCGATCCAGACCCGCCACGAACGCGACGCGCGCCTGCTCGCGTCGGTCGGCGATGCGCTGAGCGAGGTCGGCGGCGATGCGCCGGCACTTCTCGACGCCACTCCCTCTTGACGGCGGCTCGATCCCCGCGCGGGTCGCTATCACCGGCGAACCCGCGTTGATGGGGCCCGAACTCGAGCGGGTAGCGCGCGAGCGCATCGAACCGGGCGACCGGCTGAACTGGCTCGAAGACGTGCTCCAACCACGTTCGTTCCTCGCGGTGCCGATGCGCAGCCGCGACGAAGTCGTCGGAGTGCTCTCCTTTAGCCAGACGGCCCAGTCAGCGCGGGCGTTCGTACCCGAAGACATCGGCCTCGCGGTCGAACTGGCCCGGCGCTGCACGGCGCTCCTCGAACAGGCCACATCGCACGCCGAGACGGCTCGCGCCCGCGGTGACACTGCTTCGCTCCAACGATTCGTCATCGCCATGGCTCGGGCCTCGACGGTCGACGCGGTGGTCCGCACAATTGTCGAACACGGCGCCGACGCCGCCGCGTCCGACGTGGTCAACGTCCCGCTCCGGCTGCGGGGCGAGATGACCGTGCGGGTGTACCACTCGTCACGCGGCGAAACCGCCGGCGTTTTCCCGACGTTCGGAATCGACTACGAACTCCCGATCGTCGACACCATCGTGCACAACCGCCCGTGGTTCCTCGCTGATCGAGACGAGTTCGCGAAGTCGTTCCCGGCAAACGTGAGTTCCCTCGACGCGCACGGCATGCAGGCAGTGGCCACGCTTCCCCTACGCGCTTCCGATGGTTCGGTCATCGGCGGCATCGCGTTCGGGTTCGCAGAACCGCAGACGTTCGACGGTCTCGACGCTCGCCTCGAAACCGTCGCCGACCTCGCGGCGCAGTCGATCGACCGGGCCCGGCTGTTCGACCATCAGCGCGACGTCGCCCGCACGTTGCAACTCGCCCTGCTTCCGGCCGCGCGGCCGTTACTCGACGACGTGCCGATCGAAGCGCGGTACATCGCGGCCGGCGATGTCGCGGTCGGCGGCGACTGGTACGACGTCGTCCGCTTCGACGACGGTCGCATCGGCCTGTTGATCGGCGACGTCGCCGGTCGCGGCGTCGAAGCCGCCACGGTCATGGGCAAGGTCCGTCACGTCGCCGCCGCCCTCGCAATGGAACGGGAGTCACCCGGCGCCGTGCTCGAGCGCGTGAACGACTACCTGAACCAGGTCCCCGCTCGGCGCGCGATGGTCACGTGCTGTTACGTCATCGTCGATCCCGAACGCACCGCGCTGTGTTTCGCGTCGGCCGGTCACCCGCCCCCGCTCGTGGTCCCCGAGAACGGCCCTCCGCAGTTCCTGCCCAAACCGGCCGGCGTTCCCCTCGGCGCGGTCGCCGGCGCTCGCTACGAAGACGCTTCCTTCGTGCTCACGGGTCGCTCGACCCTCGTGCTCTACACCGACGGACTGATCGAGCGGCGGCGCGGTTCCGGCCGTCGGATCGAACTCGACCTTCCTGCCGATCCCGTGCACCTGCGCGATCTCCGGCATCGGTTGGCGCGCTGGCTCGACGACGCCGGCGTTTCGCATCTCGTCAACGACGACGTCATCGTGGCGATGAACGAGGCCGTGTCGAACAGCGCACTGCACGCGTACTCCGATGGCGACGGCGAGATCCGCGTCGCACTGGCGGTCGAAGCCGCAGCCGTCGTGGTGACGGTCGTCGACGGCGGCCGCTGGCAACCGCGGCGTGACGACCACGACGGTCGTGGGCTCGAACTCATCCGGGCGTTGATGAGCGATGTGCACATCGAGCGCACGTCGTCCGGCACACTCGTGCGGATGACTCGCGAGCTCTAGCCGCTACCGAGGCCGTACTACTCGCCGACCCCGCACTCGGTTTCGAACCACTCGTTGATGTTGTCGCCGGCCTCCTGGACCTCGGGCTGGCTCAGCGCTTCACCCAGTTCCGCCATATCTCCGAGATCACCATCGGAATCGCCCAGCGCCTGCGCAAACTCGGCATAGGCGCCGTAGAAGGTTTCGAGGTCGTCACGGATGTCGTCGGGGGCGTCGTCGAGGAAACCTTCGAAGTTGCCCAGCGAGTTCTCGATCTCTTCGTCGCCGGCTCCGCTCATGGCGAGCCCGGCCGCGGCACTTATGCCGAGGAAGGCTTGCAGCGCGTCGCCGCACTCGTCATCCGAGAAGATCCCGGCGTCGTCGAGCGCGTCGATGCCTTCCTCGAGATCTTCGACGTCTTCCTCCGTGATCTCGTCGTCGTTACCCGAGTCGTCGCCGGCCGCTTCACTCGCGGCGTCACTTGCAGACGCGTCGTCATCGTCGTCGTCGCCGCCGCAGGCCCCGAGCACGAGCGCGCCGACTGCCAGCATCGCCAGGAAGCGAGAACCTCGCATAAACCACCCCTCAAAGATCGTGAATCCCCTGCCGGGTCGCCCGGATCCTACGCACGGCAACCGACCGCGCGGCGGCAGGAAGCGTGTGTAGGAAATGTGGGTACAACGGCCTAGTTCGAGCCGCCCTCGCCGAGTTCGCGGCGTCCGTCGAAATCCGCCTCCATGCCGAGGTCAGCCGTAACCGCCAGACCCAGATCGCGTTCATCGACGCGGTGCAGACGCTCCGCGAAGACATCGCCGGCGAGTACCAACCGCGGCGTCGAGGTGCAGTGCCGGTTCGGCGGCGATTGGGTCGACGGCTTCGAAGTGTTCGATCCCCGATTCCCTGTTCGCCATCAGCGACGTCCGCCCGAAGGGTGGCGACGGCGCACGACGCGGCGGGCCGTTCCGTTCAGAGTGGGCATAGCAATCCCGCGGGTCGCAGCCGGGCGGCGGCGCGGGGTCTGGGCGCGGCGCCACCCGGACGTGCCGTGGAGTGGGGTCCGTTGTTTGCCTAGCTGCGTGCGCCCGACGTGTCGACGATCAGGACGCTCGCCGTGCAGTGGTGCGCGACCTTGTTGGGGACGCTGCCGAGCACGAACCGCTTCTTGCCGGTCATCCCGCGGTTGCCGACGACGATGAGGTCGGCGTTCGCCTCACCCGCGACACGAATAAGCGCGTCGGCGGCGTCACCGCCGACGCAATGCGCCTTGGCGTTGACTCCGACGGCGTCGGCGCGCTTCACGACGTCGTCGCAGACGCGCTGCGCTTCGGCTTGGGCGGCGTCGTTCGTCTCGCGCAGGTCGATCGGCATCACGCCGCCCTCGGCACCCATCGCCAGATGGGAAGCGGTCAGGATCTTGTGCGCGTGGACGACGTGCAACGTCGCACCGCTGAAGCGCGCCAACTCGACGGCCGCGTCCACCGCAATGTTCGCGCTTGCGGAGCCATCGGTCCCCACCACGATCTGTGTGTACATGTCACCACTCCCCCGCAATCGACCTCGACGTTCGGACCGTGCACGTCAGACGACGAGTTCGCCGCCGGACCTGAAAGCGATCAGCTCCCGCGTGGGGCGGTTACTTCGTAGGTGTTCACGTCCGGATCGGCCTCGATCTGTTCGTCGGTGAACAAGATGTCACGCCAGTTCTTGTCGCTGAACAGCTGCGTCTGGTCGCTGAAGTTCGGCGACGACACGTCGCCGGATTGGCCGTAGGTCAAGAACGCCTGGGCACGCGGACCGTCGGCGCCGAACTCCATCGTCATGACGAAGCTCGAACCGGAGTTCACCGGCCAGCCGTCGGCCCTGAGCGACGACCCCTCCCGAACCCGTTCCGCGGGCTCGAACGCGGGCTCGGTCGAACTCGAAAAGCGCCCGAAGCCGATCGCGTTCGTGATGCCGAAGAAGTCGCCACTCCCGCCGTGCATCGGGATCCGTTGGTCGCCCCGGGGCGCGAACTGCACCTCGCCCAGCGTCGCGCCGGGGACGAAGCCCGCGGCCGCGAGGTCGGCGACGGCCTGACGCAACGAAGCGAGCGCCGTGTCGCGTGCGGCCGGGTCGGTGGCAAACGCCGGGACGCTCGGTGTGTTCACCGGGTCGGCGGGGTCGAACTCGTCGGAGAACAGCGGGCCCGGGCCGAACAAGTCGGAGAACTCGTAGCCCTCCACGAACAGCCCCCACAGCGGCGCGCCCGCGCGGTCGAGATCGAATCTTCCGTCCCAAGCTGCGAGGGAAGCGCACGCGTCAACCAGGTCGGTGGCGCCGGGACAGACATCTGCGACAACCGCGGCGCGGAGCAATTCCGCGGTGAGCGCCCGGTTCGAAAATGCGGCGGCCTGTAGCTCCTCGAGTGTGAACTTGCCGTCGTCGCCGGGCCCTTCTTCCAGCGCGCGCACGTTCATGCGCGTCCGCATCGTGCGGGCGGTCTCTTCGCGCCCGTGCATCGGCGAGAAGCCCGTGAGTAACTCATCGGGGTTCGAAAGCCAATAGCTGTCGTTCGCGTTGAACACGTAGTCGTCGCGTTCGAGTTGCGGTTGGTCGACGAAGGGAACCAGACCGGAGCTCCGTGCGCCCGGCGCGTCGACCCATTCGTTCGTCGAATCGCTGCCGTCGAGGAGGACGGCTTGGTTCTGGTACGCGATCTCGGTCACGGGGTCGCTGTCGAGCGCGGCGAGCCACCCGTCGATCGCCGCTTGCGAAAGGTTCGGGGTCGCGGCCGTGTCGGCGTACCACGCCGTGCCGTCGGCGCCCACCGAAATCGTGTTGACCCACGGGATCCCATTGAAGGTTTCGTGCGCAGCTTTGAACTCGTCGAGACTCGTGGCGCGGTCCATCCCCAGGAACTGATCGAGGAACACGTCGTTGTCGATGTTGGCATCGCGATACGACAACGTCACCTCATCGCTCCAGCCCAACCCCGGGAAATTGATAATCGGTCCGTAGTGACTGCGGTACAGCGTACGGCTCACGTCGGTGGTGGAACCGTCGTCCTGGGCCACCGCGACCGTGTACTCCGCCGACTCCATCTCGCGAATCTCGTCGTCGTACCGGTACGAGGTGGGCACTCCCGGTTCGAGGCCCAATCGATACACGGTGAACCGATTCCCGGCCGAGACGGTGTGCGTCCACGCGACGGCATCGTTGAACCCGATGAGCACACCCGGCGCCCCGAGCAACGATGCGCCGTAGACATTGAGTTCGCCGGGCACGGTGAGCTGCGATTCCCACAACCGCAACTCGCCCTCCCAGGGAAAGTGCGGGTTGGCGAGCAACATCGCGTTCGCTTCGGAACGCTCCGAACCGATCGCCCACCCGTTGCTCGCGACGTTCGGTGCGAGCGACCGGAACGCCGATTCCAACGCGGCCGCATCGCCTTCGATGGTGGTCTCCGTCGTCGCATCGGCACCGGGCGGCTCGGCTGTCGCGATGAAATCGTAGAACTGGCGCCCGCTCGCGAGCAGCAGCAACTCCTTTAGGTGCGCGAGAAGGTCGACCGGCGTGATCGGCGTCACCCAAGCTTCACCCGCGCACCAGCCGGTGAGTGCTCCTCGCTGGTCGAGAAATGCGTTGTAGCCCGCCGTGTATCCGTCGACGATTTCTTTCGAGTCGCCCGTGAGTTGCTCGTAGCCCGCTTCCGCCTTGTCGTACAGACCGATCGAAAGCAGCGCCAGGTCGCTGTTGAGGTTCACGTCGTCATCGCCGGCACCGAAATACTTCGAGCGTTCGCTGCGTACCTTCACGACCTGATCGATGAGATCGCAGCCGTGATCTTCGGTCATGGCAAAGCCCTGTCCGAACGCGGCGCTTCCGAGATTGTCGGCGGTGATGTGCGGCACGCCGTAACTCGTGCGACGGATCGTCGCCGAGTACGAGTCGCTCGCGGCCGTCTCCTCGGTCGACTCCGCGTCGTCGGCATCGTCGTTGTCGTCGTTGTCGTCGTCGCCACTGTCACACGCGGCGAACAACATCGCGACGGCCACGAGCGCAACCGTGAACCGAACTGCACGTCCCGCTCCGAGCATGCGCGGACCCTAGCGCCGCGGCTTCGACTGCGTAGTCGTCGCTCAGCCGAAGATCTCGCCGCCGCTGTCGTCGACCGGAGCTTCCATCGAGTCGGCTTCGAACGACGCATCTGACGCGAACGACTCGTCCGCCATCGGGTCCGGCGCTGCGAGCGGGGTCGGTCGCCGGCTCTTCGAACGAAACCCGATTGACCGCGTCGGGCGGCGTGTCGAACGTGGTCGGTGAGCGATCCAAGTCGCCACCGAGGACCGTCTCGACGAAGCCAAGGGCTGACGTCGCGCTGCGATGGCAGGTCCACGCGGTGGAGACGATAGGACTCGAACCCACGACCCCCTGCTTGCATCCGCCGGGTCGCGCCGCGTCCGGCAACTGTCGCCTGATCAGGACTTTCACGCCGCCATGCGACTCCACGGCACTCGGCGACAGCCAGGAACGCGCGACGGATTGATACATCTCTGATACACGAAGATCGTGTAGATCACGCGGCTTGTGTATCGCATCCGCGTCTCTTCGGAACGCGGTGCTACCTGGGTCGATGAAGAGAAGAACATCGTCTGGCTCTGCGCTGCCCACCGACGCGAAGACGATTCGGACGACGACGCGTACGTCTGGTTCGCCGAGCTTCACGTCAACGGCGCGCTTCTCCCCGAAGAGGACGACGGACTCCGCGATCGCGCGGAGGCTGCTATCCGCCTTCAACGGAACCTGACCGCGGATCTCCTGCAGCTCCTCGACAACGCGCTGCAGCAGCGAGGCACGGAACCGCGCGCCGATCTCGGCGATTGGTTGCCCTGCCGCATAGTGGTTCTCGCTAACTGCGACGAGTGCCACCAGAGACGCGTTCAATGGCGTCCGGCGACTCGCCAAGCAAGTGCGCAGCGATAGCGACATCGCCACCAGCGAGGACTGCGCGGGCTCGGTCGATGCCTTTGGCGATCACGTCGGCGTGACGGGATGCGTATTCGCTCACGGCGCGATCGACAATCTCGGCTTGAGTGGCGTCGGTGAGCACGGCCAGATAGCGGATGCGCGCTTTGGTATCGCCGCTGACCTTGATGGGTGCCTGGCTGCTCATCATCGCCTCCTCGGTGGCGGCGTGCGGCAGGGTCCGGGTTCTCTTCTGAAGACAGGAATCAGGGCCCCATTTCCCGCGGCCTACGGCGGGTAACCCTTCTGGTACTCGGCAGGTGTCGCGCGAGACTGCGGGGGTGACTCGCCGCGACACACCGACCGGTGCGATCAGCGCCGCGGGCGGCCTGACCACGGTCCGCGCCGGGCTCGCCGGACTCGAGGGGGACATTGCCGAGGTGGCGGCGGCTGCTGCGCGTGACGCCGATGTGGATGCCCGACATCTCGGCGAGTACGTGACCGGCCTGATCGCAGCCTGTCGAGCCCGTGGGCGCGTCGACAGATCGCTGAGCGAGGCGATCCGGGTGGAGGGTGAGGCGGCGGCCGAGAGCGGAATCCCGCTCAGCGCGCTGGTCGACCTGTACCTCAGCGCCACGTGGAGGCTGTGGGAGGCGCTGGCGAAGCGTCTCGAGGGCGCGGGCATGGCGGAGGTCGCCTCGCTCGCGACGGTGGTGATGCGCGCGGCCGACGATACGGTGGCTGTGCTCACCGATGGGTACGAGTCGGCACAGCGTCGCGCGGTGCGGCGCGAGGAAGCGCTGCGGCGCGAGTTCGTCGATGACCTGCTTTCCGGAAGCTCCGATCCGGACGTGCTGGCCGATCGTGCTGCAAGGTTCGGGTTCAATCTCCCCGGAGCGCATGTCGTCTTGGTCGCGAGGACTCATCGCCTCCTCGAGGACGCCGGCCCGGTCCATCGGCGCGTCGAGGCCCTGGTGCTCTCCGCGCTCGGCGGTCGCGATGTCATGGTGGCGACCAAGGACGGCATGCTCGTGGGCGCGTTCGCGCCCGACGCCGATTTCGTCGATGCCTTGGTGCGAATGCTCCACGAGTCCGGTGAAGGGCCGTGGCGGATCGGCGTGGGCGGCGCGCACAGCGGACCGGGCGGGCTGCTGCGCTCGTATCGCGAGGCACTGAAGGCGCTCGAGCTGGCCGGCCGGGCTGCGCTCACGGATCCGGTCGCCTATTTCGAGGAGCTGTTGCCCGTGCGGCTGCTCGCCGCGGATCCCGCCGTCTCGGGCGCGCTCGTGCGCACGGTGCTCGGCCCGCTCGAGCGGGCACGCGGCGGCGGCGCACCACTGCTCGAGACCCTCGCCGCCTACCTGGGAGCTGCCGGCAACGTAGAGGCCGCCGCCCGGGCGCTGCATCTGAGCTCCCGCGCGGTGCGCTACCGCCTCGATCGGATCACGACGCTGACGGGCCGCTCACCCTCGGAGCCCGAGGACCGGTTCGTGCTCGAGCTCGCGCTGCGGTGCCGCGCCATCGGGGCCCCGGCTCCTACCGGGGCCCGCGGCACCGACGCATAGCCGGGCGGCGACAACGGAGTCGACTTCCGGATTCCGGAAGGAATTCCCCCAGACTTTCAGCCGGATCGCGTCCTTTCGCTGCGCATATCAGGCAGCCAAGATGGTTCTCGATGAACTCCTTACCTACCCAGCCGCCCGGCGCCGACCGGCCGGCACGCATCTCTGGTCGCTCGCGTGCGCGGGCCCTCGGATCGTGCCGCGCCGTCGTCCTGTCGTGTATCGACTATCAGTACGTGACCCGGCTCTCCGAGTACTTGAATCGCAATCGTCTCGCGGGCGCGGTCGACCTCGTGGCGTGGCCGGGGGGTGCGGTCGCACTCACCAACAATGACCGAGACATCGTGCTCGGCGCACTCCACACCGCGGTAACGATGCACGAGCCGGCCGAGATCGTCCTGACCGTGCATCGCGACTGCGCCAAACTCGGTGGATCCGGTACCTTCGCCGGGCCGCTCGCGGAGAGCGCGGTCCTCGAGCAGACGCTCGGCCTCGCCGCCGCTGTCGCCGCCGCGGAATTCCCGGCACTGCATATCAGTCTGGTCCGTCTCAACGACCGGCACGCCGCAGTCGAATACGCGCCAACCCGGCCGTCGGTGACTCGGACATGAGTGCCACAGTCGCGCTGACTGTCGTCGTGGTCGCACTGGCCGGGTGCGGGACACTGACCGCAGCGTGCGCGCGCCGATCCGGACTCGACTGGTTCGGTTGGGCCGTCGTTGGTGCCGCCGTCGGGCCACTCGGTCTCGTGCTCCTTTGGCGCGAGATTCGCGGGCCGACCGCGGGACCATCGCATCGGGTCCCCGGCTCCCCGCCGCCGGCATGGGTCGAACCCGAAGCGTCGGTGGCCGTGACCGGGCCAACGACCCGATCCGTGTGTGCGCTGCGAGCTCCGCGGCGCGCACACGAGCCGCGGGGACGCGGCGTACGACCCCCGTCGCGCGCCGCAACCCTGCGGTCGCCACCGGAATTTCGTTCGTGGCCAACATAACGATGTGGGGTGCCATGTTCGGAGGCGGCGGAGACGACGACGGTGACGCGAACCCGATCGCGTTGTTCCGCACCCACCCGACCACCGACAAACGAGTACGGCGACTGCGAGCCGGCACGTGAACATCGCGACCATGGCGGCCGCAGCCGACGCGTCCGCCGGCAAGTTCGCGAGCTTCGACGTCCCCAACTGGGCGTGGGCCGCGCTCGTCGGCACGATCATCGTCCTGCTCGCCGCCGACCTGCTCCTGGTGCATCGAACCCCGCACGACATCAGCCTGAAAGAAGCCGCGATCGAGTCGAGCGTGTGGATCGCGCTCGGCCTGTCGTTCACCTTCGTCATGCTCGGCTGGCAGGGCAGTACTGCCGCGGGCGAGTACCTGTCCGGCTACCTCATCGAAAAGAGCCTGTCGGTCGACAACGTGTTCGTCTGGGCCGTGATCTTCAGCTACTTCGGCGTGCCCAACCGTTACCAGTTCCGCGTCCTGTTCTGGGGCATCTTCGGCGCGCTCGTGCTGCGAGCCATCTTCATCTTCGCCGGCGTCGCCCTGCTCGAAAAGTTCGAGTGGATCCTCTACGTGTTCGGCGCGTTCTTGCTCGTCACCGCGTTCAGAGTCGCCCGCCACAAAGGGACCGAAGTCCACCCCGAACGCAACCCCGTGCTGCGGCTCGTGCGCCGCGTCGTGCCGTCCACCAACGAGTACGACGGCCAGAAGTTCTTCACCCGTCGCACCGGCCGCCTGCTCGCGACGCCGCTCTTCGCCGTGCTCATCCTGGTCGAGACCACCGACGTCGTCTTCGCCGTCGACTCGATCCCCGCCATCCTGGCCGTGTCGCGCGAGCCCTTCATCG
The DNA here is from genome assembly GCA_034408875.1 of Actinomycetota bacterium. Taxonomy (GTDB): domain Bacteria; phylum Actinomycetota; class Acidimicrobiia; order IMCC26256; family PALSA-610; genus JANNHK01. Next base: position 23,196 of record JAWXCJ010000122.1, read on the forward strand.
TGTTCGCCGCGAACGCGTTCGCGATCGTCGGCCTGCGCGCCCTGTACTTCCTGCTCTCGGGCATGGCCGACCGGTTCCGTTACCTCCACATCGGCCTCGGTGCGATCCTGGCCTTCGTCGGCGTCAAGATGATGGCCGTCGAGTTCGTCCACCTCCCCACCTGGGCCAGCCTCGCAGTGATCACCGTCATCCTCACCGTCACCGTCATCGCCTCCCTGGCGGCCGAACCCCGCGACGCGACCGGCCCGGAGGAACCGGTCGACGACCCCGCCGGCCGTTCCGAGCACTGAAGCCCTCAAACCCCGGAACCGGCTCCGTCACGCCGAGCCCACCGCCATCATCGACGGTGCCCTGCTCCCGTCTGCCCCTTCCGTCTCGACGGGTCTCTCCGGATTCCGGAAGGGAACGGACCACTATTTCATCCGGTTCGCGCTAGTGCTTTCCGAGGTCAAGCAGTCGATCATCAGCGGAGCACACCGACGCGCAGAGGAGACCGCGATGCAGACCTCGGCAAGAACCCCGCGACCCACCCAAGCCACCGCTGGGAGCGAGCCCGGAATCCCGGCCCTCTACGGCGCCGTCGCGGTCCCGTCGGCGGAGACCCAGAAACCGTTCGCCGCTCGCGGCTCCCCGCCTCGTGGCCCGCCTTACTGAGAACCTGCCGGCCGGGCCCGCACCGCGCCCCGGTCACGCCGACGACAGCCGTGCCGTCAACGAGCAACTCGACCCGAGGAGGAGACCCACATGCCGAGCACCGGCGAACGCGCACGTCCCGGCTGGTTCGGACCCGAAGCGGCCGACCGTTCCATCGTGTCCGGCGTGAAGCGCGCCGCGCTGGACCGCGCCGAGGTCGCTCGGCTCCAGCAGGCCCAGGGCTATCCAGCAGTCTCCATCCTGATGCCCACCGGCACGACGCCCCAGTCTGATCGCGCCCGCCTCGCCGGATTGTTCGACGTCGTCGCGACCCGGTTGCTCGGCGAGTTCCCCCGTCACGCGGTCCAGCGACTCCTCGATGACCTTGAAGCGCTCGGCACACGAGACGACCTGCCGTGGGGTCACGAGAGCCTGGCCCTGTTCGTCAGCAAGCAGAACGCCGTCGCCGTCGCGCTGCCGATCCTCGTCCGGGAACGGGTCGTCATCGACGAGACGTTCGCGACCCGAGACCTCGTGCACGCGGCACTACGCAGCCCGGTCTACCGCGTCCTCGTGCTGGGAAAGCGGCTGACCCGCCTCTATGCGGGCCTTGGTCGCATCCTCACCGAGGTCACCCACGATGATTTTCCCCTCCTTGGCGCCGACGAGGCCCGCGACAATGCGCGCGAGCGCCGGTCTCGGTTCGGCGTGGACCGCTCCGCATTGCGAGACAACCAACTCCACCGGTACGTGCGGGTCGTCGACGCTTCGCTCGCGCCGTACATGCGCGACGAGCTGCCCCTGATCGTGGTGGGGGCCGGACGCCGCCTCCCGGCCTTCCGGCTTCACTCGCGCCATCGCCGCCACATCACGACAACACTGTCCGGCACCTTTGGCCAACAGCCGGGCGACCCTGGCACCGTCGAACTGGCCGACCTCGTGTGGCCGGCCGTGTGCGAAGTGCTCGCGCGCCGGCATCAGGAGGCGCTGGGCGAACTCGACCGGGCACTCGGATCCCGTCGATGCGCCGCGGGCGTCGAAGAGGTGTGGGCGTTGGCGCCGGCGGGCCGGGGAACGCTGCTCGTCGTCGAGGAAAGTTTCGAGTACTCCGCCCGCGTCGAGTTCGAAACCAACCGCCCCCTACATGCCGACGATGTCGAGCACCCCGAGGTCATCGACGACATGGTGGACGAGATCATCGAGATCGTCCTCGCGAAGCGAGGCCGGGTTGCCATCGTTCCCGACGGAGCCCTCGCCGACCTCGGGCGAATCGCGATGGCCCTCCGGTACTGACCGCTCGCGATCGTCGCTCACCCGGCCACTGAAGGAGACGACATGAATGCGCTCGATTGGTTCCTCGAGCTCGGTCACAACGGCGCGACGCGCAACGCGGCCAATGCCATCGAGGCCCGACGGCAGGCCGAGCACGCGCTCGAGCTCCAGCTCTCACACCTCGCCTGGCGCGACGCCCCTCCGGCCGAGCGTCGTCGGGTCGGCAAGTTGGCGAGCGAGCTCGCTACGTTCGAGCGCGGCCGCGACGTGGAGTTGGATATCGAGATCGTCACGGCGTGCCATGGTGCCGAGCCCAACCTAGATATGGGTTATTCAGCCGGGCCGTATACGAATCGTGTACAGTCGACTGCGTGAGCGTTCCTGTCACTGCCCGACTCGATGAGACTGCGGTCGAAGCGCTCGATCGCGCCGTTGAGGCGGGACTCGCGCCGAACCGAGGTGCGGTCGTCGCGGCTGCGGTGCGGGAGTGGCTCGCACGTCACGGCGAAGACGCGATCGCTGAGTCGTACCAAAGGCGGTACGCCAATGCTGAACCCGCGTCCGACGAGTTGATCGCCAAGATCGCCGCGTTTTCGGTATCGGCATGCCTCGCCCGCGACGAGGCCTAGTCGCTCGTGGCGACGTCTGGGACGCCGACATCCCCGGCGTCGGTTCGCATCCCGTGGTCGTCGCAACGCGCGATACGGCGATCCCGGCTCTCACGTCGCTGATCTGTGTCCTGGTGACAAGTTCAGTACACGGTCACGTCGCCGAGGTTGAACTCGGCGCGACCGAAGGACTCGGCCATGAGTGCGCGGCGAACTGCGACAACCTCTTCACCTTGCCGAAGAGCGTTCTGTCGAGACGGCGCGGCCGACTCGGACCCGCGAAGCTCACCGCCCTCGACCAGGCACTGACGATCGCGCTCGGCCTCGACTGACGGTAAGCCAGGCGAGGAACGCGCCGATAGCTCCATGCCGACGTCGTGGTTCCGGCGCCGTTACCAGCCGATGTCGGTGCCTTGGTCGAGTCCGATGCCGTGATCGCGGTGTTGTGTGCGTTGGTCGGTCGCGAGGCCTTGCTGCTCATCCGAGTCGCCGAACGGCGGTGCGACACGACCTGGCGGCGCATCGCCACCGAACTCGGCCGCGTACACGCCGTGACCCTCACCGGCTCCGCCGGGACCGTCACCCAGACCACCCCGCCCAGCGTCGCCGCCGCCGGCTTTCTTGCCGCCTGCGGGATCGATCCGCCACCCCGGATCACCCACCTGCACCCCGCCTGAACAGCCCAAACATCCCTTCCGGGCTCTCCCGACCGCGTAGACACACGCGGCACAAACGCACAAGGCGCGTTCGCCCAGGTCAACCCCTACTTCTGCGCCCTCGTGTCACCACAAACTGCGGAACCCGGGCTTCGCGGTCGACGAACCGTCCACCGCCGGTCGGGCGACGGCATTGTCGCCCGGATCCGGCGGTCTTGGTGCGTGCCGATCAGACGCAGCTGAGGTAGTTGGTGTCGGTCAGCGGGTCGAAGTCGTCGGCACACACCGAGTCGTAGCCCGGGCCTCCGAACACGTGGTCGACGATGCCTTGCTGGGTCTCGAAGATGTCGTTGCCTTGCTCGCCGTAAAGCATGTTCACCGAACCGGCCGAAGGGTTGAACTTCGAGTAGATGAAGTCGTTGCCGTAGCCGCCGAACACCTGGTTGCTCCCCTGCTCCGGGTACAGCTGGTCGTTGTCATCGCCGCCGTAGAGCACGTCGGTGCTCCCATTGCCGAAAAGAATGTCGCTTCCGGGCCCGCCGTACACGATGTCGACGCCGAAGCCTCCGTCGTAGCGGTCTTCGCCGTTCCCGAGATCGGCCCAGTCGATTTCGTTCGTCCAGCTGTACGAGTTCACGTAGTCGTTGCCGTCGCCGGTGCAGATGATGTCGTTGCCCGCACCCGGGTGCACCGTGTCGGCGCCGCCGAGCGTGGCAATGACGTCGTTGCCGGCGGTGCCGTACACAACGTCGGGACCGGCCGTGCCGACGATCGTCGCGAACAGGCCGTTGCACATGGGAAACACGGGGAACTTCTTTGCCGGGCCGAAATCGGCAAATGCCGCGCTCGCCGGGGTGAGTACTGCGCCCGCGACGGCGGCGATGGCAACGATCCTGCTGATACGAGAAACACGCATGTCGGCCTCCGAACCTTGCGGACCCGATCGGCCCGTTCACAGGTCCTGACCCACCACCCCTGCCCGCGCTTACGCGGGCCCCTGCCTAGGTTCGGGGGTCGGGCCGTTCAGATGGCGGCGACGGAGATTGCCCCGGCGTCACGCACGGCTTTCTCGCTCCGACCCGCGATCTCGGCGACCGTCCGGTACGTCATGTCGTCGGGGTCGATGCCCAGTTCCGCGGCCTCGGCGGCTCCGAGGCGCTCCAGGAGGTGTTTCGAGGCGAGGGCGGTGACCTCCGAGCCGCCCGCCCGTCGCGACCTGGCCGACCATCAGCGTGGCCCCCCAGTGGATCCCGACGTTGACGCGGACATCGACCTCGGCAGGACCGAGCCCGGACGGCATGTCACGCACCGTCGCGGATTGCGCGTGCCGCTCGGATCGCGGCTGACGCGGCTTCGGATTCGGAGTTGCCCAGTTGCGAAGCATCGCGTTTGTGACTGAGTGATTCGAGTGAGCCCTTCGACCAAGCCATGGCTGATTCATTTCTTCCAGCGTCATCGTTCAGACGACGTGAACAGGCCGGTGCCGGCGGTGGACTTCCTCGACTCATGCCCGGAGCAGGTCGCGGCCGAAATACACGCCGTCCTCGACGCCGTCGCGGCCGCGCCGCCCCCAAGATTTTCGGGCGGTGGCAAATGGGAGGCGATGCATGACGAAATGGCCGGCCTGTACGAAGTCCGCGTTTCGTTCGACCAGTACAACTACCGACTCTTCTGTCGGCTTGAACGAAATGCTGACGATCTTGGTGGCTCGAGCATCGTCGCGCTTGGCGGGCTCAAGAAGCCTCGCCGCCAACCCGCAGTGCCGAAGGACTACAGAATCGTGCGCAGCTGGTCGGACGAGTTCACGAAACGGCGGACCGTTCTTTCGTAGGCGCGACGCGCGGCGACCCCCGGCGTGGTCGAACGACGCGGACCTCGACATCGAGCGCGTTGGCGAGCGCGCACAAGGTTGCGAGCGTGGGATTGACCGGGCTTTGTGAAAACAGCCTCCGAACAGCCTCGGGCTTCAGACCCGCCCTTCTTGCGAGTTCAGCCTTGCTGAGCTTGCGAGCACGGCGTTCGTCATCGAGCGATCGCATGAGCTCGTCGACGAAAGCAATCCGTGAACGCGCGCGTTCGTACGCGGCGGCGTAGCCAGGGCTTCCCAGGCGATCGGCGAGGTATTTCTCGGCACCAGTGCGCGAGGCCACGGATTCCTCCCAGGTAGTCGGCGTAACACATATGTTACGCCACTAGATCGTCAGGCAATGCGCGTACTTGAGCGACGCCTAAACCCACCGGCGCCATCAGACCTCACATCAGCCTTGCCATGCCCTAAGGGATAGGCCTAGCATATGCATCTACACATAATACGTGTCCAGGGCTTACCTAGAAGGGCAACTACCAATGGACGAGCTGATTCCCGTCACGACCTACGTACCGAAGTCAAAGCTCGTGGCCTTTCAGGTCAAAGCCGCTGTTTGGGCTTCGCAAGCCGAAGGAACGGCGCCCCCTGACAACGAGCTCGCCTCGAGTCGCTATAACGACCGCTGGCCAGCAGATCAGCGGCCGGACTGGTCTGCCGACGAATCAGAGCTCGCCAAGTTCGTGCACAAGAAACTGCACGAAAGGTCGGTGTCCGGGCGCGCACTGAGTTTCATGGCGAACCACCCCGACGCCCCGATGCTCGGACGAGCACTTGCAGTCGAACTGGGCCTCGCCGACGACGAAAGTGACGCGACCGGCCACCAGCAAATCGCCGGGTGTTGGGGGCACCTCGGGAGATACTGCGAAGGCTGGAGGCATCCGATTCCCTTCCGCTTTAGCGAAGAGGACGGATATTGGGTGACGGCCAAGACCGCCCAAGTCTTGAAGAGCGCCGGTTTCTGACACGCGGGAGGGAGCGCGATCCTCTCGTTCGCCGCGAGGAGAGAACCTCCTCGCACACGTCGCCCGTTCGACCCGATCGACCGCCGGCGGTCTCCACCCGCGCGTCCGACGTCGCGAAGAAGCCCCATGCCGGAGCGGTCCACGCGCCGGCGCCGGTACCGTTCCCGACGTGACAGCAGTCGACGCGACCATCCCAAAGCATCTTGATCTGCTCTACCCGACTCTCCAAGCACTCAAGGACCTCGGCGGCTCGGCCCGAATCGACGAGATCATGGAGCGCGTAGTTGAACGCGAAGGATTCACGGACGAGCAAGTCGCTGTGCGTCGCAGTCCCGACCATCACATGGGGCTTTTGGAATACCGCCTCGCATGGGCGCGGAACTACCTGAAGAACGTGGGAGCGGTCGAGAACTCGGCAAGGGGCGTGTGGACGATCACTCCACTCGGGCGGGAGCTCACAGAGGCGGACGTGCGCGAACGCGTCAAAGCGTGGAAGGCCGACTACAACCGTTCCTACTACGAGCAGAAGAAGCGGGATGCCGCAGACGAAGAAGAAGAATCTGAAGGGGGCGACGCCGAGGTCGGGTGGAAGGAGCGGCTGCTCGATCGGCTGCTCACTACATCGGCGGACGCCTTTGAGCGCCTCGCGCAACGACTCTTGAAGGAGGCCGGGTTCCGCAACGTTGAGGTCCTCGGAAAGTCCGGAGACGGCGGAATCGACGGCGTCGGCGTCTACCGGCTGTCCCTCGTGTCGTTCCCAGTGTTCTTCCAATGCAAGCGGTACAAGGGTCGGTCTCCGCGCCCGCCGTGCGTGATTTCAGAGGCGCGATGTCCGGCCGGGGCGAGAAGGGGCTGCTCATCACCACGGGTACGTTCACGAAGGATGCGCGCGCTGAGGCCACTCGCGACGGCGCACCCCCTGTCGACCTCATCGATGGCGACGATCTCTGCGAGCTGCTCCGCGAGTATGAACTCGGCGTTGAAACGAGACGGCGCGTCGTCGAGGACGTCGCAATCGTCGACGACTTCTTCGCTGAGTTGTAGCGCGTGAGTATGCCTCACCGTTGTGGCACGGAAGTGGCACGTAGATGGCACGACAGGCGCCGCGAACGCACGGCAATGCAACGTCGCAACCAGCAATTTCGCGGTGGAGACGATGGGACTCGAACCCACGACCCCCTGCTTGCAAAGCAGGTGCTCTAGCCAGCTGAGCTACGTCCCCGAGGGTTGATCAGGTTAGCGGGACACTCCGCGTTACTCGCTGAACCAGCTTTCGTCTTCGACGGCAGGTTGCGGCGGATCGTCGGTGAACGCTTCGTCCGGGAACGGCTTCAGCTCTATCGCCGGCTCGTCGGCGACCATCGGCTCCGGGTTCTCGGCGACGGCCACGAGCGGCGCGTCCTGGGTGCCGATGCCGAGGTCGGCTTCGGTCGGCAGCCGCGCGACGGGCTCCTCCGGGAACGGTTTGAGTTCGGGCGCCGGCAGGTCGTCGTAGATCTCGATCTTGGCCTCGTCGGCGGTCTTGACCGCTTGCTTCGCGAGCCACCGGGCCTGGCGCGCGTCGATGAGTTCGGCGGCCTCGCCGTATTCGTAGGCAAGCTCCATCTCGGGGTCGCGCACCGTTGCCGCCGTGTCGGCAGCCATGCGTTCGCCGTGCCGGCCCGCGGCTGACGTCGGCCAGTCGATGGAGTCTTCGTCGTCGGCCATCGGAACCTCCTGCGTTCAGGCCAGTTTCCCACCGACCGGCGCTGCGTTGAGATTTCGGCGGGCTGGGGCTAGATCGCTCGTCCGCCGAGATAGGTCGCGGTGCCGAGGGCGAACACGCCGCCGTCGCGGGCGGCCATGCGGTAGCCCGTGCCGGCCGGCATCACCGCCATCGCCGTGATCGGCTGCACGAGCGCCAACGAACCGAGTGAGCCGCTGAACGCGGCGGTGCCGAACGTGAACACACCACCATCGGCCGCGACCAACCAGTAGCCGGCGCCGTCGGGCGTCTTCTCCATCGCGAAGATCGGCTGGTTCAACGCCATCGAACCGGTCGAACCCTTGAACGCCGCGTCGCCGAACGTGAAGATGCCACCGTCGGAAGCGACGAGGAAGTATCCGTTGCCGCTCGGCGTGACCTCCATACCGACGACCGGCCGGTTCAGCCGCATGGCTCCCGTCGAACCCATGAACGCCGCGTCACCGAACGTGAAGATCCCGCCGTCGGCCGCGACCAACCAGTAGCCGGCGCCGGAGTTGGTGGTCGCCATGCCCACGATCGGCTGGTTGAGGCGGATGGCTCCCGTCGAACCCTTGAACGCCGCGTCGCCGAACGTGAAGATCCCGCCGTCGGTTGCGACGAGGTAGTAGCCATTCCCGGTCGGCGTCGATGCCATCCCGACGATCGGCTGGTTCAACGCAATCCCCGCGAGCGACCCGAACGCGCCCGCGTCGCCGAACGGCCACACACCGCCGGCCGCGTCGACGAGCCAGTACCCGTTGCCGGACGGAGTCTGCGTCATACCGACGATCGTGGAACGACCAACAGACGTCGTCGCGCGGCTCACTTCGATCGCGGCGCTCGAGTAGCGCAGGAACGGTACCGTCAGCTCGGTGCCGCCGATCACGCGCGTGATCGTGTCCGTCACTTCCGCGGTGAGCTCACCGGTGACCTGCCGCGTCGTTGTGTAGAACTCCTGCGACGTGGTTGCCGGGCTGGTGAACCCGAGTTCGTTCGTGAGGAACGCGTCCTTCAGGAACAGCGTGAACGATCCGTCGTCGTGCACCGAGTTGTTCGCCTTCAGGTGCGCGGCGGCCAACGTGAACGACACCTTGTCGGTTGCAGGGTCGATGGTCGGTGTACCGATCGACTGGGCATCGGTTTCCAGCCACGCGCCCCGCAGGTCGTTTGCGATAGCCGCGCTGCTGACCGTCGGCGCGACGATCTGGCCCACCGCAACCGCAGTCAGGTCGTTGTCGGCCCTTGTATTCGCGTTGCCGCACGAGTCGGCCGAGCAACCGGCCGTGGTCCACGACGCGGCAACCGGCGACACGTCGAAGCTCGCCGTGTTCCCGGTGGTCGAGTTGACGGCGGGCGCGAAGCCCTCGACTGCGCCGGTGAACATCAGCATGAGCGGGTCGAACGTCCCCGTGTTCAGCTCCACGTGAATATCGGCGGCAGTCGACAGTGCGGGCGACAGTTCGACACCGCTCTGCGCCGCGCCCGCCTGCAGCACTTGGATCGTCAACACCGAAGTGCTCGTCGCCACGACCGAGAGCGTGACCCCGGCCGGGGGTGCGCCGCCGTTGACGGAGAACGCCGCGACGCAATTCTGTGTCGTCGCGCCACCGCAGGTCGGGTATGGAGCCGTCGTCTGCGCGCCGGCCGGTGCACTCACCGCGCCGACTGCGATCAGCGCTGCACTCGCCACACCGGCCGTGATCGCGCGTCGAAGCCATAGATAAGGTCTCTGCATAGCCGATGAATGTACCCACCTCGACGCCAAAGAGAACGTCGCGGCTGTAGCAAGTGGGTGCGTCGACTATTTGCGCACCGGTGGTGGGTGGGTCCACCTGCGCCGTTGCCTGGCGTGCGGAAACATCGGCTGTTGCGACAACTCGCCCGGGCGCTACGCAACTGCCCATTTCGACGCGAGGGGACATCCGGTCATGCAGTCGTTCGAACCGGGCGAGGACTGGCTTTGGTGCTACGTCGACGACTTCGCCTTCGAAGTCGCGGAACTCGAGCCGAGCGAGTCGCATTCGTAACGCCGAAAGGTCAGCGGACGGGAACGCCTTCGAACTTCGCGGCGCGCACACCCCGCTGCGCGAGTTCGGCAAGGAACGGTGCGGGATCGACGAGTGCACCGAGTCCGTGCACGCCGGGCCGGGTCACCTGCGGGTCGAGCGCACCCGCGAGTTGCGCGGCCGTGACCGCAAGCACCGTGCCCGCCGCAACCGCGGTTCGTTCGATGACGCCGTAGACGACACAGTCGTGCGAGTCGTCGCGTCGGCCCCAGACGTCGACGCGGGCGGCGCCCCATTCGCCGTCGTCGCCGAACCGGCGGCGGAGCCACGTTCGCTTCGGTGGCTCTCCGAGCAGCGCCGTCGCGCGCGGGACCGAGAGCGCGTCGACAAGCAGGGCCGTGCCACCGGTGACCAGTTTGCAGTCGCGTGCGCCGATCGGTTCGGGGAACCACACGAGTTCTTCGCCGTGCGGGTGCTCTTCGCGCCACGCGCCCTGGTGCCACGAACGCACAAGCGCGCGCCGGGCATGGCGTACCGCGGCGACGCTGGCGGGGCCGGCCCAGCCCGTGCGCGCGACGCGCACTTCGTCGACGGTGCGAAACGACGACGCGGCGTGCTTGGCGAGCACGTCGGCCAGACCCGGCGCGAGCCCGCACCCGACTGCGATGGTGACACCGCCCGCACGCGCGTTCCGGTCGAGTGCACGCAGCGAATCGATCGCGTCGTGGTCGTCGTCGCACGACGCGGCGGGGACATGCTGCGCGATCGCGGTGGCGATCACTGCATGGTCGACGCTCGTCGGCAGCGCGGTTGCGACCGCGTCGACGCCGTCGGGAATCGGATCGCCCGGCGCGAACGCGATCGCTTCGGCGCGCGCGACCGGACCGAGGGCCTCGGCCAACCGTTCGGTCGTGTCGAACTCGCGACCGGCCAACAGCAAACGCTTCACGCCGGGCGTGTCGGCCAGCTGGCGCGCGGCCCGCATGCCGACCTCGCCCAAACCGACGAGCAGGATCGAGGTCACCGGAAGTCGGGCGCTTCGAGCTCGCGCCAGCCGCCGCTCGTCGGCGGGACGCCACCCTTACCCCGGAGCTTGGCAATGACGCCGATCACCCCGGCGAGGCCGAGTACCAACAGAACACGCCGGAATGCCTTCACGGCCCGGGAGTGTACGGGGCGCGGTCAGTCGTCCGGCGTGAGCGCCCGCAGCACGCAAAACTCGTTGCCCTCGGGGTCGGCGAGGACCACCCACGTGCCGTCGTCACTCTGGCCGTCGTCACTCTGGCCG
>JAWXCJ010000123.1:0-11129 GCA_034408875.1 Actinomycetota bacterium
ATCCGCCGATCGCGCCGCACTCAAATCACGCCGCAACCCGAACCACCCGCCACGCGACCCGCAGCCGGGCGACCCCGGTCACCGATCGGTGGATCGAGGATTAGTACATGCGGGCGAGCGTATCCGTCCTACGGGAGCGGGCGACGCGACTCGGAGAACGTTCCCGACGCGGCACCGTCGAAGCCGTGTTGGCGCCACGCTTCGTAGGCGACTACGCCGACCGCGTTCGAGAGGTTGAGGCTGCGGTTCTCGGGGCGCATCGGAATCCGGAGTTGGTGCTCGTCGTCGAACTCGTCGAGCACGGCCGGCGGGAGGCCGTCGGCCTCGCACCCGAACACCACGACATCGCCCGGTTCGAAGGCGACGTCGTCGTAGCGGCGCAGCGGGGCGCCCGACGTCGTCGCGAACATGCGGCGTTTACCGAGACCGGCACGGCACTCGGCCCACGAATCCCACACCGTCGTGTCGGTCAGCTCGTGGTAGTCGAGCCCGCCGCGCCGCAGAGCGGCCTCGTCGAGGGTGAAGCCGAGTGGCTGCACGAGATGCAGGCGCGCGCCGACGTTCGCGCACAGCCGAATGATGTTGCCGGTGTTCATCGCGATCTGCGGTTCGACGAGCACGATGTCGAGCATGGCTACCGGTAGCGACGCCGGACGTGTTCCTGCATTGCGGCAAGGCACTCGGGCGCGGCGTCGAGCACGCGCCGGAGCTGCTCGCGCGAAATCGCGTAGGTAACCATGTGCGAAGTGGCGGTCACCGTCGCGGCCCGGGTCGCGCCGAGAATCACGCCCCGCTCCCCCACCACGTCGTCGGCACCGACGGTTGCGACCCGTTCGCCACCCATCACGATGTCGGCATCACCGGCCGCGATCACGTAGCAATCGGGCGCTTCCGCGCCTTCGACGCACAGATGCTCGCCCGGATCGAAAGAGATCGGGTACGCGGTGGCGGCCAGGGTCGCGAGGTCCGCGTCCGAGCACGGCGCGAAGAACGGCACGCGCCGCAGCAGTGCGATGCGCGCGGCGCGCGCGTCGCCCGCGAGGATCTCGGGCCGGTCGTCGAGGCGGCGGCGGTAGTCGATGCGCCACTGCGTGTCGTCGCCCGCGGGCCGGGCCGCGAGCGGCGACTCGTCGACCACCCTCGTGCGCAGCTTCAGGGGCACCGCGGTCGGCGCGCGCAGTGTGAGCCGGTCGCGGTGCGGTGGCAGCTCGTCGCCGAGTTCGATGGCCTCGAAGCGTTCCGAAAGTTTGCGGAACACGATCTCGATCTCGAGGCGGGCGAGGGGCGCGCCCAGGCAGAGGTGCACGCCGCCGCCGAACGCGAGGGGCGCAACCTGTGTGCGCGTGAAGTCGATGCGGTCGGGATCGGGGTAGCGCTCCGGGTCGCGGTTCGCCGCGCCCAGGATGATGAAGATGCCGTCGCCCGCGGGGATCGTCACGTCGCCGAACGCGACGTCGGTCGACGCGAACCGGCTCGCGAGCTGCACGGTCCCGTCGTGGCGGAGCAACTCGTCGGCCACGTTCGCGCACAGGTCGGGCTGCGCCCGGAGCGCGTCCATCTGGTCGGGCTGCGTCAACAACGAGATCATCCCGTTGCCGATGAGGTTCGTGGTGGTCTCGAATCCGGCGAGGAACAGCAGCGCGGCGAGCGTGTTCAGCTCCTCGTTCGTCAGCCGGTCGGGCTCGCCCGCCTCGGCGTCCTGGTTGGTGTCCGCTTCGATGAGCCGGCTCAACAGGTCGTCCTGCGGGCGGGCCCGGCGTTTGTCGATGAGCCCGTCGAAGTACGCGTTGCACTCGAGCACCGCGGCGTCGGCCGCGTCGAGCATGGCGCGCGTCGCGCCCAGTTCGAAGACGGCGGTGAGTGCCTGCGTCAACTCACGGAACTGCGGACGGTCCTCGGCGGGGACGCCGAGCAGCATGCCGATCACGCTGATCGGGAGCTTGAACGCGAGCGCATCCATCAGCTCGGCGACGCCGCGATCTTCGATCTCGTCGAGCATGCCGTCGACCATCGCCTCGACCTGCGGGCGCAGCACTTCGACGGTACGCGGCGTGAACTCGCGTATCACGAGGCGTCGGAGCCGGGTGTGCTCGGGCGCGTCGAGGTTCAGCATCGTCCGGGCGCTCCACTGGAGCCCCGGCCGCGCCCGCCACCCGGGCGCGCGGGCGTCGAGCGACTCGGCGAAGTGCTTCTCGAGCCGAGGGTCGCGCAGCGCCGACTTGCAGTCGCTGTAGCGCGTGAGCAGCCACGCCTGCAGCGTTTCGCTGCGGAACACGGGCGCGAGGTCGCGCAACCGGTGATAGCGCGGATACGGGTCGGCCCGGCCCTCGGGCGTGAAGAACAGCTCCTTGACCACGGCTTCGGCGGCAATGGCGGTCTCTGTCACAACGCCTCCAAGAGCGCACGGCCGCGCGGCACGATGCCGAAGGGTCCGGTCATGCCGAGTTCTTCGCCCATCACGATCGAGATCTCGGCCTGCTCGCGGGCCCGCGCCGTGTCACCACGGTCTGCGAGTACCCGGCTCCAGTCACCGTGCGTGCGGGCGAGCCAACAGCGGGCCTGGGCACGCTCGCACAGCGCGAGCGCCGCCGCGAAGTGTCGATCGGCGTCGTCGTGGCGGCCGAGCGTCGCCGCCGCCATCGCGAGCCCGAGGTCGTTGGGCCCGCTGATGCCGACGCCACTCCAGTTCATGAAGCCGCGGAACGGGAGGAGCCGGTCGTAGATCGAGTGCAGCACCGTGTCGGGCGGTCGTACGCGGTAGGCCATGCGGGCGAGCCCGTCGATCGTCACGGGATACTCGACATCGTTCGGCACCTTGGCGCAGTCGTCTTCGGCCAGCCACATGAAGTGGACGCGTGCGTCGTCGATGCGATTGCACTCGACCAGCACACCGGCGAGCGCGACCCGCCACACCGGTGCACCCGGTTGCGACTCGACGAGCCCCTCGATGGTGCCGACCAGTTCGTCGGGTCGACCTTGCGCGAACCGCATGTAGAAGAAGAGACCCCCGACGAACGCACTGAGGACGTCTTCGGCGGTCCCGGCCCGGTGCGCGACCTCCATGCCCTCCAGCGTGAGACGCTCGGCGTTGGCCAGTCGCCCAGCTTGCGGTTGTGGCGATCGACCGCGCGCTGCATCGTCGCCGCGCCCGCCAGCGCGTCGGCCGCGCCGGAGTACGACACCATGAGCGCGTCGCCGATCGTCTTCACTTCGGTCCCGCCCGTCGCAGCCACGGCTTCGCGGAGCGACGCGAAGTGGTCGCGGCGCAACTCGTCGGCGGCCGCGTCGCCGATCTCCGACGCGAGTTCGGTCGAGCCGACGAGGTCGGTGAACAGGATCGTGATCAGACCGCGCGCCATGATGTCTCCTCAGGCTTCCAGCGTGTCGAGGACTGCTGGGCGAAGCCGACGTCGGTCGATCCGACGAGATCCGTGAAGAGGATCGTGCACGGGCGAGAGGAAGTCATAGCCCGATGCTCATATGGAGGCGAGGATCGCTTGCGCGCGCGGCACGACGCCCTGCGGGCCGGTCATGCCGAGTTCCGTTCCGAGCGTGATCGCGAGTTCACCTTGTTCATGGGCACGGGCGACATCGCCGCGGTCGGCGAGCACCCTCGTCCAGAAGAAGTGGAAGCGGGCGAGGTACGAACGCGTGCCCGCCCGCTCGCAGAGCGCGATGCCCTCGGAGAAGTGGCGGTCGGCGTCGTCGGGGCGACCGAGGGCGGCCGCGTTCATCGCGAGGCCGAGGTCGGCCAGATCGCTCATTCCCGCGCCGCTCCACCCGAACAATCCGGCGAACGGGAGCGTGCGCTCGTAGACGTCGCGCATGATCGACTCGGACGGGCGGAGGAAGTACACCTCACGGGCGAGACCGGCCACCGTCACCGCGTACTCGGTGTCGTGCGGCACGTTCGCGCAACTGTTCTCGGCCAGCCAGAGGTGGTGCTCCGTCGCCTCGTCGTAGCGTTCGCTTTCGAGCAACGCGCCGGCCAGCGCGATGCGCCAGACAGGAACGTCGGGGTTGCCTTCGACCCGGCCCTCGAGGAGCGGGATCAGCTCACCGACGCGACCCTGGGCGGTACGGATTTGGTAGAGGTACGTGCCGTAGAAACTGATATTCGTGTCGTCGCTCACGCCCGAGCGCTGACCGAGCTCGAACGCCTCGTTGGCGAGCTGCTCGGCGCGGTCCAGCTCACCCAGATACGCGGCGAGCGCCGATGCATGGCACCGGGTCAACCAGGTCAACCGGGGCCGGCGCATACCGTCGGCGATGCGCGCCGCCTCGTCGAGGTGCGCGGCGAACGCCTCGCTGTTGCCGCGGCACGCGGCCATGAACGCCTTGCTCTGGAGCACATTGACGAGCTGATTCGGGTCGCCGGCGGCGCGCGCCAGCGGCTCGGCTTCCGCGATGAGCGCTTCGAACTCTCCGACCATCGGCTGCGAGCCGTCGAGCAGAACCCATCCGCGAGTGAGCACCATGGTCAGCGCGAGAGGATCTTGCGACGCGCGCGCGACAGTGAGTGACTCGCGCGCGAGCTGCATCCGCCGCTCGGCTTGCGGGCTCCACTGGAGTTCCGTCGCCAGCGACGACAACAACTGAGCGCGGAGCCCGGTCGGCGGGTCGCCGACGGCGGCGAGCGCGTCCTCCAACAGTGCGACCAGCTCACCGTCGAAGACAGCGTCGCTGGTCCCGCTGGTCATCGTAAGTACGAGCGCGGCGCCCGCCAGGCGCTCGCCGGCACCAAGCGCACGCGCGGTCGCGGCCGCCGCGAACACCGCGTCGCGGCGACGCTCGTCGCCCGCGTTGAAGAGCGCGTGTGCGAGTGCCAGCTGCAGGTCGCACCGGACGATCGGGTCGGGCACGTCGACCAGTTCGAGCGCGCTGAGTGCCCGGTCGTAGTGCGTGACCGCGCTTTCGAAGGCCAACTCGTTGTCGGCCCGCTCGCCCGCGCGCCGGCAGTACTCGACCGCCTTGGTCGCGTCGCCCGCGAGCGAACCTTCGGTGAAGTGGTACGCGAGTTCGTCGAGGTGCTCGTCGATGCGGTGCGCGTGACGCGTTTCGAGCGCCGTCGCGATCCGCGCGTGCATGCGAACGCGCCGGTTGGTTGTGAGTTCTTCGTACAGCGCCGAACGCATGAGTGCGTGCGCGAACGTGTACCGGCCGACCGTGCCCGGAACCTCACGAATGATCGAGTGCTGCACGGCTTGGTCGAGCGCGTCGAACAGTTCGTCGCCCTGGGGGCCGCCCGCGGCTTCGATCGTCGCGAGGTCGAAGTGCGCACCGATCACCGCGGCCAGCGCGAGCGCGCGATTCGCGGGCTCGGACAGCCGTGACAGCCGCCGCCCGACAACCTCGCGGATGCCTTCGGGCAGGCCGACATCGCCGAGGGTGAAGTCGCTCGTCCAGCGGCCGTCGCGCTGTACGAGCACCCCCGATTCGGCGAGGTGGCGCAACACCTCGCCGACGAAGAACGGGTTCCCCTCGGTTTCCCGTTGCAGCGCGAGTGCGAGGTCGGCGCCGGGCTCGTCGAGATCGTGGCCCGCACTCGACTCCATGAGCGCAGTGACCTCGGCCGGGTCGAGACCGACGAGGTCGAGGCGCGAGACGCCGGGCTCGCGCCGGAGGTCGGCCAGCACGTCGGCGAGCGGATGCGTGCGGTCGAGGTCGGTGTCGCGGTACGTCGCGAGCACGAACAACCGCATCGGCGTACCCGAACGCAGCAAGTGCCGTAGCAACAAGAGTGAAGGCTTGTCGGCCCAGTGAATGTCGTCGAGCACGAGGATGACCGCGTCGGCGTGCGACATCTCGGCGAGAAAATCGGTCACTGCTTCGAAGAGGCGGTGACGTTCGGTGTCGGCATCGGCGGGCATCGGGGCCGCGAGTCCGGGCACCCGCGCCGTGAGTTCGGGGAGCAACCGGGTCAGCTCGCCGCCGAGCGGACCGATCTCGGCGCGCAGCCGGTCGGGTGGCACCGACTGCGCGTAGTGCCGGAGCGCTTCGGCGAAGGGTTCGAACGGTGCGCCGAGTTCTTCGTCGCAGCGGCCCCAGAGGATCGTCGTGCCCACTTCGTGCGCATACCGCACGAGTTCGGTAACGAGGCGCGTCTTGCCGATGCCGGGCTCGCCCGAGACGAGCACCGCGCGGCGTGCGCCTTCGAGCGTTTCCTTCCACGCCGTCAGGAGCGTGTCGTACGCGTCGACGCGACCGGCGAACGCGAACCCGGGCGCGATGTCGACAAACGTCGGGAGCGGAAGGCGTGTCGCATCGTGCGCGAGGCGCCAGTCGACCTCGCAGATCGCGATCGGGTCGGGTAGGCCCTTGAGTTCGCGCGTTCCGAGCGGACGCAGTTCGAACTCGCAGCGCGAGCCGGCGAGGGCCCGTACGAGGTCGCTCACGAGGATCTGCGTACCGGTCGCGGCCGCGCACAGGCGCGACGCTTCGATGACCGGGGTGCCGAACCAGTCGCCGTCTTCGAACGACGCGTCGCCCGCGCTGATGCCGACCCGCATCTCCAAGTGGACGTTCTCGTTGCCGCGGTTGTGCCGGTCGACGGCGCGCTGCATCGCCACCCCGCCGGCGAGGGCGTCGGCGGCGCCCTTGTACGAGACCATCACCGCGTCGCCGATGGTCTTCACCTCGGTGCCGCCCGTCGCCGCGATCGCCTCCCGCAGGTGGGCAAAGTGCGCGCGGCGAAGTTCGTCGGCCGCGACATCGCCCAGGTCCGCGGCCATTTCGGTCGAACCGACGAGATCGGTGAACAGGATGGTGACGAGCCCCGCATCAGCCACGGTGCATCCTCTCATACGTCCTTGGAACTACGCCGGGCATGGTCGTCGCTGACCGTGATGACGACGTTGCCGGTCTTCTGCTCGGTTTCGACATATGCCGGCCTCGTAGCCATCGAAATTGCGCCATACGGCGACCGTTTCGGTCGCCAGATGGCGCAATTTCGAGCATTGGATCGCCGGGCCGGGGGGCACGGCTGAAATCAGCCCAGCTTGTTCTCGAACCGGCGGAAGATCTGCACGAGAACGGCAAGGAACACGCCGGGCAGCAGGAGCCAGACCGGCCGCTGGAGCCACCACGCTTCCGTGGCGTCGGCGAGCAGTGTGTGGCCGAGTACCCGCCACGCACCGACCGCCATCACGTAGGCCGTCATGTGCCACGCGAAGACCGTCATCGCAATCGCGTTCACCGCGATCACAATCTTCCACGTGGCCGGGTTGGCGAGCCTACGGTTGAGGTACGGGCGCAGCAGCAGTGCGAGGCCGGCTTGGAACACACCGAGCGCCGCGATGCACGCGTTCGGCGGCATCATGTTGCTGATCTCGCCACCTTCGACGGCGACCATCGAGTGCGCGTAGGGACCGAACGTCGTGAGCGCGATCAGCGCACCGAGGCCGGCGAGTGCGAGCAACACGGCAGGGCGGCGCGACGTCGTGAGCGTGCCGTCGCCGAACCAGTAGCCGATTTGATGCACGAAGAGGAAGACGAACACGAGGTTCGCGTAGCCGACGACCTCGACGCCGCCTGCGAAGCGAATGAAGTCGACGAGTACGACGATCGCGCCGAGCCCGGTCAACGTCGTGCCCGGTGCCCGTGCGTGCAAGCGCGCCGTGAGCGGAACCAGCACCGTGACCGCGGTGTACACACCCATGAACCACAGCGGGACGGCGACGACCCAACCCCAGTGCAGCACGCCCGTGTAGCCGGGTACCACAAGGTATGCGCCGATTTCGAACACGGTCCACACCGCGACGAGCACCGCGAGCGGGCGGAGGAGACGCTGCAATCGCTGCGCGAGGAACGCGCGGTCGCCGTGCGGCCGGCGGGACGCGGCGCGGTAGCCGACCAGGTTCGCGAAGCCGCCGACGAAGAAGAACAGCGGCATGATCTGGAGCACCCAGGTGACGAGCCACAGGAACGGCACGGCGCCGATCGGGTTGGGCATCGTCAGCGCCGCGTCGGCGTTCCAGTGCGTCACCGAGAACACCCAGTGCCACAGCACGACGATCACGATGCTGAAGGCCCGCAGGAAGTCGACGCTGCGGTCACGGGTCTGGGGCGTGGCGGCGACAAGGTCGTCGATCGACGGAGCAGAAGTCATGCCTCCACGATGCGGCCGAATCGGGCCCAGCGGTATGCGGCGAGCCCCCTATCGAGGGCTGGGGGTAACCGTGCCGGGCGCGTCGAGCGGCGGCCGCGTGTCCTAACGTCAGGTAATGGCGCGCTGGCTCCTCAAGTCGGAACCTGATGTCTTCTCCTACGACGACCTGGTGAAGGCCAAGCGGGAGGGCTGGGACGGCATCCGCAGCTATATGTCGCGCAACTTCCTCCGGGAAATGAAGAAGGGCGAAGAGGCGATCTACTACCACTCGAACGCCAAGCCGCCCGGTGTCGCAGGCATTTGCAAGATCGTGAAGACTGCCGAGCCGGACCCGACCCAGTTCGATCCGACGAGTAAGTACTACGACCCCGCCGGCAAACCCGAGGACCCTCGCTGGGACTGGGTCACCGTCGCACCCGTACGCCCACTCCCCTTCGTGTCACTCGACGAACTGCGCACGGTCCCCGACCTCGCGAACTGCCGCCTCCTCGCCAAGGGCAACCGCTTGTCGGTGCTCCCGCTCACCGACGAGGAGTTCGACGCGATTGTTCGCGTGGCCGAGCAGCGCCGGTTCGGCGCGGTGCGATGATCCAAACCTCGCCGAAGCCGCGGCCTACGTGACCGGGCCGTGAGCCTCAGAGCGCCGCGTCGAACGCCTCGATGTACCGCGTGTAGTGAACGAGACTGCACACCGACCCCAACACCAGCGCCGGGTCACGATGACTCCACAGGAACCGGGCGTTCGGACACGCGTCGAGGAGCGCATCCAACGCAAACATGTGCACGGTGCGGAAGCTCATGCCCATGAGGTCCTGACACTCGGACGCGGTCGTCGCCTCCGAGTGGTACATGGTCTGCATGAGCGGGAACGCCTCGTTCATCATCGCGAGCCCGGCTTCGGTCGCGGCGATGCGCGGGTCGGTGTGGTGCGTTGCTGCTTCGGGCGGGGGTACCGGCGAACCCGGCTCCCATAGTCGTATCGACCGGAACTGCGGATCGGCCGCGACGAGTTGGCTCAACGCGGTCGTTCCCGTGCGCGGGAGACCGATCACGAACATCGGGCCTTCAACGACTTGCTCGTCGATCTCGGGATGCTCGCGGTACGTCGCCGCGACGTGGAGCCGGGCAACCAGGTGCGTGCCGAGCCGGCCGCGCTGCATCATCTCGCCGGTGCCGATCAGATCGGCCTCGTCGTTCATCGCCGAGACAAGCCGCTCCAAGCCCTCGCGGTGGTAGCCGTCGCCGAAGTCGCGCAGCCCGGTCTGTTCGCACGCCGCCGCTTCGAGCTCGTCGGCGACGAGCGTCACCGCACGAACCGCCGGCTCACCGCGATCTTGCGGGCCGTCATCACCGCGGCGCGCTCGTCCGCTGTCACGCGCCGAGTGTCCGCCGGCAGTGCCGCGGCGACGTCGGCCAGCGGCACGACCTGCGTCGTCGGCACGGGCGCGGTCTCGGTGCGCACGCACCGCAGGATGACCGGCCCTTCGCTGTGCCCGGCCGTGTCGAGCCAGTTGGCGATGCCGGGGTCGTGGTGCGCGATCACGACGCGCAGCAGACCGTCGTCGTCGACCACCGCCTGATGGCCGTTGAGGCTCGATTGGTGACTGCCATAGTCGATCGTCTCCCACCAGGGGTTCCCGATCGAGTAACTCCAGTAGAGGCCCTTCGGTGGTTCGACTTCGACCACGAGCGCTTCGTCGGGCCCGAGTTGGAACGAACCGATCACCGGGCGGTTCTCGGCCGCGGCACCCATGGCCGTGCCGTCGAACGGCGGGTTGAACGTGTTCGGTCGCTCGGGCCGCGCGAACTGCAAGAAGAAGTCGAGGTTCGCTTCGACGAAGTCGCCCAACGCGACGATCTGACGCGCCATCGCGGCGCGCGGCTCGACCGGCTCGGACGCGGCGGCCGGGGGCGGGCCCGACAGCTTCTCGATCGACAGCGACGACGCGACTTCGGTGTCCCAGTCGTAGAAGAAGTGGCGCACGACGAGTTGTGTCGCGTTGTCGGCGATCTCCATCCAGTTTCCCGGATGCTTCTCGGCCGAGAGGATGATCTCGAAGTCACCGTTCGACGCGAGATCGATCTCGTCGAGCAACACGTTGGCGGTACTCGCCATGCCGCCCATGCTCTGCAGCCCGACGTAGCGCGCCGTGCCCCGGTTGCCCCACAGCCGGTACGTGTCGCCGCCCCGCAGCCCGGAACCCGTGTAGATGCAGTCGGGGCAGTCCATCCCCCACTTGAACACCGCGTCGGTGTTCGACGGACGCACGGCGAGCACGGGGCTGGAGTCGCGGCGCAACGCATCGTCGACGCCGATCCACAACAACACGAGGAGGTGGCGAAACCCTGCGGCCATGTCGTGCGGGTTGCGGGGCACGGAGTCCGACAAGACGGTCTCCGACGCGGTCTGCAACTTCGCAAGCAGATGCGCCCACGCCGCGCCCGATTCGAGATCGTCGGCCGTGGCGTCTCCGGCCTTGGCTGCCTCGCGCAATGACGACGGCATCCATGCCGGGCTCACGAATCCGGACACGATGTTCCCCCAGACGTCACGCAGGAGCGTGTACTACTCCCGCTTCTTCTGCATGACGAAGAACGCGACGACACAAAGCACAGCGACGAACGCGAAGATCCCGAATCCCACTACGTACACGCGGGTGACAGTATCTCTCGGGGTTGTCGCCGGCCGCGTGAGTGACATGACGTTCGATGCGGCGACCGACTTCTCCTACTCGTCGATCCAACTGAACGAATACAGCAGCGGCGGCTGATCCGCTCGCCTCGGTTCCCCAACCAGGGGCCGTATCCTGAGCCGTGATCCTGATCGATGCACAAGGCCTCGGGGCGTCCCGCCCGGACCGGCCACTGTTCACCGATCTGTCGCTCACGCTCAGCGCCGGCGACCGCATCGGCGTCGTCGGTCTCAACGGCTGCGGGAAGAGCACGCTGCTCTCGATGATGAGCGGCGAACGCGAGCCGGAAGCCGGCGTCGTGCGTCGCGGCCGCAACGCCCGGGTCGGCG
>JAWXCJ010000124.1:0-7472 GCA_034408875.1 Actinomycetota bacterium
CCGCGGCCGCGACCAGCGCCTTCGCCGTCGGGCAGGTCGCGGCCGGCGTGGCGGACGCGGGCGCCTTGGCGCCGGCTCCTTGCTCATGGCTCGCGGGATCGGCGTCGAGATCGTGCCCGGCCCCGTCGTCTGCGCGCTCTGGGCCGGCGGCGTGCTCCTCGTGGGCCTGCGCGACCTCGGAGTCGGCGCCGGTGCCACTGCGATCGGCTTTCGGCGTGCCGTCGGCGTCGTCGTCGTCGTCGCCGGCGGCGCCCGCTTCGATCACGGACCCGGGGTCGTTGTTCGAAGCGGCGGCCGCGAACGCGGCGACGACGAGCGCCAGTACGGCAATGGCGATGAGCATTGCCCGCAGTTCCGCGCGACGCACGGCGCCGACTGACGTCATATCCAGCTCCTTAGACGAGATCCGAGTGGTCGTGGGCGAACACACCTGTCTCCGACGGATATCCCGGCTTCATCCAGACGTGAATCATGGACAGATTGTCGATCGGGTACGTGATGCCGTTCTGGGCCGCGCACTCCTGCGCCGTGATGTCGATGAGCGACCCTTCGTGACCGCCGACCTCGGCGACGACGAGGCCGCCCGCGAAGCACACGGCGTCGTGGCGGTGCCACACGTCCCACGGACCTTCGAAACCCTCGGGTGCGGTGACGCCGGACGCGAGATAGCTGATGCCGACGATCGGTGAGTCGGGTTCGTTGCCGTCGTACAGGAGCGCTTCCGGTTCGTTGATGTCGAACGCCTCGTCGAACGTCGTGAACCCGATGGCACCCGACTTGATGTAGTGCGAGGCGATGCCCTTTAGGTTCACGGTGGCGGGGATGTAGCCCGCGGCCATCGCGTCGGCGCCGGTCGGGTAGCGCTCGATGATGGCGCGGACGGTGTCGAGTTGGGCCTGGGTTTCCGGCGGCACGTCGTCGTACTGCACGGCGTACTCGCCGTGATGCCCGACCGGGACAGCCGTGATCGCGGGGAACGGCTCCTCTTCGGGGGCCGGTTCGGCGGTCGGAGAGGTGCTCTGGGCGGCGGCCCCGTCGGATCCCGTGTCGACCAGCATCGACACCGACACGGCGACGATCAGCGCGACGACAGCAGCGATTGCCGCGACGACATTGCCTCGTGCTTCCCCCGACATACGCCCCCACCCTAAACCGCAGGAGCCCTCTCGGGCACGACAGGCGTTCGCTACCCTCGGGACCATGGCGGCCACGAGGCCCGAGCGCATCGCCGACCGGGAACGGAACCCGAAGTGGAAGAACGTTCCCCTGCGCATCGAGATGTCGGAGTGCATCAACTGCGATGCCTGCCTGCGCGCCTGCCCGCCCCAGTTCGGGGCCATCTTCAACCACGGCGCCGACGTCGTGATCCTCCCGGAGCTGTGCAGCGGCTGCGACAAATGCCTGCCCGCCTGCCCGGTCGACTGCATCTATCCGGATCCCGAGTGGAATCCCGGCCCCGAAGAGTGGTGGACCCTCCCGCTCAGCGACCTCGACCCCTACAAGTAGCTTCGGCCCGTGATTTCGCGTGAAGACGTCGTACACGTGGCCCGGTTGGCGCGGCTCGCGCTGAGCGACGCCGAGATCGAGGCCATCACTCCCGAACTGGCCGCGATCCTCGAACACGCCGCCGAGCTCTCCGCGCTCGACACCGAGGGTGTGCCGCCGACCGCGCACCCGCTGCCGCTCGTGAACGTGTTCCGCGCCGACGTTCCGCGTCCGGGCGTCGAGCGCGACGAGGTGCTCGCCGCCGCACCCCAGGCCGAAGACGGCCGGTTCCGGGTCCCCCGCATCCTCGGCGAGGCCCCGTGAGCGCTTCGGAAATTGCCGACGACGTCCGGTCGGGGCGCCGGTCCGCGCGCGATGTGCTCGAAGAGCACCTGGCCCGCGTCGACGAGCACGAGGGCGAGATCCACGCGTTCAACCTCGTGCTTGCCGACGAAGCGCGCGCCGCCGCCGACTCGGTCGATGCCGCGGTCGGCGCGGGTTCCGACCCGGGCCCGCTCGCGGGCGTACCGATCGCAGTCAAGGACAACATGGCGACGCGCGGGATCGCCACCACGTGCGGCTCGCGCATCCTCGAAGGCTGGCTCCCGCCCTACGACGCGACGGTCATCACGCGGTTGCGCGACGCGGGCGCGGTCATCGTCGGCAAGACGAACCTCGACGAATTCGCGATGGGATCGTCGACCGAGAACTCGGCGTTCGGTCCGACCCGCAATCCGCGCGACCCGAGCCGGGTCGCGGGCGGATCCAGTGGGGGATCGGCGGCCGCGGTCGCGGCGGGGTTTGCGTCACTCGCGATCGGTTCCGACACCGGCGGGTCGATCCGCCAACCGGCCGCGCTCTGCGGTGTCGTCGGCATGAAGCCGACCTACGGCGCGGTGTCGCGCTACGGCCTCGTCGCGTTCGCATCGTCGCTCGACCAGATCGGGCCGTTCTCGAACTCGGTCACCGATGCCGCGCTGCTCCTCGAAGCGATGTGGGGCCACGACCCGCTCGACTCGACATCGATCGCGCAGCCTCGACCGGCGGTTGGTTCAGTGCTCGACGACGGTGTCGCGGGACTGCGCGTGGGCGTCATCGAAGAACTCACCGACGTCGACGGCATCGAGCCGGAAGTGCACGCCGCGGTCGAGGCGGCCGCGAGCGCGTTGGCCGATGCCGGCGCCAAGGTCGACCGGGTGTCGGTGCCGTCGACGATGTTTGGGTTGTCCGCGTACTACCTCATCGCGCCCGCGGAGGCGTCGTCGAACCTGGCGCGGTACGACGGCGTTCGCTACGGTCTGCGGGTCGACGGCGACGACGTGGCGGCCATGAACGCCGCGACCCGCAACGCGGGTTTTGGTCCCGAGGTCAAGCGCCGCATCATGTTGGGCACCTACGCGCTCTCCGCCGGCTACTACGACGCGTACTACGGGCAGGCCCAGCGCGTGCGGACGCTGATCATCCGCGACTTCGACCGCGCCTACGAGCAGTTCGACGTGCTGCTGTCGCCGACATCACCCACGGTCGCGTTCGAGCTCGGCGCCAAGACAGCCGACCCGCTCGCGATGTACCTGAGCGACGTGTGCACGATCCCGACCAATCTCGCCGGCCACCCGGCTATATCGGTGCCGTTCGGCACGGGTGCGTACGGCCTGCCCGTCGGCGTGCAGGTGCTCGCACCCGCGCTGGGTGAACCCGTGATGTTTCGCGCCGCTCGCGCTATCGAACGGAGCTCGCCGTAACCCTCATTCCCGGCGGCCTTCGTGCTCGTCCCAATGGTGGCGGTCGCACTTCAACTCGTAGTTGTCGAGGTTTGACTCGCCGCCTTCAGCCCAATGTTTCTTGTGATGCGCCTGACATCGGTACCAGGAAACCTCGCACCCGGCGGTCGTGCAGCGCTGGTCGCGAGCGACGAGTGCCCGCCACTGAGCGTTGGTGACGGTGCGCACCGACCTCCCGACGTCGAGGACCTCCGACTTCCCGTTGGTGATGATGCGGTGCACTTCGCAGTCGCACGTCAACCGCAGGAGCGTGGCCCGCGACACCGAACCCATGTGCAGCAGGTCGGCCCGGACCATGTCGAGCACTGGTTCTCCGCCCGCGAGCGTGTGCATGTCGACGACCATCCCGGCCTGCACCGTTGCCCGGTGCCCGTGCGGCTTGTCGCGCGTCTCGAGGTAGTGCCGGCAGATGGCTCCGAGTGCATCGGCTCGCCGCTGAGGACGCGTGCGCTTCGTATCCCCGGGTATATCGGGGTCGTCGCCAATCGCTGCTTCGAGGGCGGTGATCACAGTCTCGGTGACGTCAGGGTCGAGGCGCCCGTTGAGCACGCCGGATCCGTTGAGCTTGGAGACGAACAGCTCGCGGCGCGCGTGGCGTTTGCTCGCCTCGGTCGCGCCGTCGTCTTGGTCGACCCATTCGCACACTCGTCGTACGAGTGTGCGCATTTCCCGCGGTGTGCACGACTTCGCTGCCTCGACCAACGCGACTTCGACTTCGGTGAACCCCGCGGCGCGTTCCGGCTTCCACGCCTGCGCGATCACGCCGACATTGTCGGGCCGCACCGAACCCGAGAGGTAGGCCCCGGCGAGCTCGGGCATCTCCGCCATCACCCGGCCGACCTTCAGCGCTTGTTCCGCAGCGCGCTGTGTGCAGCGCGCCGCACCCGCGAGCAGGGTCGCATGCGAGGTGTGCGGGTTCGAGAACTCGCCGGCGCGCTCGGCGTCGGAGACGATGCGCGTGAACGTGGCGTCGAACTGGTCGCGCACCCGAGCGAGTTCGGCGATGTCGACGCGGCCCTCGTAGGAGGCCAGCTTCTCGACTGATTGGCGGACCTCCTCGAGGGGGGGGAACATATGTTCGATTATAGAGCAATCGACCCTGAGTTTGCAACGGCTTTTCGACTATCGAACGAAGCTTGTCGTGATGGCCGGGCGCGGCCCAGAGCCGGTGTCCGTACATCGCCGCGACCCAACACGTCGTGCACGAGCGTGTAGCAGTCGATCGAGAACGCAGCGATGTCGTAGAAGTCGTCGGGCGCGAGCGACGAGTCACCGCGGCCGCGGAAGTCGGGGGCGATGAGATCAGGCGTTCCCATCAGCCGATAATCTCACCATTGCCGTGCGGACGCAGCGGAGCCACGGACGGCGCAGCGAGGGAGCCCTAGTTGTGACTGATTGGGAAACCGTGATCGGGCTCGAGGTGCACTGCGAGCTCGCGACGGCGACGAAGATGTTCTGCTCGTGCGCCAACGAGTTCGGCGCGGAGCCGAACACCCACGTGTGCCCGGTGTGCCTGGGGTTGCCCGGTTCGCTGCCGGTGTTGAACGAGAAGGCGGTCGAGTACGCCCTACGGGTTGGTGAGGCGTTCCACTTCGACGTGCCGGAAACGTCGATCTTCCACCGCAAGAACTACTTCTATCCCGATATGCCGAAGGACTACCAGATCTCGCAGTTCGACGAACCGATCACCAGCGACGGTTGGCTCGAGATCGACGGCGCGCGGATCGGCATCACGCGCGCCCACCTCGAAGAGGACACCGGGAAGTCGCTGCACGTCGGCGGGGGCGGGCGCATCCACGACGCGTCGCACTCGCTCGTCGACTACAACCGCGCCGGGGTGCCGCTTCTCGAGATCGTGTCGGAGCCCGACATCCGCTCGGCCGAACAAGCCAAGGCCTACGTCGACGAACTCCGCGGCACGCTGTTCGCGATCGGTGTCTCCGACGTGAAGATGGAAGAGGGTTCGCTGCGCGTCGACGCCAACGTGTCGGTCCGGCCCGTCGGTACCGGCGAGTTGCGCACGCGCTGCGAGATCAAGAACCTCAACTCGTTGCGGTCGCTCATTCGCGCCATCGAGTACGAAGTCGAGCGCCAGGTCGCCACCCACGAGGCGGGCGAGCATCTCGTGCAGGAGACGCGCCACTGGGACGAAGACGCGGGCCGCACCACTTCGGGCCGGTCGAAGGAAGAGGCGCACGACTACCGGTACTTCCCCGAGCCCGACCTCGTTCCGGTCGCGCCCACGGCGGAGATGCGCGAGCACGCGCGCGCGAACATGCCCGAACTCCCCGCCGCGCGCCGGCAGCGGCTCCTCACCGACTGGGATATCAAACACGAGGACGCGCGCGTGCTCGTCGAGGTCCCCGGGCTCGCCGACTACGCGGAGCGGGCGGTCGCGGCGCTGACCGGCGGAACGCCGAAAGACGTCGTGAACTGGGTGCGCCAAGAAGTCTTGGCGTATCTCAACGAGACCGGACTCTCGCCCGCAGTCCTCGCCCCCGAGATGCTCGCCGAACTCGTCGGACTCGTCGCCGCGGGCACGATCTCGCGCAACCAGGCCAGAGACGTGCTCGACGAGTCGATGCGCGAGGAGAAGTGGCCCCGCACCGTCGTCGAAGCGCGCGGGCTGGCCCAGGTGAGCGACGAGGGCGAACTGGGAACGGCGGTCGACTCGGTGCTCGCCGCGAACCCCGACGTGGTCGCGCAATACCGCGCGGGCGACGAGAAGGAACGCAAGAAGAAGCGCGGGTTCCTCATGGGTGAGCTGATGAAGTCACTCGAGGGCAAGGGCAACCCGCAAGCGCTGAACAAGCTGCTCGACGACCGCCTGTCCTAGCCGGCTTCTCAGCGAAGGCGCTTCTTTGCCACTCCGGCCAGGTGCACGGTGCGGACGAACGCGAGCAGGTCGTCGGCCGCGTCCTCGTTCTCGCGCCGGGTGAGCGCTTCCGACGCGAGCGCGAACGCCAGCGACCGGGCCAGGGCGCGTGCGTCGACATCGGGTGCGATCGAGCTGTCGGTCTGGCCGACCTCGATCGGCGGAACGAGTGAACGGCCGAGGTTGCCTTCGTCTTCGGGTGGTCGCCCGAGATGCTCGATGCTTCCCTGGAGGGCGAGCGAGAGCAGCACCGGGCGCGACCGCGCCAGGTCGAGGAAGAGCGACGCGAGCCGTCCGAGCTGCCGATCGAGGGCACGCAGCCCCGGCATCTTCAGGTCGAGGTCGAATCCGAGCTGTACGTCCGTTGGCTCCGAGAGTCGCGCGACGACGGCAGTGGCGAGTCGCGGGCGCGAGCCCCACGCGCCGTAGACGTGCGTGGTGCTCACACCGGCCTGCGCGGCGATGTCCTCCACGGTGCACGCGTCGAGGTCGGCATCGGCCAGGAGTGTGATCGCGGCGTCGACCATCGCGCCGCTCGGACGGCTGATCTCGGCGTCGTAGGTCGGTTCGAGGTCGCGGATCCCGTGCCGGACGATGAAGCTCTGCCACGGATCTCCGTCGCCCGCGGGTGTCGCCGCTCCGAGGGCGTTCTCGACGAACGCGAGGAGCACATGCCCGAAGATCTCCTTCGAAATCGTTTCCGGTTCGATGCAGTGCCTGACCATCAGGCCCTCGGCGATGCACGTCACGACCGCGGTGCCGATCTCGTGGGTGAACGGCGGCTGCCACTCCGCATTCCACCGTTGGCGGATGATTTCGTAGCCGGCGGCGTAGTCGCCCTGGAAGAGTTCGTACCGGCGGCGTAACAGTTCGAGCACGCGGGGGTCTCGCCGGCGGGTCCACATCGCGAGCAGGAATTCGGTGACGCCGATCTCCTCGATGCCGATCCCGATGTTGAAGTCGGCGAGGTCGTTCAGGTCGGAGATCAGGTGCGTGTCGGGGGCGTTCGCGTATTCGACGATCTTCCCGAACGTTTCCGTCGCGATGCGGTCATCGGCGGGCTGGCGGGAGAGGCCGTACTCGATGAGCGCGTCGACGTAGCTCGCGTGATGCGGGAAGTGCGTGTAGAAGGAACCGGTGGTCACCCCCGCCCGCCCGGATACGGCCTGGGCGGTCAGCCCGGCGAGGAACTCGGCCGGCGTCAGGTCGGCGAAGAGTTCCAGGCCGGCCGCGAGGAGCCGCTGCCGGGTGCGTTCGCCTCTGACATTCGCCCGCGGCACCCTCGAATCGTACCTGTAGCTACGAAATCGAAGACGAAGTCCAAACGCCCC
>JAWXCJ010000125.1:0-14735 GCA_034408875.1 Actinomycetota bacterium
CGGCCGGTGCCGGCGCGGCCGCAGGACGTTCGGCTTCGGGCTCGGGTGCGCGCCGTTCGACGACTTCGGGCTCGACGGGGCGCGGCGTTGGCGCCGAGCGCACGACGCGGTGCGTGCTGCGCACGACTGCGGGCCGTTCTTCTTCGACGACTTCGGGTTCGGGCGCTGCGCTCGCCGCGGCGGCCGGCGCAAGGTCAGCTTTGGGAGCGGCGGCGGGTTCGGACTCGGCCGCGGGCTTGGCCGAGGGTGCCGTCCTCGCAGGCTTCGCCTCGGGCGCGGGCTCCGGTTCGGGGGCGGGCGCGGGCGCCTTCTTCATGCCGCGGCTGTCCGCGAGGCGGCGGACGCGGTCGGCTGACGGATCGTCGATGCTCGACGAGTGGCTCTTGACGCCGATCTTGAGTTCGTTGGCAAGTTCGACGACGTCGTGATTCTCGACGCCCAGCTCCCGAGCCAACTCGTAGACCCGAATCTTCTTTGTAGCCAAAAAGTTTCCCTTAGTTTTTCTGCTCGAACAGTCTCGCGCGTAGGCGCTCGACTTCGGTGCTCGTGATGTCGCACCTCAGCGCCCGGGCCAGTGCTTCCCGCCTGACTGCAAGGTCGAAACACGCCGCCGAACACACCCAGGCGCCCCGACCCGGGGCCGACGGGCCGACCGAAATCGACCCGGATTTGGTGGCCGCGATCCGCTGTCGCGTATCGGATGCAGCCTCGTCACGGCATCCGACGCACGTGCGGCGCGGGCTCAGATCTCTGCCTCCTCGGTCGCCTCCGCGGCGGGTGCCTCGACGGCATCCGCAGCAGGGGCGGGTTCTTCGACTTCGGCCTTCGCCTCGACGGCCTCGGCGGCAACGGCTGGTTCGGGCGCTTCGGCGGCCTCCGGGGCCCCTTCGCCGAGGGTTCCGTAGCCTGCTTCCGCGGCCGAAATGGCCTCGCCGCCTTCGGCAGGTTGCCACATCAGCTGGCCGTCGGGTCCCTCGACCCACTCGCCGTCGGCGTATCCGCCACCGGATTCTTCTTCTGCCAGCTGCGTCTCGCTCTTGATGTCGACACGCCAACCGGTGAGCCGCGCCGCGAGGCGCGCGTTCTGACCTTCCTTGCCGATCGCGAGCGATAGCTGGAAGTCGGGAACGATCACTTCGGCGATGCCCGTGTCTTCGTGCACGCGAACTTCGCGGACCTTCGCCGGCGCGAGCGCGCGCATGACGAACTCCGGCGGTTCGGCGCTGTACGGGACGATGTCGACCTTCTCGCCGCGCAACTCGTTCACGACCTGGCGGACGCGCATGCCGCGTGCGCCGACGCACGCGCCGACGGGGTCGACGTTGTGGTCGTTCGACTGCACCGCGAGCTTCGTGCGATGTCCTGGCTCGCGGGCGACGGCCTTGATCTCGACGATGCCGTCGACGAGCTCGGGAACTTCGAGTTCGAACAGGCGCTTCACAAGCCCGGGGTGCGTGCGCGAGACGACGATCTGCGGACCCTTGGCCGTCTTGCGCACCTCGACGATGTACGCCTTCATGCGGGCGCCGTGGTCGTACCGGTCGCCCGGAACCTGCTCGGCCTGTGGGAGCAACGCCTCGACCCGCCCCAGGTCAAGCAGGGTGTAGCGGGCGTCAGTCTGCTGGATGATGCCGGTGACGATGTCGCCTTCGCGGCCCGCGTACTCCTCGTACTTCATCTCGCGCTCGGCCTCACGGATGCGCTGCAGGATGACCTGCTTCGCAGTCTGCGCGGCGATGCGGCCGAAGTCGGCGGGCGTGTCGTCCCACTCGCGCTGGACTTCGCCCTCCTCGTCGAGTTCCTGCGCGATGACGCGGATCTCGCCGGTCTCGACGTCGATCTCGACGAGCGCTTCCTCGGCCGCGTCGGGCATGCGCTTGTACGCGGTGACGAGCGCGTTCGCCAACGCCTCCAACATGACCTCTTCGGAGATCCCCTTCTCGACGGCCAGCGCCGAGAGCGCCTCGAGCATCTCCGGATTTTTCATGACTGCTTCTCCTTCGCCCGCGCGCGCGTTTTCTCTCGCGGCTGCGGGCCCCACTCGAACACCGTGCGGGCCTGGGTGATGTCGTCGTAACTGATCGTCAACCGCTCGCCCTCGGACTCGACGACGATGGATGTGTCGTCGGCTTCGACCAGCGAGCCGTGCGTACGGCGCGGCCCCGCTTCGGTGTGGAACTTGATGCTGACGTCGGCGCCGATCGCGCCGCCGAAGTGCTCGACCGTACGAAGCGTCCGCTCGATTCCGGGGCTGCTCACTTCGAGGAGGTACGGCTCGCCCAACGTCGAGATGTCGTCGAGGACCGGCGAGATCGCCTTGGTGGCCTCGGCAATGGTCTCGAGGTCGGCGCCGCCGGCCCGGTCGATGGTGACCCGGAGCGTGCGGGCCTTCCCGGCTCCGCTCAGCTCGATGTCGTAGAGGGAGCAACCGAGCGCGGCGACGACCGGGGCGACGGCCGCGCGGGCTGCCTCCACCTGGGTCTGGGTCGCGCTCACTCGGACTCCCTCGCCAAAAAAGCCCTTGGTCAAGAAAAAACGTGGGCCACGGCCCACGTTCCCCCAACCTCGGGACGAATACGAACGGGCGGAGTCTACCGCTTCCGGACCGTCGCTCGGGGGCTCCGGCCGGGGCCGCTCTAGGAGGCGGCGTCTCGTTCGCGGGGAAGGACGAGCTCCAGCTCGCAGCCCATTCCGGGGCGGCTCAGGATCTTGGCCGTTCCGCCCGCCGCCGCAATCGGGCGGATGACCGACAGGGCCAGGCCACCGCGAGCCGATGTGCGCTTGGGGTCGAAGCCGCGCCCGCGGTCGCGGATCAGGACACTCGGCCCGGAGCCGTTGCGCTGCACGACCACGGTCACCGTGGCCGCCCCGGAGTGTCGGGCCGCGTTGCGCATTCCCTCGCGGGCCGCGAGCACGAGCGGTTCGAGGCCGGCGAGGGCGAAGTCGTCCTTGCGGGACACGTCGACACTGACGCCGTACTCCTGTTGCACTTCGGCCGCCACGTCGGTGAGCGCTTCGGCGAGGGTCGCAACGCGGCGCGTGCGCCACGGCGCGGCCGCGATCGCCACTATGCCGAGCAGCACGGTGACGCCGAGAAGGCCGTTGCGCAGCGCGATCCAACCCCAGTAGTTGACGACCAGGGCTCCGACGCCGGCGCCGAGCAGGAGGGCTCCGGCGACGATGTAGCCGGGACGGATGCGCGGCGCCTGCAACCAGATGAGCCCGAACCCGATGGCGATCGCGGCCACGGGCCACGCGAGCGAGTCGTCGAACCACAGGCCGGTGAACCGGGCCGCGAGCAGCGCGCCGATGACGACCGCGGCGAGGGCCAGCGCCTGCCACGCGTCGGTGTCGGCGCGGGCCGCCAACTCGTCGGGATCAGGTTCGCGGAACACGAGCATGGCCATCGCGTACGCGACGAGGCCGGTGCCGCCCGCGAACGTGAGCACGACGAACGAGAGTCGTACGAGGTTGACGTGGACACCGAGCCGGGCAGCGAGCTGACCCGAGACGCCCGCCACGATCTGCCCGTGCCTGCGGCGGTGCCCCCGTCCTTGGGTCGCCGGCATATCTCCATTATCGGCCATAACGCGGGCCAGGCGAATACGGGGAGCCGAATGGCCCAGGCCGAGGCCCCAACCCGTCGTTGAGGTCAGGCGCCGGTCCGTCGCCCAGCGGGCGAGCTCGTAACGGCTCGACAGCTGGAGCTTGCGCAGCACCGCGGACACGTGGGTCTCGAGCCGGCGGCCGATCTCCTTGTACGCATAACGGCCGACGATCGACGCGGCAATGCCACCCCGGTCCGCGGGCACCGCCTCGGGGTCGAAGCCCCGCCCTTCGATCGCGCACGAACACCGTCGCCGGCTCCGGGGCGACCTCCGCGTACACCGAGATCGACGGTGCGCACGAATGCCGAGCCGCGTTCAGCATCGCCCTCCGGTTCGCGGACACGAGCGGTTCGAGACCGTGCAGCGGGCAGTCGCGCACGCGCACGACCTCGACGGGAATGCCGGACTCGTCTTCGACACCGGCGGCCGCGGCTTCGAGCGCGAGCCCGAACGATGTCATCGACGCATCGGGCGTGACCGTCTCACCGGCGAGGAGCCACGAGCGCGAGCGTCTGGAGCACGGAGTCGTGCAGGTGCGCAGCCATGTCAGCGCGCTCTTCGGAACGGATGCGGTTGCGCCGTTCGACGGTGAGTTCCTGCGCTCGGACTCGGCGGTCTACTCGCGACGGTGACACGGGCGTGACACGGCCGCCGCGTGAACAGGGGGACGACGCGTGACCCTCGAGGTCGGTGCGGTGGCGATCGTCGATGACTCGTGCATGTGGTTTCCGCACGACGCGACGACCGCGTTGCGCACGGGCCTCGCGGCCGTGGTCGACACCCTCACCCGAGGTTGACACAGAGGGCACCGCGCGGGCGTGCACTGGGGCATCGCGGTGGCGAACGGCTCCGAGGTCGTCGGTCGCGCGGTCGACATCGCCCGCCGGCTCGTCGAGATTCCCGACTCGCATCTTCCGCTTCCCGGTCCACTTCACCCCTACCCTCGCCCAACTGGCGTCGCTCAGGCAGACGGCGTCTGCTTCAGTCACGCCAGTTGCGCCGGGTTAGTGGCGGGTTAGTGGCCGAAGACGTCTTTGAGTTCGGCGGGGGCGACGGTTTCGAGCTGCGCGTACGTGCAGCTGTCGGGGTCGCGATCGCTGCGCCAATGCCGGAAGCGGCCGTTGTGACGGAAGCGGCCGTTCATCAGGCCCTCGTACGCGACCTCGGCCACCCGTTCGATGCGGAGAGGCTCCCACGACAGGTCCTTGTCGGCGTTCCAACGCGACGGGCCGCCGGGCATGCGCGTTCCCGACGCGTGCGCCATGGCTTCGGCCCACTGGCGCCACGGGTGGTTGTCGAGCGCGTCCTTGCGCAGCGGTTCGACCTCGTCGAGCAGCGTGGCCCGCACGGCCGCAGCCATGCCGCTCGCGACGCCGACGTTGTGCAGCACACCCTCGTCGTCGTACAGACCACACAACAGCGAACCGACGCCTTTGCCGTCTTTGTGTACCCGGAACCCCGCGACCACGCAGTCGGCGGTGCGTTCGTGCTTTACCTTCACCATCGTCCGCTTGCCGGGCTCGTACGGGCTCGCCAGCGATTTGGCGACGACACCGTCGAACCCGGCGCCCTCGAAGCGCGTGAACCAGTCGGCGGCCGTGTCGCGGTCGGTCGTCGCGGGCGTGATGTGGATCGGCGGCTTCGCCTTCTGCAACAGCTTCTCCAGCCGGGTCCGCCGCTCCTTCATCGGCGTCGCGAGCAGCGACTCGTCGCCCTCGGCGAGGAGGTCGAACGCGACGTACGACGCGGGAATCTCGACCGCGAGCTTCTTCACGCGCGATTCGGCCGGATGCTGACGCAGCTGCAGCGCGTCGAAATCGAGCCCGTCGTTGGTGACGACGACGAGTTCGCCGTCGAGCACGACGCGATCGGGCAACTGCGCGAGGAGCGGCTCGCGCAGTTCGGGAAAGTAACGCAGTAGTGGCTTGCTGTTGCGGCTCTGGAGGTCGAGGTCGTCGCCGGCGCGGAACACGATGCAGCGGAACCCGTCCCACTTCGGCTCGTACAGCACGTCGCCGCTTGCCGGGAGCTCGCGTACGAGCTTGGCGAGCATCGGGTCGAGCGGCGGGTTCACAGGCAAGTTCACCTCACACGTCCCCCAGTGAGACCTCGTCGCGCTCCCCCGTCGCCCTTACTTTGCGTTCGACGATGCCGCGGGCGAGACCCTTGGCGCCGACGACGAGTTGCACGGGCATGCCGAGCAGGTCGGCGTCGGCGAATTTCACGCCGGGGCTGGCTTCGCGGTCGTCGTAGAGCACGTCCATCCCTCGGTCGGTGAGCGCCTCGTACAGGCGGTCGGCCTCGGAGGTGACCTTCTCGGCCTGGTCACCGCGACCCGCGAGCGCGATGAGGTGCACGTCGTACGGCGCGAGCGCAACGGGCCACATCATGCCGTTCTCGTCGTGGAACTCCTCGACGACCGCAGCGACGATGCGCGAGATGCCGATGCCGTAACACCCCATCACCATCGGGTGCTGCTCGCCGTTGGCGTCGGTGTAGTTCACGTCGAGCGACTCCGCGTACTTGGTGCCGAGCTGGAACACGTGTCCGACTTCGATGCCGCGGTCGACCGAGAGCGGTTGGCCGCAGTTGGGGCACGCATCGCCCGACACGATCGAGACGAGGTCGGCCCAGACGACGACGGTGAAGTCGCGCCCGAGGACGGCGTCGCGCACGTGATGGTCGGCTTCGTTGGCGCCGGTGATCCAGCCGATCGGTTCGGCGACCGCCGGGTCGGCGATGACGACGCTCGCGCCCGGGAAGTGGGGCCCGATGTAGCCCTTGGGCAGGTCGCGGCGGGCCGCGAAGTCTTCGTCGGTCAACAGTCGCATCGGCTTGGGCGCGACCGCCGCCCGCAGCGCGTGCTCGTTGACTTCGCGGTCGCCGGGCACGAGCGCGAGCCCGAGTTCGCCGTCGATGTCGAACGCGATGCACTTCAACGTGCGCGACGCGTCGACCTCGAAGAACGCGGCGACGGGCGCAATGCCGGGCATGTCAGGCGTGTGGTGCTTCGCCATCGCGGGCGCGTCGGCGTGCGGACGCAGCGAAGCCACGGACGGCGCAGTGAGGGAGCCATCCGTAACGGCCGGTACCTCGTCGTGCTTCCACGTGTGGCCGCGCCGCGCGGCCTCGACGTTCGCGGCATAGTCGCACGCCGTACACCACACGAAGTCGTCTTCACCGACCGCGGCGACGGCCATGAACTCGTGGTTCACGTCGCCGCCGATCTCGCCCGACTGGGCTTCGACCGGGCGGAACGTGAGGCTGCACCGCTCGAACACGCGATAGTACGCGTCGTACATCTTCTTGTACGACGCGCGCAGGCCGTCCATGTCGGTGTCGAACGAGTACGCGTCCTTCATGAGGAACTCGCGCCCCCGCAGCAGCCCGAAGCGCGGCCGCAGCTCGTCGCGGTACTTCCACTGGATCTGGTACAAGTTGACGGGCAGGTCGCGGTAGCTCGAGTACTCGCCGCCGACGAGGGTGGCCATCACTTCCTCGGCGGTCGGCGCGAGGCAGAAGCCGGTCTCCTTGCGGTCTTCGAGGCGGAACATCATCGGCCCGTAGAGCGCGTCGCGACCCGAGCGCTGCCACAGTTCGAGCGGCTGTGTGATGGGCAGCAGCACTTCCTGCGCGCCGGCCCGGTCCATCTCTTCGCGCACGATCTGGCCGACCTTGCGCAGCACCCGGTGCCCGAGCGGCAACCACGAGTACATACCGGCTGCGACCTTGCGGATGTACCCCGCGCGGACCAGCAGGCGGTGGCTGTCGACGTCGGCGTCGGCCGGGTCGTCGCGCAGCGTGCGCAGAAACAGCTCGGACATTCTCATGAGACGGCCTGGCGCATGCGGCGAGACTAGAGGCCGCCGCATGCGCACGCGACGAGATCGAGCGGCGATACTGCCCTGATGAGAGCACGTGCCGTACTGATCACCGGCGCATCGACCGGAATTGGCGAAGCCACGGCGCTCCATCTCGCCGACCTGGGTTGGCAGGTGTTCGCCGGTGTCCGGCGGGCCGACGACGGGGTGCGCCTCAAAGCCGCGACCACGGGTCTGCTCGAGCCGGTCGAACTCGATGTCACCGACGAGGCCGGTGTCGAGCGCGCCGTCAAGGAAATCGGCGAGCGGCTCGACGGCACGCTGACCGCGGTGGTCAACAACGCGGGCATCGGCGTCGGTGGCCCGATCGAGTACATCGCGCTCGACGACTGGCGGCGCCAGTTCGAAGTCAACGTCATCGGCCAGATCGCCGTCACGAAGGCGTGCCTCCCGTTGATCCGCGCCGCGAGCAACGGACGGATCGTGTTCATCGGCTCGATCGGCGGCCGCGTGTCGACGCCACTGATGGGGCCGTATAGCGCGTCGAAGTTCGCGCTCGAAGCGATTACCGAATCGTTGCGGCACGAACTCCGACCCGCGGGCATCAAGGTGGCGTTAGTCGAACCGGGCGCGATCAAGACCCCGATGTGGGCGAAGGCGAACGACACCGCCGACGACATCGAGGCCCAGCTCCCGCCGGAAGGTCGCCGGCGCTACGGCAAGGCGATTGCGGGAATCCGCACGGGCTTCGCGACACAGGACCGCAATGCCATCCCCGCGCAACGCGTCGCCGAAGTCATCGAGAAGGCGCTGTCGAGCTCCCGCCCGCGAGCGCGTTACCTCGTGGGCCGCGACGCCCACGTCGCGGCGACTATCGCCCGCTTCCTTCCCGACTCGGCGCGCGACCGGCTCGTTCGGGCGGCATCGCGCGCTTAAAGCGCGGCCGCGAGCTTGCGGGCCATCGGCGCGCTCGAGAGCACGAGGACAACCGCGTACACGGGGCCGTCGAACGTGATCGTGTCGCGCCGGCGCAGCAATGCGTCGAGTGAGAACGACACCTGGACGACGAGGAAGTCGGCCGCGAGCTTCCACCCGGGAACAGATCGCAGCCGGGTCGCGACACCGACCCGCGGATCGGGTACCGGCGACGTGCGCGCCTCTTCGATCATCCCCCGCACGTTCAGGTCACCGCTGCCTTGCTCAGCACCCCGATCTGGTGCCGGACGTGCATGAGGTCGGGCCGGGTCGGCGGCTCAATCTCGCAGATCAGGTCGAATCGGGGCCTGACCCCCCCATTCTCGCCGTTCTGGCGCCTGATTTGCGCCCCCAAGGCGCAGGTCCGGCGCCAGAATGAAATCCGACCTGGGCGGTGGTATTTCGGGGTCCGATTTGTTACTCTGGCGGTCGTGATTCGGCTACGCGGCGCCGCGAGCATCGCCATGGGGCGCACGCCCCACGAGATGCACGACGAGATGTGTAGCTCCGCGCGCGCCCGGCGCGTCTGAACCTCCCGGTTCCGCGCCCGCCTCTGTCCCCTTCCCGATGCTGGGAGCCGCCGCTATGGCGATCGACGTTCGCGAACTCCAAGCCCGTCCGCTCGAGCCCGTCGTGGCCGACGAACTCGACCTGTACGAACGCACCGTGCAGGAGTACCTCGACGGTCGTATCGACGACGACGTGTTCCGGGTGTTCCGCCTGAACAACGGTGTGTACGGCCAGCGCCAGGGCGGCCACAACCAGATGCTGCGGGTGAAGATCCCCTACGGCAAGGTCACGCCCGAGCAACTCGACACGATGGCGTACATCGCCGAGACCTACTCGCGCGGGTGGGGTCACCTCACCACACGCCAGAACGCGCAGTTCCACTTCATCCAGCTCGAACAGACGCCCGAGATCCTGCGCCTCCTCGCCGCCGCCAACCTGACGTCGCGCGAAGCGTGCGGCGACACGGTGCGCAACGTCATGGGCTGCCACCTCGCCGGCGCGTGCCCGCAGGAGAAGCTCGACATCACGCCGTGGGCCGAGGCAACCGCGCGCTACCTGCTGCGCCACGCGTATTCGCAGCGCCTGCCCCGCAAGTTCAAGATCAACTTCTCGGGCTGCGCGACCGACTGCGGCCAGGCCATGTTCAACGACGTCGGCGTCGTCGCGGTCAACCGCACGCTCGAAGACGGCGCGATCGAAGCCGGCTTCAAGGTGTTCATCGCCGGTGGGCTCGGGGCCAACCCGCACCCGGCGCTCGCGCTCGAGGAGTTCACCTCCCGCGAAGACCTCCTGCCGACGATCGAAGCGACGCTGCGCACGTTCGACCACTACGGCAACCGCGACAACAAGATCCGGGCCCGGCTGAAGTGGCTCGTCGACAGCATGGGCATCGAGGAACTGCGCGAGCGCGTCGTCAAGGAACGCAAGTTCCTGCGGGCGGCCCGGTTCTGGCCGGGAGGCATCCCCGAGCAGGTGCGCGTCGCGGGCGACGCCCCCGCCGGCGGCCAGGTGGTCGACACCGAAGGCAACCCGACGAGCATCGGCGTGGCCGTGACGCTGCGATCGAATGACCCGTTTAAGCGGTGGGTCGAAGCCAACGTCGTGCGCGGCGTCGCCAACGGCACCGTCAGCGCGTACGCATACTCACGCCTCGGCGACGTGACGACATCGCAGTTCCGGGCGCTGGCAACCATCCAGCGCGACTTCGAACTCGACATCCGCATCACGAGCCGCCAGAACTTCGCGCTGCGCGATCTCACCGAAGCCGACCTGCGCGGCCTCTACGACCGGCTCGCCGAGATTGGCATGGCCGAACCGGGCGCCGAACTCGCACGCGACGTCGTGTCGTGCCCCGGTGCCGACACGTGCAACCTCGCCGTCACCCAGTCCCGTGGTCTCGCGTCGGCCATCGGCGAAGCACTCGAAGACGCCGGGCTCGCCGAAGTCGGCGGCGTCCGCGTCAACATCTCCGGCTGCACGAACAGCTGCGGCCAGCACCACATCTCCGACATCGGGTTCTTCGGACTCGAGCGTCGCGCCCACGGGCGCGCCGCTCCCGGCTACCAGATGCTGCTCGGCGGCCACCTCGGCGAAATGGAAGTCGAGTTCGGCCAGAAGTCGGCCAAGGTGCCGGCCAAGGCCGCACCGGAAGCCGTCGTCCGCATCGTCGGGCGCTTCGCCAACGAACGCAACGCGGGCGAGACCTTCCCGCAGTGGATGCAACGCAGCGGTGGCGTCAAGAGCGTCACCGAAACCGTGCAGGACCTCGACTTCTTCCCCG
Organism: Actinomycetota bacterium; assembly: GCA_034408875.1. GTDB lineage: Bacteria > Actinomycetota > Acidimicrobiia > IMCC26256 > PALSA-610 > JANNHK01. The sequence goes on from JAWXCJ010000125.1 coordinate 10,695, forward strand.
CCCCCGACGTCGGCCCTGCGTTCTACGTCGACTACGACGAGACCGGGCCGTACGCGGCCGAAGTCGGCGAAAGCGAATGCGCGACGTGACGACCCTCCAACCGACATCGAACCGGCCGCTGGTCGACATCGACCTGGGCGAGCTGAACGCCATCTCGAAAGAGCTGGAGCACAAGCCCGCGTCGGCCGCCATCAAGTGGGCGCACGAGCGCTTCGGCGACGGGCTCGTCCTCGCCGCGTCGTTCCAGGACTGCGTACTCATCGACGTCGCGTCGAATGCCGTGCCGGGCATCGAGGTCGTGTTCCTCGACACGCAGTACCACTTCGCCGAAACGCTCTGGTATGTCGAGCGCATGCGCGAGCGCTACAACCTGAACCTCACGGTCATGCACCCGCTCGTGCCACCCGACGACCTCTGGCAGACCGACACCGACGAATGCTGCGCGATGCGTAAGGTGGAGCCGCTCGCACGCGCGCTGGGCGGCAAGCAGGCGTGGATGAGTGGGCTGCGCCGGGTCGAAGCGCCGTCACGGGCCAACGCCCAGATCGCGCACCTCGACGTCGGCCGCGGCATCGTGAAGGTCAACCCGCTCGCGGCGTGGACCGACGACGACATCGACACGTACAAGCGCGACCACGACCTGATGGAGCACCCGCTCGTCGCCCAGGGCTACCCGTCGATCGGCTGCTGGCCGTGCACGCGGGCCGTCAAGCCGGGCGAAGACCGGCGCGCGGGCCGGTGGTCGGACGAGGGCAAGACCGAGTGCGGCCTGCACGGCTGGCCCCAGCCGTAGCCGTTCGTAAAGACTTCGCGCATGCAACGCCTGATCTCGCACACCGACGCGCTCGAATCGGAATCGATTCACCTCATCCGTGAGGTCGCGGCCGAGTTCGAGCGGCCGGTACTGCTGTTCTCCGGCGGTAAGGACTCCGTCGTGATGCTGCACGTCGCGAAGAAGGCGTTCTGGCCCGCGAAGGTGCCGTTTCCGGTCATGCACGTCGACACCGGGCACAACTTCCCCGAAGTCCTCAGCTTCCGCGACTCGGCCGTAGAGGTCGCCGGCGCCCGGCTGGTCGTCGCGTCGGTACAGGACGACATCGACGCGGGCCGCGTCGTCGAAGAGACCGGGCCGCGCGCGTCGCGTAACCGGCTGCAGACCACCACGCTGCTACGCGCGATCGAGGAGCAGCGGTTCGACGCCGTCCTCGGCGGCGCCCGCCGCGACGAAGAACGGGCCCGGGCCAAAGAACGGTTCTTCTCGTTCCGCGACGAGTTCGGCCAGTGGGACCCGAAGAACCAGCGCCCCGAACTGTGGAGCCTCTACAACGGCAAGCACCGCAAGGGCGAGCACATCCGCGTGTTCCCACTGTCGAACTGGACCGAACTCGACATCTGGCAGTACATCGCCGACGAGCAGATCGAGTTGCCCACGATCTACTTCGCCCACCGGCGCGACGTGTTCCGCCGCGACAACATGCTGATGGCGGTCAGCGAGTACCTCTCCCCCACCGAGGGCGAAGAAGTGTTCGAAGCGCTCGTGCGCTACCGCACGGTCGGTGACGCGAGCTGCACGGCGGCGGTCGAGTCGAGCGCGGTGACGGTGGAACAGGTCATCACCGAAGTTGCCGCGTCGCGCATCACCGAACGGGGCGCGACCCGGGCCGACGACAAGATCTCCGACTTTGGCATGGAGGACCGCAAGCGGCAGGGCTACTTCTGATGCCCGTCCCGGCCCCACCCAGCCGAAATTGCGTCAGTCGGCGACCGTTTCGGTCGCCAGATGGCGCAATTTCGGACAGGGAGCGCTAGTGGAGCTGCTGCGGTTCGCGACCGCCGGTTCCGTCGACGACGGCAAGAGCACCCTCATCGGGCGCTTGCTGTTCGACTCGAAACAGATCTTCGAGGACCAGCTCGAGTCGATCGAGCGCACGTCGCGCGACCGCGGCGAGGAGATGAACCTCGCGCTGCTCACCGACGGGCTGCGCTCCGAACGCGAGCAGGGCATCACGATCGACGTCGCGTACCGCTACTTCGCGACACCCCGGCGCAAGTTCATCATCGCCGACACACCCGGCCATATTCAGTACACCCGCAACATGGTGACGGGCGCGTCGACCGCCGACCTCGCGCTGATCCTCGTCGACGCCCGCAACGGCATCGTCGAACAGTCCCGCCGGCACTCGTTCCTCGCGGCGCTGCTCGGCGTCCCCCACCTCGTGCTGTGCGTGAACAAGATGGACCTCGTCGGCTACGACCAGGCCGTGTTCGACCGCATCCGCGACGAGTACCGCGAGTTCGCGGCCAAGCTCGACGTGCACGACCTCTCGTTCGTGCCCGTGTCGGCACTGCACGGCGACAACGTCGTCGACCGGTCCGCGAACATGGCCTGGTACGAGGGCGCGTCGCTGCTGCACCACCTCGAAGAAACCCACATCGCCTCCGACCGCAACCTGATCGACTGCCGGTTCCCCGTGCAGTACGTGATCCGTCCGCGCGACGACGAGTTCCACGACTACCGCGGCTACGCGGGCACGGTCGCGAGCGGCACCTACAAGACGGGCGACGAGGTCGTGGTGCTGCCGTCGGGGTTCACGTCGCGCATCGCGTCGATCGACACGGCCGACGGCCCCGTCGCCGAAGCGGTACCACCGATGTCGGTGACGATCCGCCTCACCGACGACATCGACATCAGCCGCGGCGACATGATCTGCCGGCCGAACAACCAGCCCGACGTCGGCCAGGACGTCGACGCGATGTTGTGCTGGTTCAGCGACCGGGCGCAGCTCACGCCGGGCGCGAAGTTCGCGATCAAGCACACGACGCGCTGGGCGCGGGCGATGGTGAAGGATCTGCACTACCGGCTCGACGTGAACACCCTGCACCGCGACGAGTCGGCGCCGAACCTCGGCCTCAACGACATCGGTCGGGTGTCGTTGCGCACCACGGTGCCCTTGTTCTTCGACGAGTACCGGCGAAATCGCACTACCGGTTCGTTCGTGCTCGTCGACGAAGCCACGAACGACACGCTGGCCGGCGGCATGATCCTCGGCCCGTCCGCCTGAGTTTGCAGGTAAGTGGCCCCTGAGGGGCCAGTACGCTTCAAACCGGATGGGTGCGAGTGGATTGCGTCACAGCGAACCGCCCCTGAGCTGCGAGTCCTCGCCTCTGGCTGACACGTGTGTCAGCATCAGACCATGAGCATGCTCGATCCGGGGCTCCCACACGGGCGTCGTATCGAACTGTCGCGCCGCGGCACCACCTTCGTCCGCGAGGTCGAAGGCCCACCCGGCGCCCCGACCCTGCTGCTCCTCCACGGGTGGGGCGCCAGCGGCGGTATGAACTGGCTTCACGTCTTCGAGCCACTGTCGCGCCATTTCAACGTGATCGCGCCCGACCTGCGGGGTCATGCGCGCGGACTGCGGTCGCGCCGCATTTTCCGCCTCGCCGACTGCGCCGACGACTGTGCGATGACACTCGAACAACTCGGCACCGGGCCGGCGATCGCGGTGGGCTACTCGATGGGCGGCCCCGTCGCGCAGTTGCTCTGGCGCAGGCACCGCGAACTGGTGTCGGGACTCGTGCTGTGCGCCACCGCGGGCGGCTTCATCCCGGAGCGCGCCCCCCGGCGCGCGTTCCAGTCGTACATGGTCGCGAGTTCGGCCGCGATGCGGTTGGCGGCGGCGGTGCGACCGCCGGGACTCCCCAACCTGCCGTTCTGGCCGCGCGCGCTGCCCGCGTGGACCGCGGCCGAGATGCGCCGCCACGACTGGCGCATGGTCGTCGAGGCCGGGCAGTCGCTCTCGACGTACAACGCGACACGGTGGGTCCACGAGATCGACGTACCGACCGCGGTGGTGTGTACGGAAGGCGATCGCGGTGTGCGCCCCGACTTGCAGCGCGCGCTCGCCGACGCGATCCCGGGCGCGACGCTCCACCCGCTCGCCGACGGCCACCTGGCGTGCGCCCGGCCGTCGTGGGCGCCGGTGCTCGTCGAGGCGTGCCTCAGCGTCGCCCGCCGCGCCGACCGCTCGGCCGCGCCCG
>JAWXCJ010000126.1:0-13092 GCA_034408875.1 Actinomycetota bacterium
GTATCTGGGTGTCCGGGCAGGGTGGGGGGGCTCCGGACGAGACGGGGAAAGTACCGTCAGAGCCGTGCCTTCCCGCAGTGACGAGGTCGGGGCTGTCGCGGCTCGCCGAGGCGCCCCCGATCCCGTCGTGGAGATACGCGACCCCGAAGACCAGCGGCTCGCCGACTACATGGGGCTGCGCCACCGCGGCGACCGGGTCGACGGCTTTTTCGTCGCCGAGAGCCGGCTGGTTGTCCGCCGGGTCGTACGCGCCATGCCCGACGCGGTGCGTTCGCTGTTCGTGACGCCGACTGTGGCCGAGGCACTCGCCGACGTCATCGCGGAGATCCACGCGCCCGTGTACGTCGCTCCGTCCGCGGTGCTCGAGCAGGTGGTCGGCTTCGATCTGCACCGCGGCGCGCTCGCGTCGATCGACCGCCATCCGCTGCCGACCGTCACCGAGGTGCTCGCGGGGGCGCGGCGGGTCGCGGTCCTCGAACGCGTCAACGATCACGAGAACCTCGGTGTGCTGTTCCGCAACGCGGCCGCGTTCGGTGTCGACGCGGTGCTGCTCGATGCCGAGAGTTCCGACCCCCTGTACCGCCGTGCGGTGCGGGTGTCGATCGGGCACGTGTGCACGGTGCCGTGGACGAGATACTCGACGCTCTCGGAGATCCGGGATGCGGGATTCGTACTGTGCGCGCTCACGCCTTCGGGTGACGTCACGACCGACGAGTATCGGTGGCCCGACACGTGCGCGCTCATGCTGGGCGCGGAAGGTCCCGGGCTGTCGGACGCGGCCCTCGCCGCCGCCGATGTGCACGTGCGCATACCGATGCGCGCCGACGTCGACTCCCTCAACGTCGCGACCGCGGCCGCAATCGCGTTCTATAGCGCTCGCGACGTGTCGAGGCGGTAACCGACCCCCCGGACGGTGATCAGCCAGCGCGGATGGCTCGGGTCCGATTCGACCTTGAGCCGGAGGCGGCGCATGTGTTCGGTGACGGTCGATGTCGTCTGCCACTTCGGCTTCGAGCGCCACACGGCTCCGAGCAGCTCGTCGCGGGTGTAGGTGTGTCCCGGCGCGCATGCGAGGAACGCGAGTAGCTCGAACTCCTTCACCGACAGGATCACGCGCTCGTCGCCGACCCTCACTTCGTGGGCGACAAGGTCGATCGTGAGCTCGTCGAACTGCAACCTGCTCGAGACGGGGACGCGGACAAGGTCGCGGACCCGTTCGACGAGGCCGAAGTGCACGGGTCGGCCGCGGTGCGGCAGTTCCTGGAGGAACACGTCGTTCTCGCCGTCGTCCGAGAGCATCAGGATCGGCACGCGACTGGCCTGGCGGAGGCGCCGTAGGAACGAGAGGGGCCGATCGCCGTCGCCGTGGAGGACGATGAGGTCGACCGGCTCGGTGTGGACGGTCCGGCACACATTGAGTGCGTCGACGCAGACGACGTCGATGCCGCGCGCGTCGAGCGTGGCGAGTGTCGCGTCGACGGCGTCCGGATCGGGAACGACGAGGAGCACGCGCGGGCGTACCTGCATTGCCGCCTTCACTGCCGCTCCAGTGCGAGCCGGGCGACCGACTCCAGTTGGTGGCGGCGGACCGAGCCGTCGGCCGTGCGCGGGAGCGACGGCACGACGATGACGCGCCGGGGTGTGGCTTCGGGGCCGAGCAGTTCGGAGCAGTGGCGGCGCACGCCGCCTTCCTCGAGCGGGCCTCGGGCGACGACGAGCGACCACACGTCGTCCTCGCCGGCGACGGCGCGGCTCGCGACGGCAAATACCGCGGCCTGGTCGACGTCGGGGTGGCGCTCCAATGCGTGCTCGACGCTGACGGGGTCGATGCGGCGTCCGCCCCGCCGGATGAGCGCGTCGACGCGTCCGTGCACCGTGTACGCGCCGCCGGGAGCAGTGCGGGCCAGATCGCCGGTGCGATACCAACCGTCGTGCTCGACCGGCGGCGTGACCCCGACGGCGTCGATACAGCCGACACACCGCGCGGGAGTTCGGACGAGGAGTTCGCTGCTCTCTGAGTCGATGGTTACCTCGATGCCGGGCAGTGGCGTGCCGATCGTGCCGTGCCGGGTCGAGGCGTGGTCGGTGATGCGCCCCATCGTGATCGCTCCACCGGCTTCGGTCGCGCCGTACCCCACCGCGACGGCGCACCCGAGACTGGCTTCGAGAGCGGCCGCGACCGATTCGGGGACCGGGCCGCCGCCGATGCCGACGAACATCAGGTTCGCGGGCGTATCGATCGGGTGGGCGTGCAGTTCGCGTACGAGGCGCTGCGCCAGGAGCGGGTACAACGAGACGTTGGTGAGCGCGTCGTCGTGCACGGAACGCAGCAGCCGGACCGGGCGGGCGGGGGCGAGCGGAACGAGTTGGTCACCGGCCAGGAGGGCCTGGAGTGCCACGGTGATGCCGGCGATCGTCGTGAGCGGCATCGTCGTTCCGTAGACCAAGCCGAGCGGTACCGACCGGGCGACGACCCCGAGGTCGGTAGCGAGCTTCGTTTCGTCGACCGTGCCGCCCGCGACACCGAACATTGCTTCGACGCGCAGCAGCTGGAGTATCCGCACCGACGCACCCAACGTCTCGTGGGTGTGGACGACCCCTTTCGCCAGGCCTGTCGTGCCCGCGGTGAAGACGACGAGCCCCGGTGGCAGCGCCGGCCCGTGGGCGCCGCCGAAGTGCACGATGCGGTCGTCGCCGGCGCGGCACGCCACGACAACTGTGGGATCGAGCAGCGCGAGCTGCGCCGCGGTCTCGGACGACGCCGGCATCATGACGGCGACCGATGCGCCCTGCCGGAACGCGGCGAAGAGCCACGCGAGTGTGGTCGGTTCGTCGTACGCCAGCAGCACGACCCGGGCCCCGCGCGCGACGCCGGCATCGCCGAGCGCGGCCGCGGCCGCGACGACGTGGGCGGCGAGATCGCGAAACGTGATGTCGTGGGTTCCCGCCCGGATCGCGGTGCGCTCCGGGTGTGAGGCCGTGGCGGCGTCGAACGTGTCCCACAGCAGCAGGGAGCCCATCAGCCTTGGGTGACCCTGGTTTCGTAGACGTTGTACACGTCGCCGACGGTGACGAGCTGACCGAGGAGCTGTTCGGGAAGCATGACGCCGGCGAGATCCTCGACGACGAGCAACAACTCGAAGGTCAGGACGGAGTCGAACGCGAGGTCGTCGCGCAGCAATGTGTCGGGCACGACCGCGACGACCGGCAGCTCGAGCTCCGCGAGGAGGACCTCCCAGAACGCGTCGAACTCGAGCAGGGGAAGACTCATGCGGGGAGATCTTTGGTGATGCGGCGGAGCATGCGCTCGCGGTCGAGTTCGAACCGGTCGCGCCAGAGGGCGAGCAGGTGGACATCCCAGTAGCGGCCGCTGTGGTACTCGTGCTCGCGCCGCACGCCCTCGGAGTCGAGCCAGCGGCCGACGGTGCTCGCGAACGCCGGCAGGTTGTACTCGATGACCTCGCCGTACAGCTTGCGGAAGTCGTACTCGGCGAACAGGTAGTTCACGAACAGGAACACGCCTTCGAGCGGCCACATTCTCGTGTCCGGGCGGAAGATCGCGGCGATGTGGCAGTGCCCGTCGCGCGTGTTCGCGTCGTACGCGGTGACGAGACCGAGGCGTTCGCTGCCGTCGCGCCGTTCCACGATGAACTGCACGAGGACCGACTGCCAGAGCTCGCGCACGAAGTCTTCGGGCCGCGGCGGCGCGCCGCGGTAGCGCCAGTGGGGCGCAGTGCGTTCGTCGACCGCGAGCTGGTAGCAGAAGTCGTAGTCGGAGGGTGCCAGGGCGCGCAGCCGGACGCGCCGACCGCACAGAGGCACGTGCGGAACGGACTGGCGCGGGGTGCCGCGCGACGGCGCGAACAGTGCGGTGCTGAGTTCCATAGCGGGTTGCACCGTGAGATGTCCGGGTGCCGCGCCGCGCTTTCAGCGAATCAGAAGAAGTTGGTTCAGGGGACGTACTCGGACGACGCGATGTTCTTCCATGCCCCGACGGTAGGTGAGTTGCTGCGCGCGCTCAGTGTGAGCTGGCCGCCGGTTCCGCCGGTTCCGTCCGCGACTTTGGCATCGCAATACCGATTGTTGACCCAGGACTCCATGCGGTTGTCGAACCCGAAGTTGGCAAGGTTTGCCCACAGGAACGTCGTCTGGAAAGCGAGGATGTCGCCGCTGAAGCCGACGCCGTCATAGAGAATCGCGACTTCGCTCACGCCGCAGGAGAGCGCCGAAGACGCCGGCCACGACTCCGTGTCCTTCTGCGCTGCCGCCTTGAGCGCGTCGTGCATCTCGTTCTCGGTGTCGAAGCAGCGAATGTCGGTCTCGGTCAGGACCGCGCAGGCGTGCGCACCTTCCCAGCTCTCGGCCAGGCGGATCGCGTTCCCGTTGTATGTCGCGATTGCCGACTCGGTGTCGTTGGGCTCGGCCGAAGCGTCTGCAACCGTCGGCGTCAAAGGGACGAGCAAGAGTCCAGCTAGTGCAGACGAGGTAGCTCGCTTCATCAACGCCTCCACAATTCGCCGCGGGCGAGGCGAAAGGTAACCCCCGCGTCAAGAGCTCAGCGGTACGCTCCGCGCGCTTTGGGCGGCTCAGAAGACGAACGACGTTTCCGCGAACTCTACGACCGGACATATAACCGGCTGTGGAGTTTCGTGCTGCGTCGCGTCGCGGACAACCAGAGCACCGACGACATCGTGTCGGACACCTATCTCGCGGTGTGGCGCCGAATCGGAGATGTCCCGCCGGAGCCGCCGCGTGCAGACGCATGGGTCTTCGCGACCGCGCGGCACGTGCTCGCCAATTCGTATCGCAGTGGACGGCGCCGCATGCGGTTGGTGGACCGAGTGCGTGCGCAGCCAGTCGTTGCGGTTCTGCCGCCGGCCGGGGGCGACGGCGGTCACATCATCGAGGCGCTCGCGCGCTTGAGCGCGTCGCAGCAAGAGATCCTCGTATTCGCGGCGTGGGACGACCTCACGACCGACCAGATCGCGGTCGTGCTCGGCTGCAGCAAGAACGCCGCCGCGATCCGGCTGTCGCGCGCGCGCGAGGCGTTGAAGGACGCATTGGCGCACGTCGAGAAGGCCTTCGCCGAAGAGGAGGGGGGTAGCTCGTGATGCACGAACACGACGACCTTCTCGTGGCGCTCGCCCGGGCCAACCCGGTAGCGACAGCCGCTATCGACCGGCGGGCGCTGCCTGCTGCAGACGATCTCTTCGAGCGCGTCGTGACCGGCGGCCGGCCCCGCCGGGATCGGCGCGTGCTTGTGGCCGTCGCCATCATCATCGCCATCGCTCTCGGGCTCCTCGCCTTCGGCCTCGTGCGCCGGGAGAGTCCCGAGAAGTCGCTCGGCGGCGTCGTGTGTCATCCCTCTCTCGATCTCACGGGTTCTCGATTCGTGTCGTTTGAAGCGGGTGGCGCGGTCGACGTGTGCGCCGACGCGTGGGAGCGCGGCCTCGTGGGCGAAGGTCCGGTACCGAATCTCTCGGCCTGCATCCTCGACACCGGCGTCATCGGCGTGTTCCCCGGCGAAGCGGGAACGACGTGTGCTCGGCTCGGTCTACCGGTCGCGCTCGAGCGCGACGCCGATCTCGTCAACTTCGGTCGCGACCTCGGCACGACCCTGAACGAGGAGTGCATCGGCGCCGACGAGGCGATAGCCGTGGTCGAGGCGAAGTTCGAGGAGTGGGGAATGGACGGCTGGGTGGTCTCACTCGGTGCGGGTCCGCCGTTCGACGCGGAGTATCCGTGTGCGAGCGCAGCAGTCGACGTCGACGGCCGAGAGGTATCGCTCATCGCCATCGGATTCGACCCCAACCGATGATTTTTTTGCCACGCGAGGAATTGTGCGCGAATTGTCGAACCGAGCTGTGAGGCGGTGCCCAGATCCTGACGACAGGCGTCAGCGTTCGGGGTAAGACTGGCGGGATGCCGAATTGGAAAGCCGTGACCGAAGCCGCGCCCGAGATCGCAAAGCTGGTGCAGCGGCGCTTCGAGGACACCGGGCTCGGGTACCTCGCCACCATCCGACGCGACGGGTTCCCGCGCATCAGCGGGATCGAGCCGCTGTTCCAGGGCGACGAACTGTGGATGGGGATGATGACAAACTCCCGCAAGGGCGCCGACCTCGAACGCGACCCGCGTTTCTCGTTGCACAACGCGAGCGTCGACAAGGACGTGAAGGACGGCGACGTGAAGGTCGCCGGCTGTGCCCTGCTCGTCGACGACACGCCGACGCGTGACGCGTTTCGCGCCGACGTGAAAGAGATCGCCGGCCACGACCCTGGCGGCGACTTCTCCCTGTTCCGCTCCGACGTCACCGAGATCGCAACCGTCCGCCCCGGCGGCGACGTCCTCATCATCGACTGGTGGCGCGAAGGCGGCGAACCCCAACACCTCGAACGCAAGTAGCCGCGCCGCGGGTAGAACCGCTTCCGGGTACCGAGTGGCAGTGGCCTGGCGTTGGATCCATGAACTCGTGCAGTCGTCCGCGGATGGGGCCCTTGTTGTCACCGCTCGTCGGTACCATCGGGAAGTGGCCGATGAGCGCACTGGGGGCGACGAAGCGGACCGGGCAGGAATCACGATTACGAACTTCGGGCAAATGTCGGACACGCGCGTGTACCAAGCAACGGACGCGCCGCCGGCGGCATCGAAACCGGACCGGTCGTTCTGGCGTCACCCTTTGGTCGTACCGATCGTGAGCGGAATCGTGCTGCTCGTTGCGGGTTCGGTGCTGGCGCTCGTTGAGGCGAACGACGGATCGAAGGATCCGACGAGCGAGACGTCGAAGGACAACTCGGCTTCGCCTGCGGCGATCGAGGGTAGTGACCCCCTCGACGTAGGTCCGACCCTCGTCGTCGCAGATCTGCGGGCGGGGGTTCAGCTGTCGAAGTTCGATGAAGTGTTGGGTACACCGGCGACGCACGCCGCGGTCGGCAGTCTCGACGAATACATATACGCCGACGAGCAGTGGTTCGTTCAGGCAGTTGTCGATTCCTCGGACAAGGTGGTGATGTTCTCCGTTACGACCCGCTCGCCAGAGTTCGCTCCGCGTGTCGGAGCGTGCGGCTCGACTGATGTCGAGCTGGGCAAGTCGACGTTTGCGGATCTCGGTGACCAGCCATGGGGGATGATCGGGAACTACCACAGCATGTGGTGGAACGAGTACTCCGAGATCTACGGCGGCGTTGGCGCGTGCGACTACAAGTACTCGGTGTTTTCGTACAACTCGATTTGGAGTGCCGAAGGTTCGGATGTCTCGGATGTGTACGACTTCCTCGGGCCCATTGGAGACAAGTTCGTTGGCGGGTTCGAAGCCGGACCGGGTTCGTTGGGTGAACAACAGCACGAGATGTTCGTTGACGGGGACGTTGTGCGGAGCTCGCCTGGGTTCGACACCGTGCGGCCAAGCCTGCGGATCAACACGTACTCGGAGACTCTCCCCGACTTCGACTTCTTCGTGACCTACCCCGAGGTGGTCGCTATCGATGCGCAACTGAACTTCGGGCCGGGTCCGGTGGATGCCCGCACCTTCGGCTGACCGCCGACGCGCCCGACGATCCTCCACTTGCGCCGACTCGATCTCCGATAGGTGCGCCGCGCGGCGCCCCTACAAGGCACTTCTGGCTCCGAACGCCCTCGGCTACACTCGACGCTGGTACGCCGTCGGGCCAGTGTCGTCCCGCGGTGGCCAGCTCCTGTTGGAACTGACCGCCTTGAGTTGAGGACGACACCTCCCGTGCACGACAACATCTATACGCGCGACCTGCCGCCGGCGCAGGGGCTGTACGACCCCCGCTTCGAGCACGACTCGTGTGGTGTGGGCTTCGTCGTCGACATGCACGGCCGCAAGAGCCGGGAGCTGGTCGACCAGGCCTTCACCAGCCTGTGCAACCTGAACCACCGGGGCGCGGCCGGTGCCGAACCCGACACGGGCGACGGCGCCGGGATCCTCATCCAGATGCCCGACCGGTTCTACCGGGCCGTGGTGCCGTTCGAGCTGCCGGAACCGGGTGCGTACGCCGCGGGCATCGCGTTCCTCCCCGTCGACGATCCCGACGCGGCGATCACCGGCATCGAGAAAGTGTTGCGAGACGAGGGCTTCGACGTGCTCGGCTGGCGCGACGTGCCGGTCGACTCGACGCAGCCGGGCAAGAGCGCCCGCGACGTCATGCCGGTGTTCGGGCAAGTGTTCGTCTCCAAGAACGGCATGACGGGCGACGTGCTCGAACGCCACATTTACATGGCGCGCAAGCGCATCGAACACGAAGTGAAGATCTACTTCCCGAGCCTCAGCTCGAAGGTCGTCGTCTACAAAGGCATGCTCACGCCCGACCAGGTGCCACTGTTCTACGAGGACCTGCGCGACGAACGGGTCGAAAGTGCGCTCTGCCTCGTGCACTCGCGCTTCTCGACGAACACGTTCCCGAGCTGGCCGCTCGCGCACCCGTACCGCATGCTTGCGCATAACGGCGAGATCAACACCGTGCAGGGCAACGAGAACTGGATGCGCGCCCGCGAGGGTGTGATGGCGAGCGCCGTGCTGCCCGGCGACCTCGAGCGCGCGTTCCCGATCTGTTCGCCCGGCGCGAGCGACACGGCCCGCTTCGACGAAGCGCTCGAACTGCTCTACATGGGCGGCCGCCCGCTGCACCACGCGATCCTCATGATGATCCCCGAAGCGTGGGAGAACCACGAGTCGATGGATCCGGGCGCGAAGGCGTTCTATCGGTATCACGCGTCGCTGATGGAGCCGTGGGACGGTCCCGCGTCGATCGCGTTCACCGACGGCACGGTCATCGGCGCGGTGCTCGACCGCAACGGTCTGCGCCCGTCGCGGTACTGGGTGACCGACGACGGGCTCGTGATCATGGCGAGCGAAGTCGGTGTGCTCGACGTGGCGCCCGAGAAGATCGTGAAGAAGGGCCGGCTCGAACCGGGGAAGATCTTCCTGGTCGACATGGCGAAGGAACGCATCGTCCCCGACGAAGAGATCAAGGCCGAGCTCGCGGCCGAGCACCCGTACCAGGAATGGCTCGACGCGGGCCTCGTGCACATGGACGACCTGCCGCCGCAGTTCCCGCTCGTGCCGCAGCACCACTCGGCCGTGCAGCAGCAGCGGCTGTTCGGGTACACGCAGGAAGACCTGCGGCTGATCATCGCGCCGATGGCGCGCAACGCGGTCGAGTCGCTCGGCTCGATGGGTACCGACACGCCGGTGCCGGTGATCTCGGACCGGCCCCGCATGTTGTACGAATACTTCAAGCAGTTGTTCGCGCAGGTGACGAACCCGCCGCTCGACGCGAACTTCGAAGTGCTCGTCACGTCGCTCAACTCGTCGCTCGGGCCCGAGGGCAACCTGCTCGACCCGCAGCCGGAGTCGTGCCGGCAGATCGTGTGCCCGTCGCCGATCCTCACCAACGAGGAGCTCGCGCAGCTGCGCTACATCGACAGCGGCGACTACGCGGTGCCCGGCTACACGCCGATCGTCGTCTACACGCACTTTCCGGTCGCCGAGGGCGGCGAGGGCCTGCGCATGGCGATCGACAACGTGCGCACGCAGGTGAGCGACGCGATTCGCGACGGCGCCAACCTGGTCATCCTCTCCGACCGTTACGCCGACGCCGAGAACGCGCCCATCCCGGCGCTGCTCGTCACCGCGGCCGTGCACCACCACCTCGTGCGCGAGAAGACCCGCACCCGGGTCGGCCTCATCGTCGAGACGGGCGAAGCGCGCGAGGTGCACCACTTCTGCCTGCTGCTCGGTTTCGGCGCCGGCGCCATCAACCCGTACCTGGCGTTCGACACGATCCGCGATCTCCTCAACGAAGGCGTGCTCACCGGCCTCACCGAACGCAAGGCGATCAAGAACTACGTGAAGGCGGCGGGCAAGGGCATCCTCAAGGTGATGTCGAAGATGGGCATCTCGACGGTCGCGTCGTATACGGGTGCGCAGATCTTCGAGGCCGTCGGCCTGCAGAAACAGCTCGTCGACGAGTACTTCACCGGCTGCGCGTCGCGCATCGAGGGCATCGACCTCGACGTGATCGCCACCGAAGTGCTCGCCCGCCACAACATCGCGTACCCCTCACGTCCGGAGGAGCTCGCGCACCGCGAGCTGCCCGTCGGCGGCGAGTACCAGTGGCGGCGCGAGGGCGAGTACCACCTCTTCAACCCGGACACCGTGTTCAAGCTCCAGCACTCGACGCGCACCGGTCGCTACGACGTGTTCAAGCAGTACACCGCGCTCGTCGACGACCAGTCGAAGCGCCTCGCGACGTTGCGCGGCCTGTTCGAGTTGAAGACGGGTGACCGGGCGCCGGTGCCGATCGACGATGTCGAACCGGTGTCCGAGATCGTGAAGCGGTTCTCGACCGGCGCCATGAGTTACGGCTCGATCAGCAAGGAAGCGCACGAGACGCTCGCCATCGCGATGAACCGCCTCGGTGCGCGCTCCAACACCGGCGAGGGCGGCGAGGACCCCGATCGCTACGAACTGCGGGCCAACGGCGACTCGGCGCGCAGTGCGATCAAGCAGGTCGCGTCGGGCCGGTTCGGTGTGACGAGCGAATACCTCGTCAACTCCACCGACCTCCAAATCAAGATGGCGCAGGGTGCGAAGCCGGGCGAGGGTGGCGAGCTGCCCGGCTACAAGGTGTGGCCGTGGATCGCGAAGACCAGACACTCGACGCCGGGTGTCGGTCTGATCTCGCCGCCGCCGCACCACGACATCTATTCGATCGAAGACCTCAAGCAACTCATTCACGACCTGAAGAATTCGAACCCGCTTGCGCGTGTGCACGTGAAGCTCGTCGCCGAGATCGGGGTCGGCACGGTCGCGGCGGGTGTGTCGAAGGCGCACGCCGACGTCGTGCTCATCTCCGGTCACGACGGCGGTACGGGCGCGGCGCGGCTCACGTCGATCAAGCACGCGGGCGCGCCGTGGGAGTTGGGTCTGGCCGAGACGCAGCAGACGCTGTTGCTGAACGGGTTGCGCGACCGCATCGTCGTGCAGGTCGACGGGCAGCTGAAGACCGGCCGCGACGTGATCATCGCCGCGCTCCTCGGCGCCGAGGAGTTCGGGTTCGCGACCGCGCCGCTCGTCGTGTCGGGCTGCATCATGATGCGCGTCTGTCACCTCGACACCTGCCCGGTCGGCGTCGCGACCCAGAACCCGGAGCTGCGCAAGAAGTTCTCGGGCAAGCCCGAGTTCGTCGTGCACTTCATGGAGTTCATCGCGCAGGAAGTGCGCGAGTACCTCGCCGCGCTCGGGTTCCGCACACTGGCCGAAGCGATCGGTCACGTCGAGGCGCTCGACACCCGCACAGCCGTCGACCACTGGAAGGCGGCCGGCCTCGACCTGTCGCCGATCCTCGCGGTGCCGGTCAACAAGTACGACCAGACGTTCTACAACTCGCGCCCGCAGGACCACGGCCTGCAGCGCGCGCTCGACATCGAGCTCATCGAAGATGCCGAACCCGCGCTCGAACGCGGCCAGGCGGTGCGGCTCACGTACCCGATCAGGAACACGAACCGCACCGTCGGCACGATGCTCGGTTCGACGCTCACGCGGAAGTTCGGCGGCGAGGGCCTGCCCGACGGCACGATCGACATCACGTTCCACGGCTCCGCGGGCCAGAGCTTCGGTGCGTTCGTGCCCAAGGGCATCATGTTGCGCCTCGAAGGCGACGCCAACGACTACTTCGGCAAGGGCCTCTCGGGCGGCACCCTGGTGGCGCGCCCGCCCCGCACGGCCAAGTTCGTCGCCGAGGAGAACATCATCGCCGGCAACGTCATCCTCTACGGCGCGACCGGCGGCAACGTCTTCATCCGCGGCGTGGTGGGGGAGCGGTTCTGCGTGCGCAACTCGGGCGCGACCGCCGTCGTCGAAGGTGTCGGCGACCACGCGTGCGAATACATGACCGGTGGGCGCGCGGTCATTCTCGGTCCGACCGGCCGCAACTTCGCCGCGGGCATGTCGGGCGGCTTCGCGTACGTGTGGGACCCCGACCAGTCGTTGCACCGCCGCATGAACCACGACATGTGCGACATCGACCAGATGGACGAGGAAGACATCGACTGGTTGCGCGGCGTCGTCACCATGCACATGGAGCTGACCGGCTCCGAGGTGGCCGAACGCATCCTGTCGAAGTGGTGGCGCAGCGTCGCGTCGTTCACGAAGATCTTCCCGAAGGACTACAAGCGCGTGCTCGAAGCGCAACGCGACGCGATCGAGCGCGGTATCGACGTCGACGAAGCGATCATGGCGGCCGCACGTGGGTGAAACAACCGGGTTCATGAAGTACGACCGGGAGCTGCCGACGCGGCGGCCGATCCCGGTCCGCATCCTCGACTGGCAGGAGGTCTACGAAGACTTCCCGCCCGAGAAAGTGCGTCAGCAGGGTGCGCGCTGCATGGACTGCGGCATTCCGTTCTGTCACACGGGCTGCCCGCTCGGGAACCTCATCCCCGAGTGGAACGACCTCGTGTACCGCGACCAGTGGAAGGGCGCGCTCGACCGGTTGCACGCGACCAACAACTTCCCCGAGTTCACCGGCCGGCTGTGCCCGGCGCCGTGCGAAGCCGCGTGCGTGCTCGGCATCAACGAACCGGCGGTGACGATCAAGCAGATCGAGGTCGAGATCATCGATCGCGGCTTCGAGGAGGGCTGGGTCGTTCCGATCGTGCCCGTGAACAAGACGGGGAAGCGGACCGCGGTCGTCGGCAGTGGGCCTGCCGGTCTCGCGGCCGCGCAGCAGTTGACGCGCGCCGGCCACGACGTCGTCGTGTACGAGCGGGCCGACCGCATCGGCGGTCTGCTGCGCTTCGGCATTCCCGAGTTCAAGATGGAGAAGCGCCACATCGACCGGCGCCTCGAGCAGATGGAGGCCGAGGGCACCGAGTTCCGCACGAACGCGAACGTCGGCGACAACGTCCCGGTCGACGAGTTGCAGCAGTACGACGCGGTCGTGCTCGCCGGCGGCGCCACCGCGTGGCGCGACCTCCCCGTGCCCGGCCGCGAGGCGACCGGCATCTACCAGGCGATGGAGTACCTGCCGTGGGGCAACCGGGTGCAGTTCGGCGACGTCGCCGAAC
>JAWXCJ010000127.1:0-3227 GCA_034408875.1 Actinomycetota bacterium
GCCGGCCCGGAGCTTGCCGTCGAATCCGTCGGCGTCGAACACGGTGCCGCCGCAGTCGACGGCAAGCTGCGCGTCGGCGCCGACTGGCTCACCGTGATCGCCCGGGCGGGTGCCGAGACCACGATCCCGCTGTCGTTCGTCTCCTGGGCCAGCGCGCTTCGCACATAAGCGACATTGAAAAGGGGAGCTGCCATGAACGACGAGATGACAAGCGCGATGTCGCCGGAGCTACGGAACGCGGTCGAGACGGCCGGGCTCGTGCTGGTGATCTCGGCGCTGGCATACATCGTCGGGACCGTCATCCTCACGGCGTCCTTCGACGCGTTCGACGTGGACCTCATCGACCGTCTGTCGTTCTACGCGCAGAGCGCGAACCTCGAGACCGCGGCCGTCTGCGGGCTCGCGCTCGTGGCCACGTTGGCGGCGGGGTTGTCAGGGCCACGGCGCCGGACCATCTTGGCGCTGGTGCTGATTGCCGCCGTGGCGCACATGGTGGCGGGCTCGCTGGGCATCGTCGGCGTGTTGGCAGGCGATGCGGACACGCTTCCAACACGCGACGGCGGCGCGGAGCTCGGCCTCTGCCTGGTCTTCGCCGCGACGATCCTCGCCGGAATGGCCCTCGGCGCCGTCGCCCACACAGCCCGCAACGCCGCCGCGTCGCCTCTGATCGACCCGACGTAACGCCCCTCGGGCGTCGAGGGAGTACACCACGTGTACTCCCTCGACGCCCCGGCGGTTAGGGGGTGGTCAGCAGTTCGCTGATCTGCCAGAGGCGGGCGGCGGCTTCGTCGTCTTGTGCGGAAGCCGACTCCTTGGCCAACGCCGATTTGTAGAAGTACTGCCCGCTCACACCCTCGACCTCGGGTGACGACGCGAGATAGATCGAGGTTTGCGCACCCTTGGCGGGCGTCAGCGCGAACGGGCGGCCGAGCACCATCGCGATGTTGCCGAGCGGTCCCGTGTCGCCTTCGCGTCCGAAGTTGCTCGAGACGAAGCCGGGATGCAGTGCGTTGGCGGTGACGCCGGTGCCGTCGAGGCCGCGGGCCAGCTCGCGCGTGAACAGAATGTTCATGAGCTTCGTGCGGCCGTAGGGACCGAACCCCGCCATCTGGTACCGGCGTTCGGATTCGAGATCGTCGAAGTCGAGGCCCTTGCGGGCGGAGTTGTGCGCGCCGGAGGCGACGTTGACGATGCGCGCGGGCGCGCTCTTCACGATCTGATCGCGCAGCAACGCGGTGAACAGGAAGTGCGACAGGTGGTTCACCTGGAACTGGGTTTCATGCCCGTCGTCGGTCACCGCTCGTTTGCGCGTGATGATGCCGGCGTTGTTCACCAACACGTCGATCCGGTCGTGCGCGGCGAGCAACGACTGCGCACACGCGCGCACAGAGGCGAACGACGCGAGGTCGAGGGACGCCATCTCGACAGTGTCACTGCCGCTGCGCGCACGGATCTCGGCGAGCGCTGCGGCACCCTTGGCCTGGTTGCGCACCGCGATGACGACGCGAGCGCCCCGCTGCGCGAGCCCGACGGCAGTCTCCTTGCCGATACCGGAATTGCCGCCCGTGATGACGACAACCTTGCCGTTCATTCCTCGACCCGGCTCCCCTCGCGCGACGGGGAGCGGTCGTGGCCGGGTTGCTCCCGGACCCACGAGATCAACTCGTCGCGGTGAAAGCGGATCTCGCGCCCGCCCGGGAAGCGATGCGCCGGGATGCGATCCTCACGCACCATCCGGCGCAGGTACTCGACGTGCACCTGCAACAGCTCGGCCGGCGACCGCATTCGTGGGCCACATCGGCAGCGTCGAGACACCCGAAGAGGTGGAGGAGCTCAAGCGGAACGCGAAGTTTCGCGAGCTGCAACGGGAGGCCGCTGAGTCGGGGCTCGACGCCGTCCGCACCGTATTCGCCCGGATTAACAAGCTTGAGCGCTACCTCGTCCCCGCCTAGCTAGCCGGCGTTCGTCAGCTGCTCGCTGATCTCCCAGAGCCGGGCCGCGGCAGCGTCGTCCTGGGCCGCGGCCGATTCTTTGGCGAAGGCCGACTTGTAGAAGTACTGGCCGGTGACGCCCTCGACCTCGGGTGACGACGCCACGTAGATCGTCGTCTCGGCGCCCTTGGCCGCCGAGATGGCGAACGGTCGGCCCAGCACCATCGCCACGTTGCCGAGCTTGCCCGTGTCGCCCTCGCGGGCGAAGTTGCTGGCGACGTAACCGGGGTGCACCGCGTTGGCGGTGACGTTGGTGCCGTCGAGGCGCCGGGCGAGTTCACGCGTGAACAAGATGTTCATGAGCTTGGTGCGGCCGTAGACCTTGAACGGCGGATACTTCTTCTCGGAATCGAGGTCGTCGAAGTCGATGCCCTTGCCCGCATACTTGTGCGCGTGCGACGCGGTCATGACGATGCGTGCCGGCGCACTCGCGACGATGCGGTCGCGCAGCAACGCGGTGAGCAGGAACGGCCCGAGGTGGTTCACCTGGAACGTCATCTCGTGCCCGTCGGTCGTCACTTCGCGGTGGCGTAGCACGACGCCCGCGTTGTTGACGAGCACGTCGATGCGTTCGTACCCGCCGAGTAGTTCGGCCGCGAACGTGCGCACCGACGCGAACGACGCGAGGTCGAGCGTCCGCATCTCGACGATCTCGCTGCCGCTGCGGGCCCGGATCTCGCTGACCGCGGCCTGCCCCTTCGCCGCGTTCCGCGACGCGATCACGACCCGGGCGCCCCGCTGGGCCAACCCGACCGCGGTCTCCTTGCCGATTCCCGAGTTGCCGCCGGTGATGACGACCGTCTTCACGTCTCGGTCTGGCTTTCTTCCCGCGACGGGGAGCGGTCGTGGCCGGGCTGGTTGCGGACCCAGTCGATGATCTCGTCGCGGTGGAAGCGGATCTCGCGCCCGCCCGGGAACCGATGCGCCGGGATGCGGTCTTCACGCACCATGCGCCGCAGGTACTCGACGTGCACCTGCAACAACTCCGCCGCCTGCGCGGTGGTGAGAATGGGCGGGAATCCCGCTGCACTGAGAGCCGCTGAAGGCTCTGCCGGTGTAGCCACGCCGGCACGTTAGCCGGGTGTTGAGACAACACATGACCATCTGAGGCCGCACCAGGCAGCAATTACCTGTTGCCAGGCTCCGAACGCAGTGCTGGGATAGCGCCCACAGCTGCGGCGGGGGGTCGCCCGTGGGGGTGGTGGCGGGGACGATGGCGCGGCCGATGCGGCGCAC
>JAWXCJ010000128.1:0-15092 GCA_034408875.1 Actinomycetota bacterium
CCGGAGGTCGGAGCCGCATGAGTCAGGCGAGAGATCCGCAGGCCCGGTCGCGCGTGCAGTTCCGTACGGGCGGTCGAGGGCCGAAGGTCGGAGCCGCATGAGTCAGGCGAGAGATCCGCAGGCCCGGTCGCGCGTGCAGTTCCGTACGGGCGGTCGAGGGCTGGAGGTCGGAGCCGCATGAAGCGGGTCGGAGCTGCGATCGAGGCCGCGCTGTTCGGCCCCGAGTCACCGGCCCGGCTGTGGATCGTGCACACCGGCCTGGCGATCCTGATCGGGCTGCGTTGCGTGTTCGGCCCGTACCGCGGGCTCGACCCGACCCCCGACGGCCTGTTCCGACCGCCGCCATTCCTCGTGTGGCTGCCCGAGATGCCGAGCGCGGCCGTGATCCTCGCGGTGCAGATCGCGGCCGGTATCGCGACTGTTCTGTTCGTCATGCGGCGCTGGCCGCGCGCGACGTTTGCCGGCGCGTGGCTCGCGTACGTGTTCCTTGCGGGCTTGCGTGACAGTCGCGGCAAAGTCATGCACAACGACGTGCTCCTGATCCTCGCGTCGGCACCGTTTGTCTTCGCGCCGCTCACCGCCGACAAGCGCGATCGCGAATCCGACGCGCGGTGCGGCTGGCCCGTGCGCGTCGGCATCACGGTCGTTGCGCTCGCGTACTTCTTCGCCGGGTACTGGAAGATCATGCGTTCGGGATTGTCGTGGGTGTTCAGCGACAACGTGCGGCTGTCGATCGCGTGGGGCCCGAAGCCGCAAGTCGATCGGTGGGACTGGTTCGCCGACGTCGTGACCGGTCCCGCGTGGCTGGGCGTCATCATCGCCGCGGTGACGATCACGCTCGAGCTGTCGTTCCCCGTTGCGATCTTCGTTCCGCGCGTGCGCATCGTCTACGCGGCGATCGCGACCTCGTTACACGTCGGTACGTACCTGATGTTCGGCCTCGACTATTGGGCGTGGGTGGCGACCCTCTGGCTCCTCTTCGTCGACTGGTCCGCCGTCACAATGCCGAAATTGCGCCGTACGGCGACCGTTTCGGTCGCCGAATGACGCAATTTCGGTGATTGGAGGCCGGTCACCGAAGGTGTCTCCGGCGGGTGCTACCGTCGATCGGTCGACGAACGCGGAGGGAAACGACCTGTGGCCAAGCACGTCTTCGTGACCGGCGGAGTGGCATCGAGTCTCGGGAAGGGCCTCACGGCTTCGTCGCTCGGGCGACTGCTCAAGTCACGCGGACTGCGCGTCACGATGCAGAAACTCGACCCGTACATCAACGTCGACCCCGGCACGATGAACCCGTTCCAGCACGGTGAGGTGTTCGTCACCGACGACAAGGGCGAGACCGACCTCGACCTCGGCCACTACGAGCGCTTCGTCGACGTCGCGCTCACCCGCAAGTCGAACGCGACGACGGGCTCCATCTACCAGGCCGTGCTCGCCAAGGAACGCAAGGGCGAGTACCTCGGTGAGACGGTGCAGGTCATCCCGCACATCACCAACGAAATCAAGTCGCGCATCAACGCGCTTGCTACCGACGACGTCGACGTCGTCATCACCGAGATCGGTGGCACGGTCGGCGACATCGAGATCCTGCCCTTCCTCGAGGCGATCCGGCAGTTCCGCAACGAGGTCGGTCGCGAGAACGTCTTCTACCTGCACGTCACGTTGGTGCCGTTCATCGGCCCGTCGGGGGAGCAGAAGACCAAGCCGACGCAGCACTCGGTCACCGAATTGCGCAGCCGGGGCATCCAGCCCGACGCGATCGTGTGCCGCTCCGACCGGCCGATCGCCAAGCGCCTCAAGGAGAAGATCGCGGCGCTGTGCGACGTGCCCGAGGCCGGCATCGTCACCGCGGTCGATGCCGAGATCCTCTACGAGATCCCGCTCGTGCTCCACGACGAGGGCCTCGACGACTACGTGTGCAAGATGTTGCACCTCGACGACCGGGGCGAACCCGACCTCACGGAGTGGCGGACCCTCGTCGACCGCGTGCGCCGCGCCGACCAACAGGTCCACATCGGGCTCGTCGGCAAGTACATCAACCTGCCCGACGCCTACCTCTCGGTGGTCGAAGCGCTGAAGCACGGCGGCTATGCATCGGGTGCGAAGGTCGTCGTCGACTGGATCTCGGCCGACGACACCGAAGGCCTGCTCGCCGAGGGGCGCCTGGCCGGGCTCGACGGCATCGTCGTACCGGGCGGGTTCGGCATGCGCGGCATCGAAGGCAAGATCGCGGCCGCCGGTTACGCGCGCGAGCACAACATCCCGTTCCTCGGCCTCTGCCTCGGCCTGCACTGCGCGGTCATCGAGTTCGCCCGCAACGTGTGCGGCCTGGCCGGCGCGAACTCCACCGAGTTCGACACCAACTCGCCGCACCCCGTCATCGACCTGATGGACGAGCAGAAGTCGATCGTCGACATGGGCGGCACGATGCGCCTCGGCGCGTACCCGGCCAAGCTGCTCCCGGGTACCCGTGTGCGCGAGGCGTACGGCGAAGAGGTCGTGTACGAACGCCACCGCCACCGCTACGAGCTCAACAACCGGTACCGCCAGGTGTTCGAAGAACACGGCATGGTGCTGGCCGGCACGTCACCCGACGACCTGCTCGTCGAGTTCATCGAACTGCGCGATCACCCGTTCTTCGTTGCGACCCAGGCCCACCCCGAGTTCAAGAGTCGCCCCAATCGTCCGCATCCGTTGTTCGCCGGGTTCGTCGAGGCCGCGCGTCAGCGGGCCGAGGGCCGGTCCCCGCGCCTGCCGATCGAGACGATTGCCGCGCTCCAGGTTCCGTAAGCCGCCCCGGTCGTGACGGCACTGGCGACACTGCTGGCCGAACACGACGACTGGCTGTCGGTTGAGCGCGGGCTCGCCGTGAACTCACTCGAGGCCTACCGCCGCGACCTGCGTCGGTACACCGCGTTCCTCAAGGCGCGGGGCACCACTGATCCGCGGCGCGTCGGCGAGGACACGGTGTACGAGTTCGTCGCGCACCTCGAAGGTCTGGTCGACGACGACGGCGGGCGCCTGCTCGCGCCGTCGTCGGTCGCGCGGGCGTTGGTCGCGGTGCGGTCGTTTCACCGGTTCTGCGCGAGCGAGGGCCTGCTCCCGAACGACCCGACCGAAGAAGTCGGAGCGCCCCGCATCCCCCAGGGCATCCCGAAGGCGCTCGACGAGGACGACATCGAGGCGCTGCTGGCCGCGGTCGAGGGCAACATGCCGCGCGCGCAACGCGACCGAGCCCTGCTCGAGACGCTCTACGCGACCGGCATTCGCATCAGCGAGGCCGTCGGGCTCGATCTCGGCGACATCGATCTCGAAGACGGCCTGTTGCGCGTGCTGGGCAAGGGCGACAAGGAACGCGTCGTCCCGGTCGGTCGCTCGGCCCGCCGCGCGCTGGAGACCTACACGCGTGACGGGCGACTGCACCTCCGGGCCGCCCGCCGCTCCGCGCGCGATCCCGATGCCGTCTTCCTGAACGCGCGTGGCGGGCGAATCTCTCGCCAAGCCTGTTGGGGCATCGTGCAGCGCGCCGGCACCCGCGTCGGTCTCACCGAGCGGTTGTCACCACACGTTCTGCGACACTCGTGTGCGACCCACATGCTCGACCACGGCGCCGACCTGCGCGTGGTCCAGGAACTCCTCGGCCACGCGAGCATTTCGACGACGCAGGTGTACACGAAGGTCTCGCCGGACCGGCTCCGGGCCGTCTACGAGGCCGCGCACCCCCGGGCCCGACGGGCGCCGTCCCCCCGCTGAAAACGGGGGCAGCGGGTACACTCCCACTATGGCCGAGACGACCTTTGCCGCCCTACGCGCCCAGTTGGCCGAGGAACGCGAGCGGGTGAACGGCCAGCTCATCGAGCTCGGCGTCGACCGCGACAGTTACGACGAAGGCTTCGCCGACTCCGGCCAGGTCACCGCGGAACGCGGTGAGGTCGACGCCCTCGTCGGCACGCTCCGCGAGACGCTGAACGACATCGACGCCGCCCTCGCCAAGTTCGACAACGGCACCTACGGCATCTGCGAGTCGTGCGGTCAGCCCATCGGCGAGGCCCGCCTCGAAGCCATGCCGTTCGTCCGGCTCTGTATCACCTGCGCGTCGAACCGCCGCTAGCCGAAGTCGCGTGACCATCCGGCGCTGATTCGTCGATGGCCGGCCCGACCCACCTTGCGCGCCGGTTCTTCACGTCGCTGCGGCCGCGCCCTCCGAGCGCGGCCGATCTCGCGTGGGTGCAGGACGTGCTCGAGCCGGGGGAGTGGGACGTGTGGTGCCGCCTCGTAACCGCGGACCGAGTGGAAGCCATCGCAACGGCGCGCCGGCTGCCGCCTGAGTACGCCGGTGACGAGCGCTGGCTCGCGGCTGCGCTGGTGCACGACGTGGGCAAGGCCGACGCGCACCTCGGGCCGTTCGGACGCGCGGCCGCGACTGTCGTCGGTTGGCGCCGCGATCCGGCTCTCGTGCGCGGCCGGTTCGGGATCTATCTCCGCCACCCCGATATCGGCGCCGCGGCACTCGACGCGGCCGGAGCCCGGCCCGAGGCGACGGCCTGGGCGGCCCTGCACCACCGCCCGGAACGGTTCGCCGACTGCGCGATTCCCCCGGAAGTGTGCGAAGCGCTGGCCCGGGCCGACGGAGAATGAACTCGCCCGTGAAGTGACGCGGGTCACATGCCGATAGCTACGACGTGCCGGATCAGGACCGCGGGTCGTACTTCGTGCGTCTGGATGACCGGCCGCGGTCGGGCGGCTCGCCGACCGACCTGCCCGAGGGGCAGCCGCACCACCGGCACCGGCGGCGCCGGATCCGCCCGCTGTACGTGCTCCTGTTCGTGCTTGCGGGTTGGTTCCTGTGGGCGTCGACGACCGAGGGCGGTTCGTCGGCCCGCATGAACGACATGATCGAGAAGGTCCGCGAGGTCCTCTTCGACGCAACGACCGACCCCGGCCTGAAGCGTGCCGCGACCTACTACAACTCCACCTACGAGCGGGAGCACGCGTACCCGCGGCTCGGCGAGGAAGAGAAGACCGACGCCGGTGTCGGTGTCGGCGTGAACGTCGTGTGGTGCAACGCGAACGCGATCGTGTTGCAGGGTCTCACGGGATCGGGGTCGACGAGCCGGTTGCTGTTGAACGGTCAGGACTTCGGCGACGTACACGCGAAGGTCGGCTGTCCCGCCGACTTCGCGAACCCGGAACCCTGGGGCGTTCCTTAGAGCGACGGTCGGGGAAGTAGCCCGGCGTTGCGGAGTGCTTTGGCGAGGACCGACTCGGCCTTGGCGTCGGCGCGTTCGGCGCCGATCGCGAGGCGGCGGTCGACTTCGCCGGGGTCGGCCGCGAGTTCGGCGTAGCGCTCCTGCAGCGGGCGTACGAACTCGACCACCGCGTCGGCAACGGCGACCTTGAACGTGCCGTACTGCGCCGCCGCGAACTCGTCCTCGACGCCCGCGATCGACGTGCCCGTCACCGCGCCGTAGATCTCGATGAGATTCGAGATGCCGGGCTTGGCGTCGCGGTCGTGGCGGACGGCGGTGTCGGAGTCGGTGACGGCCGACTTGATCTTCTTCGCGATGGTCTTCGGCGGGTCGAGCACCAGCACCGTGCCCTGCGGTGAGTCGTCGGACTTCGACATTTTCCGGTCCGGGTTCTGCAGGTCCATGATGCGGGCACCGACCGCGGGGAATGTCGCCTTCGGGACGACGAACGTGTCGCCGAACGTCGCGTTGAAACGGATGGCGATGTCGCGCGTCAGCTCGACGTGCTGGCGCTGGTCGTCGCCGACCGGTACCTCCTCGGTGTCGTACAGGAGAATGTCGGCGGCCATGAGCACCGGGTAGTCGAACAGCCCGACGCTCACCGACTCCTGGCTTCCTTCCCCCGCCTTGGCCGACTTCTCCTTGAACTGCGTCATCCGGCGGAGCTCGCCGAACGTGGCCGTGTTGTTGAGGATCCACGTCAGCTCGGTATGGGCCCGCACGTGGCTCTGGACGAACAACAGGCTGCGGTCGAGGTCGAGTCCGGCGGCCATGAGCACCGTGGCCGCCTCGCGGGTCAGCGCGGTCAGCTCCGCCGGTTGGTAGGGCACCGTCAATGCGTGCAGGTCGACGACGCAGAAGATCGCGTCGCCGGCCTCGGCCGCCGCGG
This sequence comes from Actinomycetota bacterium, assembly GCA_034408875.1. GTDB lineage: Bacteria > Actinomycetota > Acidimicrobiia > IMCC26256 > PALSA-610 > JANNHK01. Next base: position 6,139 of record JAWXCJ010000128.1, read on the forward strand.
ACCCGGCCGGCGGCTGGTCGTCGACCCAGCGGCGAATCGCGCCCAGGTAATTGCCGAGCTGGACGTCACCGGTGGGTTTGATGCCCGAAAAGACGCGAGCCATGGGCGCCCATATTGGCCCGGCCGGGTCTTCGAACTCCGCAATTTGCGGCCTCGCCGGGTACCACATGGCTGTGATTCACTTCGGTAACATGCGAACGCATGCCGTACGAGGTGTCGACGCCCGTATTCGAAGGCCCGTTCGACCTCCTGCTGCACCTCATTCTCAAGGAAGAGGTCGACCTGTGGGAGATCTCGCTCGCCCGCATCGTCGACACGTTCTGTGCCGAGGTCGAGCAGATGGAACGCGTCGACCTCGATTCGGCCACTGAGTTCCTCCTCATTGCCGCGACGCTCGTCGAGCTGAAGGCGCGGCGCCTGCTCCCGGGCCGCGACGACGTCGAGTTGGACGAGGAGTTGTCCCGGTTCGAGCACCGAGACCTGCTGCTCGCCCGCCTGCTCGAGTGCAAGACGTTCCAGGACGCGGCCCGGGTGCTGCACGAGCAGTTGCTCGACGCGAGCCGGAGCGTGCCCCGCACGGTTGGTCCGGAGGAGCCCTTCCGGTCGCTGGCCCCGGACCCGCTCGAACGAGTCGCGCTCGACGCACTTCTTGCCGCCGCGCAGCGCGGTCTCGCTCCGCCGCCCGACGAGGAAGTGCGCACCGACCACGTCGCCCCGATCCGGGCGAGCGTGCGCGACGCCATCGAGACCGTGCTCGCCCTGCTCCCCACGACCGGGGCGGTGCGGTTCCGCGATCTCACGCTCGGGGTCGGGCAACGCCTCGAGGTGATCGTCCGCTTCCTCGCCGTGCTCGAACTGTTCAAGCAGGGTGTCGTCGACCTCGAACAGACCGAGAGCTTCGGCGAGTTGGTCGTGCGCCCGCTCGCCGCGGGCGAACGCGTGTCTCTCGACATCGACTCGCTCGCCGAGTGGGGCGAAGACGACGAGCACGAGACCGTGCGGCTCACCGAGCCCGAGCCTCAGCCGGTTGGTGAGCACGCGTGAGCGACACCGACGAACCCAAAAACGACAGTGAGCTCGAGTCGCGTCGCGCCATCGAGGCGATCGTGTTGGCCGCCACCGAACCGGTGCATGTCACCGTTCTCGCCCAGTTGCTCGAGCTGCCGGTCGAGCGGATCGAGGGTATCTGCGATCAGCTGGCGGGCGAGTACGCGAGCGACGGCCGCGGCTTCACCATTGCCCGGGTCGCGGGCGGGTATCGGTTCCAGACGCACCCCGACGCGTTCCCGTACGTCGAACGCTTCGTGCTCGAGGGTCAGACCGCCCGGCTCTCGGGCCCGGCCCTCGAAACGCTGGCGATCATCGCGTACAAGCAGCCGGTGTCGCGCGCGCAGCTCTCGGCGATACGCGGCGTCAATGTCGACGCGACGCTGAAGACGCTCGTCGCCCGCGGGTACGTCGAAGAGGTCGGCCACGAGCCGACCTTGGGCAACCCGGCGTTGTTCGGCACGTCCCGCGCGTTTCTCGAACGTCTGGGCATCGACACCCTTGATCAACTCCCGGCCCTCGCCGACTTCGTGCCCGAGGCTTCCATCGTCGAAGCGCTCGAACGGGGGCTGCGCATGCCGACCGACGACCCCGCGGCGACGAACGACTCCACACCGCAGGAGTGAACGAGCCCGAGGGCGAGCGCCTACAGAAGGTGCTCGCGCGGGCGGGCCTCGGTTCGCGGCGTACGTGCGAGGAGTTCATCGCGGCGGGGCGGGTCACCGTCGACGGCGCAGTGGCGATCCTCGGCGCGCGCGTCGATCTGGCAGTCGCGCACGTCGCACTCGACGGTGTTCCGGTCATCATCGACTCGTCGGTCGTGCACTGGCTGTTGAACAAACCGCCGGACACGGTGACCACCGCAAGCGACCCGCAGGGCCGCCGGACGGTGCTCGATCTTGTTCCGTCGGAACCGCGCGTGTTCCCGGTCGGCCGGCTCGATCGCGATACCGAAGGACTGTTGATCCTCACCAACGACGGCGACCTCGCGCAGTTGCTGATGCATCCGAGTCACGGTGTGGAGAAGGAATACCTCGCCGAAGTGCAGGGGGTTCCGGCGCCCGCTGCGCTGCGAGCGCTCCGCGAGGGCATCGACCTCGACGACGGGCGCACGCGCCCGGCCCGGGTCCGGCTCGTGCAGCCGGCCAACGACAACTCGCACGCGCTCGTCGAGATCGTCGTGAAGGAAGGGCGCAAGCGCATGGTGAGGCGGATGCTCGCCCACGTCGGACATCCCGTGCGGCGCCTGGTCCGGACTCGTATCGGACCGATCACCGACCACTCCCTCGCGCCGAGCGCGTGGCGGCCGCTGACAAGCGCCGAGGTGCGGTCGCTGTACGCGAACGCGCTCGAAGGCCCGCACGAGACCCCCGACTAACCTCGGACGTCGTGAGACTGTTGGCCCTGCGGGGGGCGACCACCTGCACCGAGGACACGAAGGCCGAGATCGACGCGAAGACGCAGCGGCTCGTGCGCGAGATGCTCGAACGCAACGGCATCGCCCACGACGACATCGTGAGCATCATCTTCACGGCCACCGACGACCTCGTCGCCGAGTTTCCTGCGACGGCGGCGCGCGCGCAGGGCCTGGGCGACATCCCGCTGCTGTGCGCCCGCGAACTCGGGATCACGAAGGGCATGAAGCGGTGCATCCGCATCATGATGCACTTCTACGGCGAGCAGGACCGAGCAACCCTGCATCACGTGTACCTCGAGGACGCGCGGGCCCTGCGCGACGACCTCCCGGAGTAACGGATGCCGCAGCGCATCGCGGTCATCGGCACCGGACTGATCGGCGGATCGGTCGGCCTGGCGTTGACGCGCCGGGGCTGCGACGTTGTCGGCCACGACCGCGACCCCGGCCGTCTGCGCCGGGCCAAGGAACTCGGCGCGGTCGCCTCAATCGAGGACGATCTGGGTCGCGCGCTCGACGGCGCCGACGTCGCAGTCGTCGCCGTCCCGGTCGGGCACATCGCCGCCGTTGTCGCGGCCGCGCTCGACGCCGGTGTACCGCTCGTGACCGACGTCGGGTCGGTGAAGGCGCCGATTGTCGCCGAGCTCGAAGCCCGCCCGGGCGGAGCCCGGCGGTTCGTCGGCGGCCACCCGATGGCCGGTTCGGAACAGGAGGGCGTCGACGGCGCCGACGCCGACCTGTTCGTAGGGGCGACATGGGTACTGACGCCCACGACCGCGACCGACGAGGACGCGTACACGCAACTCCGGGCGTTGGTGCGCGATATGGGCGCCGAGGTCGTGACCGTCACTCCCGAGCATCACGATGTCGTCGTCGCGTTGGTGAGTCACGCGCCGCAACTCGCGGCGAGCACGCTGATGGACGTCGCCAACGACCAAGAGGAAGAGCACCAGGTGTTGCTCCGGCTCGCGGCGGGCGGATTCCGCGATATGACGCGCATCGCGGCCGGGCACCCGGCGATCTGGCCCGACATCCTCGCGGCCAACCGGGACGCCGTTGTCGACGCACTCGACCGGTACCTCGAATCGCTCCGGGCCACCCGCGATGCCGTCGCGCGCGGCGATCGCGAGTTCCTGCTCGCGCTGTTGGAGCGCGCCCGCGCCGCCCGCCGCAACCTGCCGGTCGGCGTGTCGGCCGCGACCGACCTGGTGGAGCTGCGGGTTCCGGTACCCGACCGGCCCGGCGTGTTCGCCGAGGTGACCACGCTCGCCGGTCGCCTGGGCGTGAACCTCGAAGACTTCGAGGTCGCGCACTCGCTCGAAGGCGCGGCCGGTGTGGCGGTCCTCGTCGTCGCCGCGAGCGACGCGCCGGCACTCGAAGCCGGGCTGCACGAACTCGGGTACCACACAAGCAGTTCACGGGTGGAGCGGTGAGCACCACACCGGAGCAGCTCGACTTTGGCGGTGCGGCGCCGCTGCGGGGGCGGTTGCGCGTTCCGGGCGACAAGTCGATCTCGCATCGTGCGTTGTTGTTCGCGGCGCTGGCTTCGGGACGTTCCGAGCTCACGCACTTGGCGACGGGCGAAGACGTGCACGCCACACGCTTGGCGCTCGGACATCTGGGTGTGAAGGCGCGCACCAAGGGCGAGATCGTTACCGTGCAGAGCTCCGGGGCCGCCGGCCTCCGTGAGCCGGAGGCAGTACTCGACTGTGGCAACTCGGGGACGACGTTGCGCATCATCTCGGGTGTGCTCGCGCGGTGCCCGTTCCTCACGGTGCTCACCGGCGATGCGTCGCTGCGCACGCGCCCGATGCTGCGCGTCATCGAACCGTTGCGCGCGATGGGGGCGACCGCTGACGGGCGCGATGGCGGTGAGCACGCACCGATCGCGATCCGAGGCGGTCAACTTCGCGGAGTACGTCACGAACTCCCGGTCGCTTGGGCCCAGGTGAAGTCCGCGCTGCTCGTCGCCGGCCTCGGCGCCGAGGGTGTGACCGAGGTCGTGTCGCCCGCGCCAAGCCGCGATCACACGGAGCGTATGCTCGCCGCCCTCGGCGTTCCCCTGGAGGTCGACGGTCTTGCTGTGCGCGTGCGCGCGGGCGAGCCCGAAGCGTTCGCGCTCGATGTACCGGGTGATCCGTCGTCGGCCGCATTCTTCGTGGTCGCGGCATCGATCACGCCGCGTTCCGAGATCGTGCTCGAAGATGTCTCGATCAACCCGACCCGACTCGGTTTCGTCGACGTGTTGCTGCGCATGGGCGCCGACATCGAGATCGTCCCGAGTGGCGACCGGTGCGGTGAACCCGTCGGCGACATCGTGGTGCGAGCCGCGCCGCTGCACGGCACGGTCATCGAAGGCGACGAGATTCCCAACGTGCAGGACGAGGTACCCGTCCTCGCCATGGCGGCCGCGTTCGCCGACGGCGTCACCGAGGTTCGCGATGCGGCTGAGCTCGCGGCCAAGGAGAGCAACCGCATCGGCACCGTGCACCAGGAGCTCACGCAACTCGGGATCGGCGTCGAACCCCGCGCCGACGGCCTCGTGATCAGGGGCGGACAACCACACTCGGGGCTGCTCAAGAGCCACGGCGACCACCGGATCGCGATGGCCGTCGCCGTCGCCGCGCACGCGATCGACGGCTCGACGACCGTTCGGGGCTGGGGCGCGGTCGCGTCGTCGTATCCCGAGTTCGCCGAGCACCTCGCGGCGCTCACCGGCGGCGCGTGACGATGTCCGATCTCGAACGGCACGTCGTCGCGATCGACGGCCCTTCCGGAACGGGCAAGTCGACGGTGGCGCGCGCCGTTGCCGACGCGCTCGACCTCAACGTGCTCGACACCGGTGCGATGTACCGCGCGGTTACGTTCGCGGTCCTCGACCGTGGTCTCGATCCGAACGACGGCGATGCGTGTACGCGGGTCGCGGTCGACGCGCGCATCGAGGTCGAACGGGGAGTGACGACGCTCGACGGCCGCGACGTCAGCGCCGAGATCCGAACGCCGGAGGTCACGGCCACTGTCTCCGCAGTGTCGGCTCACCCGCCGGTGCGGGAGGTGCTCGTCGCCCGCCAACGCTCGTGGGTCGAGGCGCACGGCGGTGGTGTCGTCGAAGGCCGCGACATCGGGACGGTCGTGTTCCCCGGTGCCGTGGTCAAGGTGTATCTCGATGCCGACGACGCGGAACGGGCCCGGCGCCGCCACCGCGACGAGCAGGCCGCGGCCCGCGAAGTCGCCGTCGACGACGTGCGCGAGGCGCTGACCCGCCGCGACCAGCTCGACAGCACCCGGGCTGCGTCGCCCCTGCTCGCCGCGGAGGACGCGGTCGTGATCGATACCACCGACCGCGCGGTGGCCGACGTCGTAGCCGAGATCGTGGCGCGCTACCGCGCCGCGGAGGGAGGCTGAGGCGATGGTGCTCTACTGGTTCGCCCGCCTGATCCTGTCTCGTACGGCGCAGGTGATCTGGCGTATCAAGGTCGTCGGCGCCGACCGCCTTCCCGCGACCGGTGGTTACGTGTTCGCCCCGTCGCACCGTTCGATGATTGACATCCCGTTGGTCGGGCTCGTCACGCCGCGGCGCGTGCGGTTCATGGGCAAGGCGCCGTTGTTTCGCATCCCGGTGCTGAGTTCGCTGTTCCGGGCGCTCGGTGGGTTCCCGGTCGAGCGCGACGGCAACGACCGCAAGGCCGTGCGCGACTCCGTCGCGATGCTCGAGAGCGGCGACGTGCTGGCCGTGTTCCCCGAAGGCACCCGCCAGAACGGCCCGAAGATCCAGCCGTTGCAACCGGGCGCGGCGTATCTGGCTTTCCGCGCGGGCGTGCCCATCGTCCCGCTCGGCATGGCGGGCAGCGAAGAGATCATGCGCTCGCGTAAGCACCGGTTCTTCCCGGGCTTCGCGTCGGTGGTCATCGTCGTCGGCGAGCCCGTGATCCCTCCCGAACGCACCACGTCGTCGGTGCCGCGCGCGTCGGTCGACATGGTCACCGCCCGGCTCGCCGACGACCTGCAGGTCGCCTTCGACGAGGCGTACCGCCTCCGCGACGCGTAACCAGCCGAAATTGCGTCATTCGGCGACCGTTTCGGTCGCCACACGACGCAATTTCGGCTTGGGGCTAGTCGAGGTCGGCGAGGACGACCGACGCGTCGCGGACGCGGTCGTCGGCGAACGGGCCGCCGTGGGCCCGGGCCGCCACCGGGTCGCCGCCGAGGGCGAGGGCGCCGAGGGTGTCGAGCAGCGGCATCAACTCGCGCAGTTCACGGGGCGCCGGGAAATACTCGTCTTCGTCGGTGACGCGCACCAGGGTGACGCCGTCGGCGGGGGCGAGACGCGCGATCACGGCCTCGACCAGCTCTTCGGGTGCGCTCGCGCCCGCGGTCACACCGACGACGCGCGCGTCGCCGAGCGCGGCGACGTCGAGTTCGTCGGGCCCGTCGATGCGAACGACCAGCGAACAGCCGGCGTCTTGGGCGACCTTCACGAGCGCGATCGTGTTCGACGAGTTGGCGCTACCGATCACGACGATCGCGTCGGCGTCGGCCGCGATCTGCGTGAGCGCGGCCTGGCGGTTTGTCGTCGCGAAACACAGATCGTTGCGCGATGCGGTCCACACTTCGGGCACGCGCTCGCGGGTGCGGTCGAGCAGGGCCTGCCACTCGTGATGCGCCAGCGTCGTCTGCGCCAACATCGCGAACGCGCCGTCGTCTCCGACTTCCGCGAGGAGGGCGTCGACATCTTCGGGGCGCTCGACGAGCCGGATCGACTCCGGCGCGACGGCCAGCGTGCCGACTGCTTCGTCGTGGCCTTCGTGGCCGACATAGAGGATCGTGAACCCTTTGCGGGCGCGCACCTTGGCTTCGTGGTGCACCTTGGTGACGAGCGGGCACACCGCGTTCACGACGTAGCGGCCGTTGCCGCGCGCGGCTTCGACGACCTCGGGGGCGGAACCGTGCGCCGAGAGCATGAGCGGTGCGCCGGGCGGAACGTCGGCGATGTCGTCGACGAACACGACGCCCTGCTCGCGGAACCGGTCGACCACGAGGCGGTTGTGGACGATCTCGTGGTAGCAGTACACCGGCGGTTCGAACGCGCGCACCATCCACGCCAGTGCCTTGATCGCCATCTCGACCCCGGCACAAAAGCCGCGGGGCTCGGCGAGTAACACCCGTTCCACACCCACGATGACTATGGCTCCCTTCGCTCTCGTCCGAGGTGCCTTCGGCCGGCGGGCCGACGCTTCGTCCGCACGCTACCGACGTTACCGCTGGTCATCCGTAGACTTTGTACCTATGCCCCCCGCCCGTGTCGTCGCTGTCGCGCCCGGCTCCCCGGCCGAGGTCGCGGGTGTCGTCGCGGGCGACGAGGTCCTCGCGGTCAACGGCGAGGACCTGCGCGACGTCATCGCGTACCAAATGGAGACCGATGCCGCCCATGTCGAACTCGACATCAGGCGGGGCGGCTTGGAGCAGCTGCTCGTCGTCGAGAAGAACGCCGGCGCGCCGCTCGGGGTCGAACTCGAGAGCGCGGTGTTCGACCGCGTCCGCACCTGCGACAACCACTGCCCGTTCTGTTTCATCTACCAACTGCCCGAAGGCATGCGGAAAAGCCTGTACCTGAAGGACGACGACTACCGGCTGTCGTTCCTCTACGGGAACTTCACGACGCTGACCCGGTTCACCGAGGCCGACTTCGAGCGGGTGGTCGGGGAGCGGCTCAGCCCGATCTACGTGAGCATCCACGCCACCGACCCCGACGTGCGCACGAAGATGCTGCGCAACCGGCGCGGCGCGACCAGCCTGCGCTGGCTCGAACTCCTCCTCGACGCCGACATCGAGGTGCACGGCCAGGTCGTCGCGTGCCCGGGAGTCAACGACGGCGCGGTGCTCGACCAGACCCTCCTCGGCGTGCTCGACCGGTTCCCGCGGCTCTCGACGCTGGGCGTCGTGCCCCTCGGGGTGAGCGCCCACAACCGCGAACCCGAAATGCGCCCGCACACTCGCGCCGAGGCCGAAGCGGTCGTCGCGACGATCGAACGGTGGCAGGAGCGCTACACGGCTGCGCTCGGCCGCCGGCTCGTGTACGCGTCGGACGAGTACTACCTCCTCGCCGGGCGTCCCTTCCCGGCGCTCGACGCGTACGACGAGTGCCGGCAGCACGAGAACGGCATCGGTATGGCGCGCACGTTCGAAGCCGAGGTGCAGTCCGCGCTCGCGGGCGGGGAGGTTGTCACCGCCGGCGTCCGCAGCGGGTTCTTCGCGTCGGTCGACGGCGCGCCGATGGACGGCTACCGCGCGCCGCGCGGCGAGGTCGCCGTCACGTTGCGGGCGCGCAACGTGCCGATCGCGATCCTCACCGGCGTCATGGGTGCCCAGGTCCTCGCGCCGCTGGTCGACGACCTCGCCGACCGGGCGGGTGTGCCGGTGCGATTGGTGGCGGTCGCCAACGAGTTCTTCGGCGGCAACATCGGTGTCACCGGCCTCATGACCGGCGCCGACG
>JAWXCJ010000129.1:0-5564 GCA_034408875.1 Actinomycetota bacterium
ATCGCCGCACTGCTGGAATACCCCGAGCGCTTTCACGGCCGCAAGGTTGGCGTCATCCTCAGTGGCGGCAACATCGACGTCCGGGTCCTGTCGTCGGTCATCGGGCGCGCCCTCGCCCGTTCCGGGCGCCTCGTGCGGCTACGCATCGAGATCCCCGACCGCCCCGGCACACTGGCCGCGGTGGCCCAGGTGATCGGCGCGGCCCGCGGCAACATCATCGACGTGGCCCACCGGCGCGACCTGCCCGGCGTTGCGCTGAAGACGACGCTCCTCGAAGTCTCGATCGAGACCCGGGACCGGGCGCATGCGGCGGCAATCGTGAGCGCCCTCACCAACGCCGGGTACACGGCCGCGCCTGCCCAAACGTGACAGGGAATAGGTAGTGTCGGCGATCGTTCGACAACGAGGAGGACCCACGTGCGCAAATGGGGCGCCCTGATAGCGATCGCAGCGTTGACGCTCGGAGCCGCCGCGTGCGGTGGCGACGACGATGACGACGACGCCGCCGGCGGTACCGACACGACCGAGGCCGCAGCCGAAGGCGACGACACCGCCGATGGAGATCTACCCGATCTTGGTGGCGAGGAAATCTCGGTCACGGTCGAGAACGCGTACCTGCCGTTCAACTACATCGATCCCGAAACCGGCGAAGGCGCGGGCTGGGACTACGACGCGTGGAACGCGATCTGCGAGAAGCTGAACTGCACGGTCTCGTTCGAAGAGGCCGCGTGGGAAGGCATGATCGAAGCGGTCGGGAGCGGGACGTACGACGCGGGGGCGGACGGCATCACCATCACCCCGGAACGGGCGGAAGTCGTCGACTTCTCCGACGGGTACATCACCGTCAACCAGCGGCTGCTCGTGCGTAAGGGCGAGGACCGCTTCGCGAGCGCCGAAGACATCACCGCGGACGAGTCGATCAAGATCGGGACGCAGACCGGAACAACCAACTTCGACAAGGCGGTCGAGCTCTGGGGCGAAGGTCGAATCCAGGCCTTCGAACAGTTTCCGGTCGCGGTCGAGGCGCTCCTCAACGAAGACGTCGACGTCGTGATCATGGACGAGACCGCAGGTCTCGGGTATGTCGGCAACAACGCCGAAGAGCTCGAACTCGTCGGCGAGGCGCTGAAGAGTGACGAACTCGGCTTCATCTTCCCGAAGGGCAGCGACCTCGTTGCTCCGGTCAACGCCGCGCTCGCCGCTATGGAAGCTGACGGCACACTCGAGGAACTCGCGTTGAAGTTCTTCACGGACGAGTTCCAGGTCACCTACGACGACCTCGAAAGCTGATTCAGAAACTGACTGCGTCGTACCTGTGCGCCAGGCCTCCGGGCCTGGCGCACGGTCGTTAGAGGAGCCGGCATGGCGACACCGATGGGCAACCTGATGGACCCGGCCGCGGTCCCGCCCGCCGACTTCGGCGGCAAGATTCGGAGCTGGCGCGACTTCCCGTACTGGTTGCTCGGCATCGCAGCGATCCTCGGATGGATCGCCTACTTGGTCACGACGGAAGAGCGATACGAGAACGCGTGGGACCGCATCATTCCCGGACTCCGCCTCACGATCGAAACGACGATCTACGCGTTCGCGATCGCGCTTGTCATCGGCCTGATCGCCGGGCTCGGCCGCATCTCACGCAACGTCGTGGTGAAGAACGTCGCGACCTTCTACATCGAGGTGATTCGCGGGGTCCCGATTCTCGTACTGATCATCACGGTCGCGTTCGTTGTCGTTCCGTACGCGGCCGAGACCTTCGGGTTCGACAACAACAGCCTCGACATGAAGTGGCGCGCGATCATCGCCCTGGCGCTGATCTACGGCGCGTACCTCGCCGAAATCTTCCGCGCGGGCATTCAGTCGATCGGGAGGGGTCAAACCGAAGCGGGCCGCGCACTTGGCATGACACCCGGTCAGACGATGCGGCGCATCGTCCTTCCACAAGCGATCCGCAACATGACCCCAGCGATCGGCAACGACGCGATCGCGATGCTCAAGGACACGTCGTTGCTCTCCGTGTTGGCGGTGAACGAGATCACGCAGAACTCGCGTAAGTACGTGGCGACGAGCTTCGACTCGCGTGGCACGTACCCGATCCTCTTCGCCATCTATCTCACTCTCACGGTGTCACTCTCACTACTGCTGTCGTGGTACCGCCGGCGCTTCGGACTCGACGACCGTGCCTAAGGCCCCTCGGGCGCAGCACGCGCCCGGCCCCGAGATGGTCGTCATCGAGAACCTCCACAAGCGCTTTGGCCCGGTGCGCGCGGTCGACGGCGTTTCGCTGAAAGTCGAGACGGGCCAGGTCGTTGTCATCGTGGGCCCGAGCGGCTCGGGCAAGAGCACGGTGTTGCGCTGCATCAACCTGCTCGAGACGCCGTCAGCCGGCAACGTGTGGGTCGACGGCATCCACGTCAACGCCAAGAACTGCGACCTCAACACGGTGCGCGCCGAAGTCGGCATGGTGTTCCAGGGCTTCAACCTCTTCCCCCATCTCACAGCCCTGGAGAACGTGATGCTGGCTCAGCGACTCGTCCGCGGCCGCAACAAAACCGAGGCGCGGGAAGTGGCGTTTGCGCAGCTTCTGCGAGTCGGCATTGCCGAGAAGGCGAATGTCTACCCCCGTCACCTCTCGGGCGGTCAGCAGCAACGCGTCGCGATCGCACGGTCACTCGCGATGAACCCGAGAGTGATGTTGTTCGACGAACCCACAAGCGCGCTCGACCCCGAAGTCATCAACGAAGTCCTCGACGTCATGCTCAAACTGGCTTCGGAAGGCATGACAATGGTCGTCGTCACGCACGAGATGGGATTTGCCCGCCGGGCGGGGAACCAACTCGTGATGATGGACGAGGGGCGCATCGTCGAGCAGGGGGCGCCCGACGAAATCTTCGCCAACCCTCGCGAGGAGCGCACCCGCGCGTTCTTCGCCAAGATCCTGTCGCACTGATGGACATCGAGATCCGCCCGGTACTTCCCGGCGAATACGAACAGGTCGGTGAGCTGACGGTGCGCGCCTACGCAGTGTTGGAGGTCGATCACCTCTTCGGGGGGTACGACACCGACATCCGCGATGTCGCGACGCGCGTGAAGGACGCGACGGTGCTGGTCGCTGTCGCGGGGGCCGAGGTCGTCGGCGCCGTCACCTACGTCGACCGCGACGGCTCGCGCTGGCTCGAATGGACCGAGCCCGGCGAAGCGCAGTTCCGGCTCCTCGCGGTGTCCCCAATCGCGCAGGGAGGCGGCGTCGGCGAGGCCCTCGCACGCGCGTGCATGGAACGCGCCGCCACCGCGGGTCGCCCGCTCGTCATCCACACCACCCGCTGGATGCCCGCCGCCCGCCGCCTCTACGACCGGCTCGGGTTCGTGCGCCGTCCCGACCGCGACGTGGGCTACGACGTGTGGTCCGCCGACGTCGACGACTACCCGCCCGAGTGGGCCGGCGAAGGGTTCCTCGCGTACACGTGGACCCCATGAGTCACCTCGTCGTCTCGAACGTCGCGTTCGGGTACCCGGGCGCCGACCAACTGTTCTTCGACGTGAGCTTCCGCATCTCGCCGGGCGAGCACGCGGCGATCATCGGCGACAACGGAACCGGGAAGTCGACCCTCATCCAGGTCATTGCCGGACTCCTCACCGCCGAAGAAGGCGAAATCTCGGTCGGCGGCCGCACGCTCTACATGCCCCAAGACGTCGGTGTCACCGACGCGCAGACGGTGCACGAATTGCTGCTCTCGTACGCGCCGCCGCTCATGCGCAACAGCGGCGAGCGCATGCTCGATGCCGAGCGGCGCCTGGCTGCGGGCGACGACGCGGCCGGCATCGATCTGGGCGTTGCCATCGGCGAGTGGTCGGAGCGGGGTGGGTACGAGCTCGAAGCGACGTGGGACGCGAGCGCCCGCCGCATCGTGGGTTTGTCGTTCGCCGACATCGCCGAACGGTGGGCCGACACGCTCTCGGGCGGCGAACGCAAGCAACTCGTCCTCGACGTGTTGCTCAACTCCGACGCCGACGTCCTGCTGCTCGACGAGCCCGACAACTACCTCGACATCCCGGCCAAGCGGTGGCTCGAAGCCGAGATCGCCCGGTCGCGCAAGACGATCGTCACCGTGAGCCACGACCGGCACTTGCTGTCGACCGCGATCGACAAGATCGTCACGCTCGAAGCGTCGGGCGCGACCGCGGGTTCGTGGACACACGGCGGGAGCTACGCGACCTACGCCGACGCCCGCACCGCCCGCCAGGAACAACTCGGCGACGACCTGAAACGGTGGCAGGACGAGGAACGGCGCTTGTTTCACCACTACAAGATCATGAAGCAGCGCGCCGCGCTCAACTACAAGAACGCGTCACGCGCCGACGCGGCCGAGAGCCGCTGGGAACGGTTCGTCGCCGCGGGTCCGCCTCCCCCACCGATTCCCGACCAGCGGGTGAAGATGCGCCTGCGCGGCGGTGACTCCGCCCGGCGCGTCATCGCGCTCCGGGGCGTCGGGCTCGACGGCATGATCGCCGCGTACTCCGACGAGGTCATGTTCGGTGAGCGCATCGGGCTCGTCGGCCCAAACGGATCGGGCAAGAGCCACATGCTGCGCCTCATCGCCGGCACCGAGACACCGAGCGAGGGCGAGGTCGTCGTCGGCAACCGCGTGTCGCCCGGAGTGTTCACGCAGGTGAACGCGCGTCCCGACTTCGCGGGCCGCGATGTCGGTGCGATCGTCGCCGATCGGGCGGGCAACATCGAAGCGGCGACCAAAGCGCTCGCGCGGTACGGAATCCACGCGGCGGTGCGCCGTCCGTACGAGACACTGTCGGGTGGCCAGAAAGCGCGGCTCGAAATCCTGTGCCTCGAACTCGAAGGCCACAACCTGCTGTTGCTCGACGAACCGACCGACAACCTCGACATCGTCTCGTGCGAAGCCCTCGAAGGCGCGCTCGACAGCTTCACCGGCACCGTCGTCGCGATCTCGCACGACCGCACGTTCCTCACCGAACTCGACCGCTTCTGGCTCCTCGACCACGACGGCACGTGCACCGAATACCTCGACTACGACTCCGCCGTCGCCGCGCTCGTCGCACCCTGAGCAGCGCCGCCCTACGCGTCGGGCTGGTTGAGCTCGATGAAGTTGCCGAAGGGATCGTGCAGGAATGCTTGGCGACCCGCGCCGGCGGTGTGTGGAACCGGGTGCACGGTGACACCCTTCTCGGTGAGGTCGGCGACGGCGGCGTCGATGTCGTCGACGCGGATTGCGAAGTGGGCGCTGCGGCCGGGCACTTCGTCGGACTCCAGCAAGTGCACCTGTTGGCCGCCGGCGTCGAGCCAGCACCCGCCGATACCGAAGTCGGGGCGCGCCAGCTCGGTCATGCCCATCGTGTCGCGGTAGAAGGCCAGGCCCGCCTCCGCGTCGGCAACACAGATCGAGACGTGGTGGATACCTGCGGGCTTCATCGCGCCAGGCTAACCCCGGCTTCTGGTCGCGCGTATGTGTTGTCCACGACACATACGCGCGTCCAGAACGGGGACCTGACGGACGCAGCCGCGACCGCATACATTCCCGCTCGTGCTGTGG